>JAFEGP010000040.1 GCA_018239815.1 Verrucomicrobiota bacterium | reverse complement strand
GTTTTACGGCGCAAAGGATAAAATGGCTGGTTCGTATTCGCGATGCCATTCTTGCTTTACCAGATAGTGCTCATAAAATACGAGCTTTACTAGCTTTGTTTTGTCAGCACGGACGCCCACAATATAGCAGTTGGCAGCCGATTCTTAAAGAAATAGAAGCAAAAATCCCTGCCTACTTCTCTCATTCTGAAAAAATTCAAGCTTATCTAGATCTATTTTCTGCTTATGAAAATATAGGGTGGTCGGCGTGTAATCAGCAAGACCGGCAGCTGTTTTATCTTGAGAATATTAAATCTGAAATCTTACAGATGGCAGATTCGTTAGAAAAATTGCAATTATGGATCCAGGCAATTGAAATAGAACTAAAAATTTATTCCATGGAAACTGCTGAGGCAACCTTAAAAGAAACTGAGAAGAGCTGTGAAAAGAGCGGCTATCAGGGCTATCTCGCGCTGGCTGTAGGTACGGCTAAAATATTTCCAGGACAGGCAAAGAGTTTGCTTCAAAAGGCAATGAACGAAGTTTATTTCTTAGCTCGAGATAAAATAGCAGCAAAGTTAGAAATTTTGCAGGCAGCTATCAGGATTGATACGTTATGGGTAGCACGTGAATTAGAGACTGTATTAAACAAAGTCTCGCGGAAGTCTGGTACAACTGAAATTTATACTCAAGAAGATATAGCGCACCATGTTGCTGTTGCTGATCTCTATCTAAAGTTAGGAGATCGTAACAGAGCTCAAACTGTACTCATCCAATGTGAGCAATCCGTTCGGGTAAAAACAGAAAGAGCTGAGAAAAATTTTGAGGAAAATAAGAAAGCCAATATTGTGAATAGCCTCTTTAAAGAGGAAAAAGAAGCTGAACGAGAAAGAAAGTTATATTTACAGAGTTTAAAAGAAGCTTGTCAACAGTTGCAAGAGTGTGACAAGGCTTTAATTGAGCTTATCAAACATCAAGCTAGATTCAGTGGAAATCCTAAACAGGCACAAGACAGGTTGGAAGCTCTTCAACACACTATTGAAAGTAGGATCATAAAAGAAAGCGATCTGTTCAGTACAGATATTAGCAATGATATCTTCTTGCAAAAACAAGAAGGAGGAATCTTGTGCCTTCTTGATACGGCCTGTGATGAGGTCAAAGCAAGACAAGGAGAGCTACTATCAGTATTGCCACGTTATGCTTCGGACTTTAGAAAGAAATTACGGCTCATTCAAGTAGCAGCAAGTGAAGGACATGTTCAACAGGCTTATAAAGCAATTATTTACGAGAAAACTGTGGTTCAGGACGATGGAACACACATGCAGCAAAGAGCTTTTTTCCCTTTAGCACATGAAACACTCCAAGCCTGCACTGTACTTTTAAAGCTCACGCAATCAGCAACCCAACACTGTTTACGCGTTGACTAGAATGAGATATGGCCTGGGTAACGAGGGAAGGGAATGACATCTCTGATATTCTCCATGCCCGTTACAAATTGAACAAGGCGTTCGAATCCTGCTCCAAACCCTGCATGTGGTGTGCTCCCATAACGACGCAGATCTAAGTACCACCAATAGTCTTGTTGTGCTAATCCTTGGGCTTCCATACGTTGTTGGAGGAAATCAAAGCGTTCCTCTCTTTGGCTCCCACCAATGATTTCTCCAACTCCTGGCACTAAGACGTCCATATTGGCAACTGTTGTTCCGTCCTTATTCAAGCGCATATAAAAAGGCTTAATAGAGGCTGGATAGTCGTAAACAATGGTAGGTTTGCCTGTATACTTTTCGCAAAGATAGCGTTCATGTTCGGATTGAAAATCACATCCCCATTTTACAGGAAACTCAAAGGATTGATCGGCTTTTTCTAAAATGCGCACAACTTCTGTGTAAGACAGTCGTTCAAAAGGAGTTTGTACAATGTGTTGTAAACGTTCCACAATGCCTTTTTGAATGAATTGATCGAAAAAGGCCATGTCATGAGAACAGTTATCCAAGGCAGATTGAAAGATAAATTTTAGATAACGTTCTGCCAAGTCCATGTCATCTTGTAAATCTGCAAAGGCAATTTCAGGTTCAATCATCCAAAATTCTGCCAGGTGGCGAGAAGTGTTGGAATTTTCTGCTCGGAAGGTTGGACCAAAGGTATAGATATCTTTAAATGCTGAGGCATAGATCTCCCCATTGAGCTGTCCTGAGACAGTAAGATAAGCAGCTCGAGCAAAAAAATCTTGGGCTAAATCTTCTTCTCCTGCTTGAAGTGTTGTAACGCGGAAGAGCTCTCCTGCTCCCTCACAATCAGAAGATGTTAGGATAGGAGTATGGACATATACAAAACCTTGTTGTTGGAAGAAACGATGTGTAGCATAGGCTAGTTCATTACGCACACGTGTAACGGCTCCTAGGGTGTTTGTGCGAGGTCTTAAATGGGCAATTGTACGCAAAAATTCAAAAGAGTGGCGTTTTTTTTGTAGAGGATAGTCCTCAGCTGGGCAAGTACCGATGATTTCTAAATCGTTAGCTTGTAGTTCTACAGATTGGTTTTTTCCAGGACTAGCAATCAATTTTCCTACTACGGAGATAGCAGCTCCTGTTGTTACCTGAGAAAAGTTGACTTCGGAAGGAACAATGACTTGTAAATTGGCTAAACATGAACCATCGTTAAGTTCAATAAACGCAAATGTTTTTTGATCCCTTACAGTCCTTACCCACCCCTTGATGGTAAGGATTGTCCCAATTAAAGAAGGGTCTGTATGAAGAGTATGAATGCGCGTTCTCATGAAGAGCCTCGTTGTGCAAAAGATTTAAGCATGCCAATTTCTTTATCCCATAAAGGAGGACCCCCAGGAGTCTCAAGATACATGGGTAAGTGGCGGGTACGTGGAGAAGTGACTAAGAAGATAAAGCAATCCATGCCAATTTTCCCTTCTCCTAAGGGAGCATGGCGATCTTTACGGGATCCCAAATCATGAATGGAGTCATTAAGGTGTAGAGCATGCAAATGGTTTAATCCGATAATGCGATCGAACTCATCAAGAGTCTGTTTCCAGCCAGCGGTTGTGCGGATATCATAACCAGCAGCAAAAGCATGACAAGTATCAAGACACACGCCCATGGGCAGAACATGTTTGGTACGGTCTAAAATATAGGCTAATTCTTCAAAAGAGCTTCCCACACAAGACCCTTGGCCAGCTGTTGTTTCAAGAAGTAAACGTAAAGAATCATCGATTAAAAGATGTTGATAACCTAAAAGCGTTTCGACAATACGATCTAAGCACGCTTCTACAGAGTCTGTAAGAGCAGCTCCTGGATGGAAATTCAGGAAGCTCAAATCTAAAGCCAAACAGCGTTCAATTTCTGCTTCTAGAGCATCACGACTTTTTTGTAAGTTTTCTTTGTTAGGACATCCGGGATTAATCAAATATCCAGCATGACTTGTAATTTTTTGCAGACCAGTTGTTTCTAATGTTTGATGAAAAAGATCGATAACCTCTTCAGTTAAAGGCTTTGCTTTCCACTGTTTTTGGTTGGCTGTAAACAGCTGAACTGTCGAAGCTCCAATACTTTGACCTTCAAGCAAGGCTCGGTAGGCTCCACCCTGTGCGGAGGTGTGTGCCCCGATGAGCAAGTGATTTTTCATTTTCTCTCTTGTTTTCATTGGAGTTAAATGCTAGCAAAACAAATGATATTCCCAAAAGGTGAAAACGGATGGAAGACAACTCACAGTCCATGGCCTCGGCAGCGAGGCGGTTTTTCTCGGGAACCATGCTCAGTCGGATCTCGGGACTTGGGCGTGAGATACTCATGGCTTCTCTGTTTGGAACGCAGCCTGCAGTTGCAGCCTTTTGGATGGCTTTTCGTTTTGCCCACCTTTTACGTCGTATTTTCGGAGAAGGAGCTCTTCATGCCGCATTTGTTCCTTATTTTGAAGGGCTAAAAAAACAAGATGTAGCTAAAGCTTCCCGGTTTTTCTATGATCTGTCGGTAGGCGTCGTCGTTTGTCTCATTTTTCTTGTGATTTTGGCAGAGACATTATTTGGCAGTATGTGGTTGTTCGGGCTTGTCGGCACGCAGAGTACAGAAGTCCTGCGATTGACTATGATTTTATTTCCAGGCATCATCTTTATTTCTTTGTATGCCCTCAATACTTCCTTTTTAAATTGCGAAGGGTGTTACTTTTTACCCAGCATTGCTCCCTTTTTCTTTAACTTAGCTTGGATTACAGCCATTTGTATGCTGCATAGTCTGCCTGCCTCGGAAGCAATGTTGTATCTTTCCATGGTGTTAGGATTTGCCTTTATGTTGCAGTGGATGGTTACGTTACCTCGCGTGAGTCGCATGATGTCCTATGACAAAAGGCAAAAAACTCCACGTAAACAACTGACGTTGATTTTACGTCCTTTTGCTCTAGGGTTATTAGGAGTAGCTGCCACACAAATTAATAGCGCTCTTGATGCTATTTTTGCTCATATTGCGGATGCAGAAGGTCCAGCATATCTTTGGTACTCCATTCGTATTCAACAGTTGCCTTTAGCTTTATTTGGCTTGTCGATAGCTAGTGCTTTGTTACCTGCGATTTCCCGTGCTGTAGGAGATCGTGTTAAGACACGCTATTTATTGAATAGTGCTGTTGAACAGACAGTGGAGTGGATGGTACCCGTCACGGCGGCTATGGTATCATTAGGCCTGCCTATTATTAATTTGATTTATGGAAGAGGGGCCTTTACAACAACAGGAACTCTTCAGACAACAGCGTGTTTACAGGCATATAGTTTAGGACTCTTGCCTATGGCGCTTGTCCTGATTTTTGCTTCACCTTTCTACGCACGCAGTAAATATGCCGTGCCTGTTGCCATCTCCATGTCTTGCGTTGGGTTGAATATCTTACTGAATATTCTATTTGTCTTTGTTTGGGAGCTAGGAGCTGTATCGATAGCTATGGCTACTACAGTGAGCTCATTTGCCAATGCTTTACTGCTTTATTTTGCAGCCAAAGAGAAAGTTAAATGGGGGCAAGCATTCAAGCTTTTTGTCTGCTCTTTTTTAGCAGCAGCAGTAACGTGTTATTATCAGAAGGATCAGATTTTGCCACGCCACTTCACTCAACAGCTTATGCAGTTAGGAATGGGCGCGGCAATTTTCTCAATGACGTTTTTGGCTAGTGTGCTTGTGACACGAACTAGGTACGGTGTGCTAAGAATTCGCACACAGTCGGAATATTAATAGGAATAGGCAACGCACCTTCGATTTGCTCGAGGCTTGGTTCCATTTTAATTTGACCTTTAAGGCTCTCTTTGTCGACTTCGAAATAATCAGGAGTCTGATGAGTTGCTGTTTCCATAGCTTCTAAGATCACTTTTGATTTGCGTGACTTTTCACGAATAGAGATCTCCATGCCAGGACGAACAAAGAAAGAGCGACGGTCAACTTTTTGTCCATTGACCAAAATATGGCCATGAGAAACGAGCTGTTGAGCAGCAAAAATGGTACGTGCAAAGCGTAAACGATACACAACGTTGTCCAAGCGGCACTCTAGACGTTGCATAAACTTAAGAGCAGTGTTGCCCTGAGTTTTCAAAGCTTCTTTGAACGAAGAAACGATATGATTTTCTGTCAACATGCCGTAGCAGGCTTTGAGCTTTTGTTTTTCTTCTAATTGCAGGCCATAATCGGACTTCTTGCGGCGACGTGCCCCATGTTGTCCCGGTGGGTTCGGCTTTTTGAGAAGAGGATTACGAGCCCGACCGAAAATGTTGGCTCCGAAACGACGTGCAATACGATTTTTTGGACCACGATAACGTGCCATGATGTCTCCTGTCTTAAACTTGGAGGAAATCATAACTCTTTAAGGAATTTCGTACAATGGAATGATTCTTTATGGTAGGCTCTTTGCATTATGGATTACTATGCTATCGCTTATTATTTGTTTACACTGATCAGTGACCCTGACGCTGAAGTCAAAGCGCATAAAGCATTTTTTGAAGGACGAGATGTGTCGGGGAGGCTCTATATTTCCGAAGAAGGGATCAATGGGCAAATGAGCGGGGCTTTGCCAGATGCCGAGGCCTACATGCAATGGCTTAAGTCTAAGTATCCTCAAGTTAAATTTAAACTTCACGCGATTAAAGAAAATATTTTCCCTCGTATGACCGTTAAGCGACGCAAGCAACTTGTGGCTATGGATGTGACCTGCGATGTGAGTAATACAGGGGAGCATGTTTCTCCTTCTCAGTGGAAGGAAATGCTTGAAAGTGACGAGTCTTATTTTCTCTTAGATGTTCGCAATCGTTATGAGTGGGAGATCGGTCATTTTGAAGGGGCAGTCTTGCCCCCTTTGGAGAAATTCCGGGATTTCCCTCTTTATGCGGAAGAATTGCAAAAGACTCTTCCTTCGGATACGAAAGTCATGATGTATTGCACAGGTGGTATTCGTTGTGAGCTTTATTCAGCCTTGCTCAAAGAAAAGGGTTTTCAAACCGTTTATCAGTTGGATGGTGGGGTGATTGAGTATGGTTTGCAAGAGGGACAAACGCATTGGAAAGGTAAGTTATTTGTCTTTGATGACAGGTTGGCTATTTCCATTGATGGGGAAGAGGTCAAGCCTATCAGTTCATGTCGTCACTGCCAATGTTCTGCCGATGTCTATTATAATTGTGCTAACATGGACTGTAATGAACTTTTTGTGGCCTGCCCGACATGTAACCAACATTATGTAGGCTGTTGCGGACAGGCGTGCACAGAATCCGCTAGACTGAGACCTTTTGCAAAAGATGGTGCACATAAACCCTTTCGCAAAAAGCATCTTTGCCAGATTTAATCATTCAGTCCTTCTTCTTCGATAACTTCTAGAGCTGCGCTTTTGATGGTCTCTAGGCCGTCGGGGAATCCGATAATCTTTAAAAGTCTATCAATGTATTGGATTTCTGAAAGAAGTTGATCATTTACGAATTCTAAGTAAGCGACTTTCTGTTCTTGTGCCTTTTTGTCCATGTTCCCTCCTGTTTGGAAGTAAACAAAAAGCAAGATCTGTGCCGGCGTATAAAAAATTAAGAAGAAGTAGTAGTAGTGTTGCAGGCTTGTATGAGAATATCCAGATGCTTCACAACGATTCTTGCGAGCTTTTCTATTAATAGCCGTCTGTTATTATCTAACGCATCTTTGTTTTTATTGCTATCGAAGGTTTTGTTTGCCTGATAACATGCTTCGAACTCTTTTATATACGCGTCAAAACAAGGTTGTAAAAATAGATAAAGGGTGGATGAAGCATCTCGTATTTTTACAAACAAATGAGCAGTAAATAGTCTAGCTGGCCCCTTAGGAAGCAGATTTTCAGGAATGTGGTCGCTATTTAGAGCGTTTAGCATTGTTTGAACACTGGGATTTATAAATAAGGCGCCCCGCAATAGGATGCAAACGGTAGATCTAACAGCGCCTCCAAAAAATCCATTTCCTCCAATAAAATGCTTGTCCTTGTCATCTACAGCGTTAGGTAAGGCCAGGATAGAGTCGTCTATTATATTTTTAAAGGGGGGTGTTTGGCCAATGCGTACATAACTTAATAGAGCGGCTGGAGTCAAAGAAGTCGCAATCATGGGATTAAATAAGGCAGAAGTCTGCTCGCAGATGGATTTTTCTAATTCAGGAAGGCTAAAATGCGTAGCTATTTTTTTAGATCCTAATAAGATCAAGAATTGTGAAACCTGCGTAATAATACGTGTTTTACAGTCTTCAAGCGTCATAGTTTCAATGTTTTCTGTATTTCCAAATGTATTAGCAAGTTGAAGAGGAACACTTGCAGCAGGGGGCGGAGGTGGGGGTGAGTTCGAAGTAGAGGTCACGGGAATGGGTTGGCTATTCCCTCCTGATGGAAGTGGCAAGGAGGCTTCAGAACCAGCGGAATGTTCTGGTTGGATTGGAGCAAATGTAGCAGAGGGGTTAGTATTTATTCTAGGAGAGGAAGGCGGGGTTTCAAATAAGTCTTCGTCGTTATCTGAAGCGTCCAGATCATCTCTTGAATGTCTCTGAGAAGAGTTCGATCCCGCGGGTGGTTGAGAATCGCTAGATGAATGGGCTGGAGGGTCTGCCGTAATATTTGCAGAAGCCCCTTCTTCAGTGCGGGAGTGGGAGGAGGATGCTGCAGGTGAAGGAGAGACAGTGCTTTCATGCGGGGAGTTTGAAGTGGAAGAAGTCAATAGCGTAGAAGAGGGATTTTGCCTTGATTTTATGCTAGCCACAGCCAGCACCGCTAAGGCCACGACGCCTACTGAACTGCTGGATACAAGCCCGGTTAGGTGTTGAGAATATCCTTTTGTAAGAAAGATGATGGCTATAGCGGTCGCGGTAATGGCGACAACACTAGAGGCCAGCATGCAAATAAAAGCAGGAGATCGGGGGTTAGTTGAGTTGCAAATGTTCATAATAATTAAGAAAAATTATATATGAAAAAAAAATAAAAAAGAACAGAGTAAAAACATGGCTTTTATGCTAAAAACCAGTTTTTAAAATTAAAATGATTTTTCATCTTTTGATGAATGTGCAATGAAAATTTAAGAACCTCCTAGTTCTGCTAAAAGAGCATCAAGCTGCCTTAAAGTGATCGTACAAGATTGGGTGGCAAATGTCTGATAGGTAGGAGATGTTCGTCGGAGTTCATTGATGGAAAGTCTTAACATGTCAAAATGTCTTTGAAAAAGAGCCAAAACAGGGCTATAGGCAGTTCTAAGATGCGCAAAGAGGTCAATTAAAAAGTTAAGAGCTTCATCTTTGGTTTCGTCGGAAACTGTTTCAGGGAGTTTAAGCGCAGGTTTTATGAGTTTTCTGGCGGTCCATTTTGTTGCGTCCCAACTGCTTAGATCTATATCAGTTAGAGCTTTACAGATAGCCTGCATAACCCTGTTGCCTGTAGCTTCTGCAATCCCCTTTTGAAGGGCTTGGTTTATCCAGTTCAATAATGTATCTCCATTATCTTTCAGAATGCAATGAATGAAGTTGTATCCATTAAAATTCTTTCTAAGTTCCTCTTTTAAGACAGTAGATACAGCAGAAGCGTGCTCCTTTTTTTTGATTCTGTGTAATTTGGGGTATTTCTGTTTTTGAGGTGTTGCAAGAGCTACTAAAATATCCGTGAGGGTATTTGAGATGATCTCTACATGAGCATGAATTGCTTCATATTGCGGTGCAATTGCTAAGCTTAAATTCCATAGGGCGTCGTCGTCATATGCAGCTAGAAGATTATCTGCCAAGTCGATCTCTAGAGCAGCAAAGTAGCGGTTATGCAACGCATTGTCATGTATGTTTAGATCATCAAACTCATCAGCTTCGATAGCGCTCCCAGCTTGTGCTGGTTCTGGCATGTCATCAGGATGAGCATAGGCAGCAGCAGCGCCGCCTCTAGGGGTACCATTTCTTAGTGTTAAATCTGCGTGTGGAGGTGGCGAAAAAGCGCTTGAAGCATCCGATTCTGAAGACCTTGCCCCTTCTTCTAAAACAGGTGCATCAGGTCTTAGAAAGGGGAGAGGAGGTGAAGGATTTCCAAGAGCTGCTAAATCATTTTCAAGAGGTTCTTCAGCAGATAATGCAGTGTCATCATTATGCGCTTCAGTGGCATGGAGAGAAAGATCTTGATCTTCTAAAACTAAGTGTGGGGATGAAATTGGTGCAGCAGCAGCTGGTGAGCTTCTTGCGGAAGATGATGTGGAATGACTAGGAACAGGTTGTAAGGCTGCAGCTAAAACATTGCCTTGAGCCCCTTCGATAGGCTGAAACCACTCCACTTGATGATCAGGTAATAATGTGTTATCTCCAGCAATACGTGGAGAAACAGGAGGTGGAGGTGTCTCTACAGGAACTTCTTGAACAGGTGTTGGAAGGGGTTGTGGAGAGACTCTTAATGAAGAAGCTAGGCTTGGTGGCGGTGCAACAAGAGGGTCTAATTCTAAATCTTCTTCGAGTTCTTCAATATGAATTGTGACGGGTGATTGTGCTCGATGTGGGTTTTCGTGAATAACGATGTCCTCATAGACAGGAGCTGCAACAGGTGAGTTATCAGCATGTTCTTGCAAAGGTAGAATAGGGAGGTTGTCAGGAACTGCTGGAGGGATTATTTGTTGTAAGGCCCCGTTTGGCAAGATAGGTCCTGCTGAAACACTTCTGAAAGCATGGCGCATTGGAAGACGATTCCATCCTTGAGTAAGCGCTGCGCTCACAGGTCTACTAGAGGGTAATAATGTCTGCAATAGAGACTCTGCGTCGACGGATGCTCTAGCAGAGGCGTCTTGAATAGAAGCTTCACTGGGAGGTCGACTGATAGGAAGCAAAGCAGCAGGAGCAGGTGGGTGAGCTTCGGGTTCTTGTTGTTGAAATACCCAACTTAAATCTTCTACGTCAGCATATGGGTCTAATGGTTGTGGGGCAGCAACAGGTTGTACAGGAGGCAAGCGTACCGGAGGTTGTGCAGGCATCACTGTTGCGGCAGGAGGGGCAGAGGAAGGTCTTAGAGAGTTGATAACAGGTGGTAAATGTGGATGCACAGAAGCTGATCTAGAAAGAGGATGGGAATTGTTTTCTAGCACGCGTACAACAGGTAATTGTGGTTGTTCTGGAGGAACATCTGCATGTGGAACTGAATCTGGTCGGAGATCTCTAGGAGGTGTAGGGGGACGAACAACATGTTCCGGTGGATGTCCAATAGATGGGGCATGATGCAGAGGAGCAGCTTCCTGAGTCTTTTTTCTTCGTAGATACTTAAGGACAGAGGTAAGGGCTAGCAGAGTTAATCCGCCTATAGCAACTCCACCTGTAATGACCATTTTTGTTGAGAACAGTTCAGTGCCCCGCGATAGAAAGAAAATCGCAACAGCTGTTGCCGTCAAGGCAACAAGGCTTGCGCCAATTTGTATGGCGGTAGAAGGTGAAACGGAACTAATGCTACAGTTAATATTTTGCATATTTTATAAGGAGATTGTAACACAGTTTTATTTAGAGTTGATTAAATATAAAATTATTTTAAAAATAATCGCGTTATTATAATAGAAAACGCTGGTTTTATAAAGAAATAATAAATAAAATAATATATATACAGTTGCGTGTGTTGAATTAAACTGAGAATTAGAATTTTTTAAGATCTAATTAATAAAAAAGGTTTTTTTCGTTAGGTTAAGAGGCCTAAATCTTGATGAGGGTTACCAACCATTTTTGCAGGGTTCACAACCTTATCAAAGTCTTCAGCACTTAGATACCCACTTTGGACGGCGGCTTCTCTTAAGCTTAGATGTTCTTTGGAAGCCTTTTGAGCAATTTCAGAGGCTTTATCATAACCAATCACAGGGCATAAGGCTGTGACAAGCATTAAAGAATTAGAAACAGACGCTCGAATCTGCTTGAGATTCAGTTGAATGCCTTCAATGCAATAGATTCTAAACTTATGACAAGCATCAGCTAAAATACTAATAGAATGTAGCACGTTTTTAATGATTACAGGTTGCATGACATTAAGCTCAAAATTGCCTAGAGACCCGGCAAAGGCCACAGCTGTATCATTAGCCATTGTTTGAATACATACCATCATCAAGGCCTCAGCCTGAGTCGGGTTAACTTTTCCGGGCATAATGGAAGATCCTGGCTCATTAGCAGGCAAATGTAGCTCATGCAAGCCACCTCGTGGCCCACAACTTAACCAACGGATATCATTAGCAATTTTCATCAGAGCCACAGCTACACCGCGTAAGGTTGCACTGACAGCAACCATAGCATCTAGAGCAGCCTGTGCAGCAAATTTATTGGGAGCTGTGACAAAGGGATGGTCTGTCAAAGAAGATAATTCTTTAGCAATATCTCGACCAAAATTAGGTAGAGTATTCATGCCAGTCCCCACAGCAGTCCCTCCCGCAGCGAGCTTGTGAATACCTTGCAGAGATTGTTTGACATTTTGCAAAGCATCTTGGAGTTGCACAACATATCCAGACCATTCTTGGCCTACTGTTAAAGGTGTTGCATCTTGTAAATGTGTTCTTCCGATTTTTACGACATCAACCCACTCAATTGCTTTTTTACGCAACGCTTCGATTAAAGATTGTAGGCTAGGGAAAAAATGTTGGTGCAGTTGTAACACCGTTGCAAGGTGCATAGCAGTAGGAAAAGTGTCATTGGAAGACTGTGACATGTTGACATGGTCATTGGGATGAATAGGAGCTTTTGTTCCAATTTTACCTTTTAAGATTTGGATAGCGCGATTAGCAATGACTTCATTGACATTCATATTGGTTTGAGTGCCAGAGCCCGTTTGCCATACAAATAAAGGGAACTCCAGGTCTAATTTACCCTGAATGACTTCATCCGCTGCTTGGATAATAGCATCTGCCAAATGTTGAGGCAAAACACCTTCTTTGGCATTCACTATAGCAGCAGCTTTTTTAATGTAACCATAAGCGCGGCATAGTGCTAAAGGCATACGATCCTCGCCAATCGAAAAGTGGAATAGGGATCTTTGAGTTTGTGCTCCCCATAGTCGTTCTGCAGGAACTCTTACAGCACCTAGCGTATCAAATTCTACGCGATATTTCCCATTTTCTATGAGCTCACCAGGTTGATAATGACCATGGTCAAGATGAATATCCAAGCCGTGCGTCATAGAAATCCTTTTAATAGGGTTGATCTATGAGTTATCTATATAGAAAAAAATAATTTAGTCAAAAAAAGAAAGGCTCCTCTTAACAAAGAGGAGCCAAGGATAACGCTACTAGCGTTCAATCTTAGGGGGATTTAAACGTTCAAAGGCCGGACGACTCACGATCTCACCTTGATGATACCATTCAGTTTTAATATCATCGTCCACATAGATCTTGTGTGGTCCATGTTGAGCATCATGACACCAGGTGACTTCTTCAACAAGGTGGCTACCATCACGATATCTGAGCTCTACACCATGTTTTTTACCAGCAATAAAGGGGATCTCAGCAACTTTTTCACCATTATGGTAAAGAGTTGTGATGCCTTCTTGTTGGTCGTTCAACCACTGCTCAGCAGCTTTTGGCAAACCTCCTCGATAAAAAGTGAGACGCTCGCCATGCACCTTACCATGAAGATAAGGCGTGATACTGCAAGGATCTCCATTAGAGTAGAAGTTTGTACGCTCTACCATCTCTCCTTGAGCAATAGTATCTTTTGTCAAAACTTCTCCCTCAGAGTTACGGCAAATACGTAAACCTTCTCCATCTTGTACACGAGATTCAATCACATTTAAAGGATTGCGATATTCACCACTTACCAGCTTCCCATGCTCGTAAATTTCTACAGCGGAAGGTGTTCCGTCTTCGTGCCAACGTAAGAGCTTTGTCACAAATCCATCACAATCATAATGCTCTTCTTGCATAGGAGTTCCGGAAGCATAATTATCGCGTAAACAAGTACGAACTCCTGAGGCAAAGGTTTCTACACGTGCTATTGTATCGGAATTAGGGAAACTCCAAGTGGTTTCTCCATGCTGAATCCCATTAACATAAGCTCGTTTAACTGTTATACCATCTTTCTGTAACTGTACGACCTCTCCATCTTTTCCTTGCTTATTCCAGTCTGTAGCAGATACAGGCACTCCATACTTATGGATATATGTTTCCTTGACGACATCTCCTTGATAATGATTGTGGCAGCCACAAACAAGTAGTAAAGGCACAATAGCTAAAAGCTTGCAAACGATTTTCATCTCTTCATTTTCCCGTTGAGTGTTTCCATGATAGCTTGCGTGACACGTGCATGCTCTGCTTCCACAGCTTGCTGGGCCACTGTCTTTTCATGATCACGATAAACAAAACGTAACGTGATACTTTTACAGTTGGATGCTACGTGCTCACCGCGATATAGGTCAAGCAAAGAGACATCTTCTAGTAAAGAGAATCCGCCTCTATTCACAGCATCAATCAGTGTTTGCACGGCAATTTTCTGGTCAATCACAACAGTCCAATCACGGACTGAGCCAGGGAATTGTGCTAGAGGTTTCATACGAGCTAAAGGTTGTTGGAAGTGAAGAAGCTCATCTAAGTTCAATTCTGCGTAGTAAACAGGCTGTGCAATCTCACAACTTTGCAAGCATTGAGGATGGACTTCCCCTAATACTCCTACCTCTTGTTGCCCTAGCAGAATAGCCGTTTGACGGCCGGGATGAAAAGCTGCATGTGAGCTGGGTCGAAAATGTGCTGTCCCTAAGCGCAAACGCAAAAAAAGAGCCTCTATCACACCTTTTAAAGCAAAAAAATCAACCGAGATACCCTTGGGATTTTGCCATTGATGTGGATCTCGTGTCCCTACCATAACAAGACCTGCTACAGCATGCTCATAGAAATTATCTTTCCATTTAAAGTGGATCCGGCCTACTTCAAAACCTGCAAGCTGATGGCGTTGATGATCTTGATTATGTTTTACAACAGTAAGGTGACCCGGTAGCAAAGAAGGACGTAAGATAGATTGATCTAAAGATTTAGGATTAAGCAGATGAATTAAAGATCGTCCAGGAAACTCACTTAATTTAGCTTCCGTTTGAGAAATCAGATCACATGTTAAAAGCTCTTGTAGCCCCTGCTTTAACAAACAGTCTCTCACCTTCTTTTCAAATAGAAAAATGGAACTGTCTTCCAATAAACCTGTGCGAAAATAAGCGCGATCTTTGGAACGAAGATTATCATAACCATAAAAACGAGCAATTTCTTCAATGAGGTCAATTTCTTCTTTTAGATCATGGCGATAGTGTGGAATAACAACAGTACACACATCTTCCTTGGCAGAAACAATATGAAGATCAATTCTTTTTAAGAAGGTAATGATTTCTCCCTCGGCAATTTTGACCCCTAATATCCTTTCTACTTGGGGCATTCTCAAAGAGATAGTTTTCGCTTCCAAGGAAAGAGCTAAAGCATCAAGAATCCCAGGAACCACCTTTGCTTTAGATTCTGCGCAAATCACAGCTGCTGCATAATCAAGAGCTTGATGTAGAGCACAAGGATCTACACCACGCTCAAAACGATGGGAAGCTTCAGAAGAAAGACCACAGTGTTTAGCAGCTCTACGTACCCAAGAAGGTGTAAAATAAGCAGCTTCAAGCAAGACTGTCTGGGTGTTCTCTTCAACCTGACTGTCTAGAGATCCCATCACTCCGGCAATGGCAATAGGTTTTTTTGTATCACAGATCAACAGAGTTTTAGGACACAGAACCCGCGTTTCACCATCTAGTGTAACAAGAAATTCTCCATTGAGTGCTTCTCTAACAATAATTTGTTTGCCTTCAATTTTAGCGTAGTCAAATGCATGTAAAGGTTGACCCAGCTCTAGCATAGCAAGATTTGTAGCATCGACAACAAGGTTAACGCTTCGCAGGCCACAAGCTTCAAGACGATCTTTTAACCAA
>JAFEGP010000003.1 GCA_018239815.1 Verrucomicrobiota bacterium | reverse complement strand
TTTAGGTTTCAGAAGAACTCCATTTAAAAAATAAAACTAAAATCAAATTATTATAAAAGATAAATTTTAATTACATATATTAGGTTGCCATCTTACCTCAAAATTAGAGATGACATGTTTAAAAGCGCAAAAAACATAAAGCCGGAAGCATAAAGAATTTCGGCCATGAATGACCGAGTTTTACGACGCTATTGATAAACCCCACTACATACCTTTTTCATCAGCAAATTTTAAGATAGAAATTGAGCACGCATTGGCAAAGAGTTATTCCACCGTTACGGACTTAGCAAGATTTCTTGGTTGATCAATCTCGCAACCTTTTAGTGAAGCTATTTCATAAGCAAGCAACTGTGTTGCAACTGTAGTTAAAATAGGAGCTAGCTCATCCCTGACCTGAGGAATGTAAATCACATCATCTGCAAGTTCCACTTTCATACCTTCTGAAATAATTGCTATGATTTTTCCATCTCGTGCTTTCACTTCACTGAGATTGCTCATCATTTTTGGTAAGGTTACTAAATCCTGCATACAGGCAACTGTCGGACAATCTGGATGAATCAAAGCGATAGGACCATGTTTCATTTCCCCAGCGGCGTACCCATTAGCATTGATATAAGCGATTTCTTTAAGTTTTAAAGCCCCTTCCAAAGCAGCAGGAAACATATAACGACGACCTAAATAGAAAAAGTTGTGATAGCAAGCATAACGCTTGGCAATGTCTTGGATGTGAGAACGCTGCAATAACACTTGCTTGACTTGCTCTGGCAACCCTTGGATATCTCTAAGAATAGACTGTCCTTCTTGTACACTCATTCCTCTTAAACGAGCTAACTTCAGTGCAAACAAAGACAGAAGTACAAGCTGACTTGTAAAAGCTTTGGTTGACGCCACACCAATTTCAGGCCCAGCTCTTAAAAAAACAGAAGCATCTACCTCTCGAGTGAGAGTTGAGTTTTGCACATTACAAAGACCTATGCTATAGCAACATTTGTGTTTTAAAGCTCTTAGGGCAGCTAAAGTGTCTGCTGTTTCCCCTGATTGACTGATTGCTATGACAAGCGTATTGGGCTCAACAATAGAAGGGCGATAACGAAACTCTGAAGCGACCTCAACTCGCACAGGTAACCGCGTCCATTCTTCTAACATCTGAGCAGCCACCAATCCAGCATGGTAAGAGGTTCCACAAGCCAAAATAATGCTACGCTCAATGTTAAGGTGATCCAAATCCAATTCTTCAAAAAGTGCGCTACCTTGTGCATCATCGCAATGAGAGAGCATAGCATGCTTGACACTTCGCTCCTGCTCATAAATCTCTTTTAGCATATAGTGAGGATACTGGCCTTTTGATACATCGCTTGCTTCCAAACCAAGAGTCTGTATTGTTTTCTGTTTAGGCTTAAGTTGCGTGCAAAAAACCTCCAACCCTTGCTTGGTAACACGTGCAAGTTCGCAGCTATGAAGATAGACAACACCGCGTGTATAACGCACAAAAGCCCCTGGATCTGAGGCAATAAACATCTCCTGTTGTCCCCTACCCACACACAACGGACTTTCTTTTGTAGCTAAAATAATTTCATCTGGATGAGCTGCATGCATAACGGCTATAGCAAAAGCGCCTTCTAAACGTGATACAGCTTTTTGTACTGCTTCAAGCAGATTGCCTTGATAGCAAACTCCGACAAGCTGTGAAATAACCTCTGTATCTGTCTGAGAGTTAAAAGAGATTCCTAAAGAAATCAGCTCTTTTTGTAACACTTCGTAATTTTCAATAATCCCATTATGTACCAGCAAACATTGATGCGTATGATCATGATGAGGATGCGCATTGGCAAGACTAGGTTTACCATGAGTTGCCCAACGCGTGTGAGCAATAGAAATTTGTGACTGCCACTTTTCTAGCTCCAGAGATTCTTTTAAAACAGCAACTTTGCCAACTTCTTTTTTTTTGCATAACTTGCCATCGACAATAGCAGCTAACCCAGCAGAGTCATATCCCCTGTATTCCTGTCCTTGCAAAATTGTGATTGCAATGTCAATGGCATCGCGATGGCCTATATAACCGCTGATTCCGCACATGCCCCAATCTCCTTCTCTACAGCTTGAACAAGCGTATGACAGCAATTTTTCACTAACTCTTGTTCACTTCCCTCTACCATGACTCGACATAAATTTTCTGTCCCTGAATAACGCACTAAAACACGACCCGTATCCTTTAGTAATGCCTCCATCTGCGCTATTGTATCGTTGACTAGTTTGAGTTGTTCTAAAGGAACCTTTTTACGCACATGTACATTCATTAGAAGCTGAGGATAACGCTTAAAAGAACTCGTTAACTGTGTCAGACTTTTACCTGTCTCTTTCATAATACGTAAAACTTGCAATGCTGCAATAATCCCATCGCCTGTAGGACTATACTGACGAAAAATCAAATGCCCACTTTGCTCCCCTCCAAAATAAGCATCCTGATCACGCATCCCTTGAATAACATAACGATCCCCAACTTTTGTTGTGATAACTTCAATGCCAAGCTTCTGTAAATATTTAATCAACCCATAGTTACTCATCACTGTGACCACAACACGACGATTGATCAAAGCATCTGTCTCAAGTAAATGCTGAGCACAGATCGCCATAATCTGATCCCCATCTACAAGCTGTCCATTCTCATCAACCATTTGCACACGATCTGCATCACCATCAAAAGCAATGCCCACATGAGCCTGATGATCCAATACGCTTTGTTGCAAAGCCTGAGGATACAAGGCTCCACAATTATCATTGATATTCAAACCATTAGGTTCGTCGCCTCTTACTATAACTTCGGCACCTAGTTCCCAAAAAACAAGAGGCGCAACACGACATGCTGCACCATTAGCACAGTCAATAACAAGACGCATCCCAGCAAGTGTACACCCTTTAGGAATCGTACTTTTCACATTTTCAATATAACGTCCAGCAACGTCATCAATACGCTTGTTACGTCCCACCTCATGATCAGCGGGAAGAGCACCAAAATCCCCACTTAAGACTATTCTTTCAATTTCCGCTTCTAATTCATCGGATAATTTATAGCCTTCGGAATTAAAGATTTTAATGCCATTATCAAAGAAAGGATTATGCGATGCTGAGATCATAATCCCCGCGGCAGCGCGATAAGCTGTTGTAATAAAAGCGACACCAGGTGTAGGTAAAGGTCCTACCATCAGAGTGTCGACTCCCATAGAACAAAGACCAGCAATGATCGCATTTTCAAAGAAATAACAGGAGCGACGGGTATCTTTACCCACAACCACACGGTGATTACCACCTTGTCGTCGCAAAACTGTTGCAAGTGCTTTACCTAGAGCTAGTGCAATTTCAGGTGTTGTGGGATAAAGGTTAGCACGTCCTCTAATCCCATCCGTTCCAAACAGACGCTTCATATGTTCGCCGATCATATCTAAAGATTCATTATTAGCAAAGCTCGTCACCGAGAAGGCTCTATCTAAAATCTTTTGTCTATTTTCTCAGAAAACAACAAAAATAAAATCCAGTGATTCATAATCGAGCGTTATGAAACAAATATGTTCTTTTGAAGGAAGAAAAATGGCTCTTCGTTTAACCTATTACAATAAGGAGAAATTCATCCCCTCTACGGCAAAAAAAAACTTGCTCTTGTTTTTATAAACACTGAGTACTCCAACGCCTTAAGGGAACCGTTACATGGAACTGAAGACCTACACATCAGAGCAACATCATATTCGTCATCATCATATTGACCCACAAGCCCTAACGGTGCTCAAAAAACTACAAGAGGCGGGCCATACTGCATATCTTGTAGGAGGTGGAGTAAGGGATCTCTTGTTAAATAAGAAACCTAAAGATTTTGATATCTCAACCTCAGCCTTACCTGAAGAAGTTAAGAAAATTTTCAGAAATTGCCTGCTAATCGGACGTCGTTTTCGACTCGCTCATGTCCGATTCGGCAAGCAAATTGTTGAAGTTTCTACTTTTCGCTCTGGTGATCCCACTGAAGATGAACTCATCGTAAGAGATAACATATGGGGAACACCTGAAGAGGATGTCCTAAGACGAGACTTTACCATCAATGGCTTATTTTACAATCCTCTTGACCATACCATCATTGACTATGTAGGTGGATTTGAAGATCTACAGAAACACACTTTGCGCTGTATCGGCGATCCTTACGTACGTTTTAAGCAAGACCCCGTGCGTATGATTCGCATGCAAAAGTTTCGAGCTCGCTTTGGTTTTAACGTCCAGCCTGAGGCTTTAGAAGCTCTTGCAGCTTGTCGCGATGAAATTCGCAAGAGTTCCCCTGCTCGCGTCCTGGAAGAAATTTTACGCATGCTTGAATCGGGAGCTTCCGAAGATTTTTTTCGACTGATGGTGGAGTCTAAACTCTTACATATCCTCTTTCCAGAACTTGCAACTTTCTTTGAATCTTCAATGGGAGAAACCCTTTTCCATTATCTAAAAGGGGTAGATAACATGAATACAAGAGGGCATTATAAGCTCTTAGACCGCTCTATTCTGACTGCCACTCTGATCTTCCCCATCTTGGAACGTTCCATTTTAGATTATCCTTCACCAGGTCCTCATTTAGGCCAGATCATGCAAATGGCATATGAACTTATTGAGCGTTTGCTGTTTGAACCTTTTCATCACTTTCCGCGCCGTTTAAGGCTTGAATCACATGCAATTATTGCTTTGCAATATCGTCTAACACCTCTTGGCAAACGTCGCCAAGCCAAAGAACGCGTATTGAGACAAAAATTGTTCCCTCTTGCCCTCACATTTTTAAAGTTGCGTTCTTTAGTTTACGCCCCTCTCTTTAAACAATACGAATTTTGGAAAAAGGCTCAAAAAGATGCACTCAATCAAAACTCCGAATGACGTTTCTCTGTGCTATCTAGGACCTAAACTTGAACATGGTCCTATGCCAGCTGTGATCTATTTTTCCCTTTGCGCCAAAGAAAGCCTCTCTCTTCCTCCCTACAACCAACCAGCTACATTCCTACAGAATTACCCTTTGCGCATTTTTTCTTTTACCATTCCTGGACATGGGGAGGGTTTTGACAAGTTCCGTGCTTTGGACTATTGGGCCCAACAAATGATGGCAGGACATGATCTTTTATCTCCCTTTTTTGAGCAAACCGCTCATTCTATTAATTGGCTTGTTGATCAACATGTTATTTTACCGCATGCTGTGGCTTTAGCTGGTCTTTCACGCGGAGCTTTTGTTGCAACACATGTTGCAACGCATTGCCCACACGCTTCTTTGTTATTAGGATTTGCGCCCATGACATGCGTAAGCAAAATGACTGTTTTTAACCAAGTGCAACGAGATCTTAGCACTTTGGATCTCATCTCTATTATTGCTAAACTAGATCACATAAAACACATACGGTGTTATATCGGCAATCGGGATACATTGGTGGGAACAAAATCTTGCTTTGAATGGACACAAGCTCTTGTAGAACACCACCACACTCAACATCTTAAACATTCTGTTGAGCTCTTCCTAACCCCTTCTATAGGCCATCACGGACACGGCACCTCCACTGAGATCTTTGCGGAAGGAAGTTCTTGGCTTAAACACTATTTACTGGAGCAATAAGATGGAATACTCTGTTGTGATTCCCATTCATAATGAGGAAGAAAATTTAGAGCCTCTTCTAGATGAAATTGAATCTGTAATGGTAGCATTAGCCCACCCATGGGAATTGATTTGTGTAGATGATGGTTCAACAGATAACAGTCTATTAATTTTAAAACAAAACGTGCAAAGACGTCCTTATCTACGCATCGTCACCTTTACACGTAATTTTGGCCAATCCAGTGCTTTTGCTGCAGGTTTCCAACATGCAAAAGGACAATTCGTCATTACCTTGGATGGAGATAGACAAAATGATCCTCAAGACATTCCTAAACTTTTACAGAAAGCAGAACATGCAGATCTAGTGGTAGGATGGCGTGTTCAGCGTAAAGATACCTTTTCTAAACGCTGGATTTCTAAACTCTCTAATTTTGTCCGTAGCCGTTTTTGTCAAGATGGCATTCATGACACAGGTTGTTCACTCAAAGTATTTCGCACTCAAGCTCTGCGTCAAATTAAACTCTACCATGGCATGCATCGATTCCTTCCAGCCTTATTCAGAATCGAGGGTTTTTCTGTTACTGAAGTACCTGTACATCACAGACAAAGAGAAAAGGGTAAAACAAAATACCATTTTTGGAACCGATCCTTAGGACCCTTTTTGGACATGCTTGTCGTGAGATGGATGCGCTCGCGTCATTTAAAATATCAGGTTCAACAGGAGATTTCCCAAAAGGAATCTTTATGACCCTAGCCATTTTAGCTACGGAGCAAAGTGGCGAACAGCTAGGAGCAGGGATTCTTTCCTTATTAAAACAACCTGCTTTTGGAATGGGTGGTGAATTACTTGCTCAAGCCGGATTAGAAACCCTGTGTCCCCCTCATGATGTTATGGGGATCACAGATGTGTTAGTGAACCTACCCAAGCTTATTCACTGTTTTTACAAATTAAAACACAGCATTCTTAAGCGATCACCCAAAGTAGTTTTGACCATTGACTCACCAGATTTTTTCTTACCTCTGCATCGTGCATTAAGAAAAGCTGGGTATAAGGGTTACCTTCTCCATCTTGTTTCTCCTTCTGTCTGGGCATGGCGCAGAAGCCGTGTCCAAACAATGGCCGCAACTCTTGATCATTTAATGACGTTATTTCCCTTTGAAGCTGCCTATTATCAATCTACACGTTTACCTACAACGTACATTGGTCACCCTTTAGCTTATCGCATCTTGACTCAAACGCATGCATCTGTAACCTGTGATCAACGACCTATTCTCGCTCTTTTTCCAGGTAGCCGCGCAGCAGAGTTACATCGCAATTTAGAGGCTCAATTACAAGCTGCACGCTCTTTTCCTCATCATCGTCTTATCTTGTGCTTAGCTCGTGAATCTTTAAGATCCCTTGTCCCAACCTCCATTGAAACTGTGATGGCCGATCAACGGGATGCCTTGATGCATACGGCCAGTTGTGCTCTGGCAACTTCAGGCACTATCTGCCTAGAACTTGCTTTACATGGCGTTCCAACAGCTGTTACGTATAGACTCTCAAGATTAAATTATCGGATAGCACGACATCTTTTTCGCATTCAACTCCCCTACTTTACTCTACCCAATCTTATCCTAGGAGCAGAGATGTTACCTGAGCATGTCGATGTGAAATTTGATCCTAAAGAGGTAGCAGGTTCTTTAAAACGCGTTTTACATCATCTACCTACATTTCAAAAACTGACAGATCAGCTTCGCAGTCATTTTGATCTTGATCAAGACCCTTACCACTGCGCTGCCAGAGTTGTCCAAAGCTATTTAGAGAAGTAAGTCGATTAGGAGCGAAAAATCTCTTTGAATTTATCAAGCACACCTTCTCGAACTAGAGAAGCTGCACCTTTAATGCCATTTTTTAAAGCCGTAATATTAGAATGGCCATGGCATTTAACAATGATACCATCGACCCCGCATAGAAAACCACCCGGATGACGGTCATAATTGAAGCGCTCTTGAAAACTCTTTATGATTTGCTTGCTGATATCAGGAAAATGCGCATGAATATACTCAACGAAAAAAGAAGAGACACCTTCGCAGGTTTTTAAAAAAACATTCCCCGTAAACCCATCTGTGACCATGACGTCGATATCTCCGTCAAAGGCTTCCCTTCCTTCAACATTACCCAAAAAATAAGAACCAAAGGTTTCTTGTAAAAGGTGGTATGTCTGTTGAACTTCAGGTGTACCCTTGCGCTCTTCAACCCCGATATTCAGTAATCCAACCTTAGGCCACTCTACTCCTTGAATCGCTTGTCGATAACCAACTCCCATCTTCGCATAATCAAGAAGATGCTGTGGCTTAGGTGTAATATTTGCTCCTACATCCAAAACCACAACGCCCTTTTCACCATTAGGCATAATCACTAACAGCGCTGGTCTTTCAACAGATCCAAGCATGGGAAGTTGCAACATTGAAGTTGCAACTAAAGCTCCGGTATTCCCTGTAGAAACCAAAGCATCTAACTCTCTTTCCTTAACAAGCTGCACTCCCACTGTCATAGAAGCCCGTTTTTTACGTCTAACGGCTAACAGTGGAGATTCTCCCATCTCGATATACTCTTCGGTAATCACACAGTCATAAGACCCCAATTGAGCAAGTTGATCTGCTGTTTTTTGATTACAAATAGGAACGAGCGTACAACCTTGCATCGAAGACTGCACGACAGCTTCAAGAAAATGTTCTGGAGGGCGATCCCCTCCCATGAGGTCGACCCCAATGCGCATCATCTTACTCTTGTTCTTCTTGCTTGATCACAACACGGTTATTATAGTGACCGCAGGAAGGACACAAGCGATGAGAAGGACGAGGTGTTCCACAATTAGAACAAAGGCCCAAATGTTTTGGTTTTTTAGCATGATGCGAACGTCTCGCATTTTTGCGGGCATTAGAGGTACGGTTACGTGGCACTGCCATAATTAATTCTCCTTTACAAAAAATTGGGTAAGCGCGGCTCTATCAGGGCATTGTCCAGAGCAACACTCAGCAATAAGGGGAAGTTCTAAAAGAATCCCCTCTCTGATTAATTCTCCCATTCTAAAAAGACCCGACTTTAATTCCGCTAAACCTTGAGTATGCATCAATTTAGAAACTTCTATTGGCACGTCCGTAAATTGGTTACATACTACACAGGGCATTTTTGCCAATGTCTTAATACGAAGAGACAACACAAAGTCCTCTCCCGAAACACAGGCCGTTCCTTCAACATGAACTGGAGCCTCAAATTTCAGTCCTTCCTCTTCAATCCCTAAAAAGTCTGAAGAAAAAGTTTCCGAGATTTGCTCAGCTTTGCCATCCCTAAGGCGGTGAATATAAATCTTAAAGCGGTCATCTTCCATATGATGGACCAGTAAGGGTACTTGAAAAAACCTTTTTTCTCAAGTTTTTGTAGAAAAGATGACTTCTAATCCGTATAGTGATAGAGATTGTTATAAAATTTGGTTTTAAACCGCGGAATGGACCATGTTGGTAGACGTCCAGCTCTTAAAAGCTTGTATAAGCACGCCGGGTCTGCTCGGCGGAGTGTATATCACGGATCACCCGAGTCAACTCAAAGAAGACTTCCTTGCAAAAGACACTCACCACTACAGTGCTTTTTATCAAACTTACTTGGGAAGCCAAAAGTGTTCCTATCAGCTACAGGTGATTGATGTATCTAGCTACCCCTGACGTCCTATTCCGTCTGAAGAAAGGATACACAGATGGAAAACAGTATTTTACTCAATATAGAATCCAAAGAAATACGTTACGCTCACCTCAAAAACGGTCAACTTGTCGATTTGGTTATAGAGCGCAAACGCGCAAGACAGCTTACTGGTAATATTTATAGAGGTCGCGTTACCAATATCTTACATAATATTCAGTCCGCCTTTATTGATATTGGCGAACAAGAAAATGGTTTTATCCATATGTCAGACATCTTAGAAAACACTAAGAAGTTTGAACAAATGTTTGATATGGATTTTGAACTTGATTATGACATCCAAACCGTTGATACCAACAAAACTCAAAAGCTTAATATCGATGAGGTTCTTAAAATCGACCAGCCTGTACTTGTACAGGTTGTTAAAGAGCCCATCGGTTCTAAAGGCGCTCGTTTAACATCTAATATCTCTATTGCGGGACGTTATTTGGTGATGTTGCCTAACTCACCTCACCGTGGAGTCTCTAGAAAAATCGAGGATCGAGCAACTAGAGAGAGATTAAAAAAACTTATACGAGCATTTGAAATGCCCCAAGACATGGGGCTCATTTGCCGTACGGCAAGTGTACATGCTCCTACAGATTGCCTTATTGAAGAGGCTCATGAACTGCATCAAACTTGGTCCCAAATTATGGCCAAGTTTAACCAAAGTTCTGATCCTACTTTATTATTTGAAGAATCGGACTTAATTAAACGCGCAGTCCTAACAGCTGTAGATAAAAAATTTGATCGACTGCTAGTTGATGACTATACCATCTATCAAAAATGCCGTCGTCTTCACCATAGCTTTGGTCCTGAACATCCCCTAAGGATTGAATATTACAGAGACAAAGCTCCGATGTTTGAGCGTTTTAATGTAGAAAGGGAAATAGAAAAAGCTACCCGCCGAAAGATCTGGTTACCAAGTGGAGGTTATCTCTATTTTGACCGCACAGAAGCCATGCACACTGTAGACGTTAACTCAGGTCGAAGCACCAATGCTGAAGGAGATGTAGAAAAAACTTTACTTCACATTAACCTAGAAGCAGCTCAAGAAGTCGCTAGACAACTACGTTTACGCAATGTAGGGGGCTTGATCATTGTTGATTTTATCGATATGCGTTCTAAGCGCAATCAACGCAAAGTTCTAGAACGTCTTCGAGAATGCATGAAAGATGATCCAGCAAAAGGCTCTATCTTAGGCATGAGTGAATTTGGATTAGTGGAGATGACACGTCAACGGAGTCGAGAGTCCCTGATGCAAACTCTTTTCACCACTTGTCCTTATTGCCATGGTACAGGACTCATTAAAACTCATGAAAGTGTGGTCATTGAAATTGAAAGAACTCTCAAAAAAGTTATTGGCACAAATGGAAATTTTGACCTTACTGTTGTAACACACCCTCAATTGGATGCTTACCTTCAACAGGGGGAAGATAAAGAATTTTTGACTGAGCTTGCTGGCAAGCTAAAAGCTAACTTAGATTTTGAAACTTCTGACCTTTTACATATTAATGAATTTCTTTTTTATTCTTCTGTAACTAAAGAACTGATAGAATGTTGATATGAATTTTATTGAAAACCTAAAAAAAGAGCTTGATGCTAATGTTGTACCTCGTAAGGTCCATGATCTTTTTGCGTTGCTGTATCGTTCTTATGTAGAAACTTTGACAGCAGCTGGGGTAGATTTTACGGAGCATGTGAAGCTATTTGATACTTATCTGGAATTGGTTAAAAAACAACTAGCTCATCCTTATCCTTTTGAGCCTTACCATGAAAAACTTACTAAGCCTTTTAACCATCATACTTTCGGGATAGAACTCTTTCGTCCTATGGTGGACCAAAAAAAATCAGTCTTGCTTCATCCTCAGAACATTGAGCGCATGATTCAACAAATCGACGCAAATGAAAACATCATATTGTTTGCTAACCACCAAACTGAGGTAGATCCTCAGCTTATGAATATTGCTTTGGAGCGACAATATGCGCAGTTTGCTTCTAATGTCATTTTTGTAGCTGGAGATCGTGTCATTACAGACCCGCTTGCTGTACCTTTAAGCCTTGGGTGTTGTCTGCTTTGCATCTACTCCAAACGTCATATTGATAATCCTCCTGAACACAAAGAAGAAAAATTGTTGCACAATCAACGCACGATGAAAAGAATGAGGGAGCTACTTGAGGAAGGAGGAAAGACCATTTATGTAGCGCCTAGCGGAGGAAGAGACCGTATGAATCCTCAAGGAGAGATTCATTTGGCTCCTTTTGACGCTGCTAGTATTGAAATGTTCCGTTTAATGGCAAAACAAGCTCAAACACCGACTCATTTTTATCCTTTGGCTCTAAAAACTTATTTTATTTTGCCTCCTCCTCAACAAGTTGAATGTGAACTTGGAGAAAAGCGTATTCCTTCTCGACAAGGTGCTCATTTTGCTTTTGGGGATGAAATTGATATGGAAAATTTCCCCGGAGCCGATCTAAAAGATCGTCATGCTAAGCGTGAAGCTCGGGCTGCACATATTTTCCATCTTGTAAAAACTTATTACGAAGCGTTACCATGATGCGTTTGTTATGTTTATTTTTGTTTACCGTTCTTCCTCTTTGTGCTGTAACGGTAGAAGACCTGTGTACCTTGGAAATCGTCACTCCTTCCTTAAAAGAACGTAGCATTCGAAAACTTAAATTAGATAACGGTTTAGAAGCCTTATTAATTTCTGATCCTGGAACCACACAATCTGGAGCAGCATTGGCTGTTAACATAGGAAGTTGGGATGACCCTGCTCAACGTCCTGGTATGGCGCATTTTGTTGAGCATTTACTTTTTTTAGGTACACACACTTATCCTGAAGAAGCGGGGTATACCCGTTATCTGAATGAACATGGTGGTGAACGTAATGCTTTTACAATGTCAGATCGTACTGTCTATTTCTTCTCTGTTAATCATGATGGATTCGAAGAAGCTTTAGATCGTTTTGGACATTTTTTTATAGACCCTTTGTTTAATCCTTCTGGCGTTGCACGTGAATGCTGTGCCATTCATCAAGAATTTTGCAAGGATGTCCCCCAAGATCCTTGGCGCGTTTTATATGTAAAAAAAGCACTCTGCCAGGAAGAACACCCTTTTCATGATTTTTGCAACGGCAACCTTGATACACTGGCTAAAATTTCTCAGGATGAACTTAAAAGCTGGTATAAGACTCATTACGGCGCTCAGCTTATGCATCTTATCGTTGTATCCCCCAAAGATTTGGACTCTTTAGAAAATCAAGTTGTTCAGCTGTTTTCTAAAGTGCCCCAAACTCAGTTTTCTGACACTTCTCAACTCCCTTCGTTGCTTCACTCAACTAATCAAGGCATTCTTGTTTCTGTGACACCTTTGCAACATTTGCAACAACTTGAATTGTCATGGGAACTTCCTGAGCATGATATGAGTACAAAATCTGAACAGCTGATCAGCCATCTGTTAGGCCATGAATCTAAAGGCAGTTTACTTGCTTTACTCAAAGATCAACAGCTTGCTAATGGATTAAGTGCAGGCGCTAGCCGTGTTGGTAAAAATCAAATGCTTTTCTCTTTAAGTATTCAGTTAACGGATAAAGGACTGAAAGAATATGAAACTGTGATTGGATATTGTTTTCAAGCACTTGCTCGTTATAGACTGACAGGTATTCCTCAACACATTTTTGATGAATATCAAAAATGTCAAACCCTGCACTATTGTTACCAATCAAGAGAAGATGTTGCAGACTTTGTTTCTGATTATGCCACAGCAATGATCGATGAACCCTTAGAAACTTTTCCTCAAAAAACTATTCTTCCCACTTCTTATCATGCTGAGCAAATCGATCGACTTTTGACTGCTTTGACTCCTCAAAGCTGCCAGTTTTTTCTTATTGCTTCACCAGAAAAAACCCGACTAAAAGCTGATCAAAAGGAACCTTGGTTAGGAGCGGATTACAGCATTCGACATTTTTCTGACAAACAATTAAAAACTTGGGCTTTAAGCACACCTCACCCTTCTATCTGTCTGCCGGAACCCAATGTTTATCTACCAGAAAACTTTTCTCTTTATCAAGATAGTATCCAAAGCCCTCTAACAATAGAGAATTCTCACACAGGCGTATGCTACGCTTTGGGAGATCAAGAATTTAAAGTTCCGCAAATTTCTTGGACTTTTACAATCAAAACTCCTGCCGTCTCTATTGAAAACACCAAATCACAAGTCTTAGCAGATTTATTTTGCCATACCGTGTCTGAACGCTTAAATACTGACAGTTATCAAGCTGCACTAGGAGGATTAAGCTTTAGCTTATCTCCTGATACGAATGGTCTACAATTGATTGTGGAAGGGTTCCATGACAAAGCCTCTTTATTTGTAGAGAAGCTTTTAAATACTTTGACTTCTACAACACCAACTAAAGAAGAGTTTGAGCATAGCAAAGAACTGGCAGAACGTTGTTATGCCAATGCTTGCACATCGAGCCCCATAGCAGAAGCTACAGATTTGCTTTGGAGTGTACTCTATAAGGATTATGCTGGAGCTAAAAAGAAAAGAGAAGCTTTAAGTACTGTTAGTTATCATGACATGAAGAAATTTTCTAACAAAGTATGGGATAAGACTTACGTTGAAGCTCTGCTATATGGCAACGTCTCTCAAGATCAAGCAAAGCAAGTGTGGAGCGCTGTTGTTCAACACGTACATCATGCTCCTTATCCCTCGCATGAACATGTGAAAAAAGTCGTTGCTTCTCTAAGTGATGTTCACATTCTAGAACAAAAAACATGTTTACAAGGTAATGCAGTGATTTTAGTTGCTGATTTAGGTCCTTTCTCTTTCAAAAAACGAGCAGCTATGGATGTTTTGTGTAAGGGATTAGAGGAACCTTTCTTCTCTGAACTGCGTACTAAACAACAAACAGCTTATTTAGTACGCAACTGGGGACAAGAACTTGAGCGACATCTTTATGCTTTTTTTGCTGTCCAATCTAGTAGCCATGACACCCGCGACTTACTTTCTCGCTTTGAGCTTTTCCTAGAATCTCATTTACGCCAATTAAAAACCGACATCATCCCCGTAGAATGTTTTGAATCGATTCGAGAATCTTTAATCGAACGTCTCAAACATCCCGCTCAAAATTTACAGTCAAGAGGACGTTTATTAAATCGCCTAGCCTTTGAATACGAAGGTGATTTTAATTGGCTAGATAAACGTATCGAAGCCCTTCAATCTCTTTGCTATGAAGAATTTGTAGATTTTGCTCAGCAATGCTTGGGGCTCAGCAAGCCTAAACGACTTGCAATTTGTGTCAATGGCCAGATTCCTTTGGAAGAGGGTGTCCATTATCAAACTTTAACATCTCAGGACAAACTAAGACAACTTCTAGAGTATCGAAAACCTTAGTCTTATGTTATCTCGGAGCGATTATCTAGATTGCTGATCACCTGTTCGACATTTTTATAAGCCTCATTTTTAATGGCTAAAGGCCCTTCGAAAGGATGATTAAAATTAGAAATCAGATAGAAGGCAAATACGATGATAAGAGCCTGTAAGGAGGCTAAAAATAGGCTTAACTTTGGAGATACACTGTACAAATCCGTTAACATGATAATGAACATGGCTCCACCTATCAAAAAAACCCATAAAATAGGGGGTGTAGGGCTGGAAATTGCCAACATACGTTCCATTCGGAAACTATTGATCACATTCAATTCGCTGATAAGATTAGTTAAAAAGGCCTTTTGTACATCTGTGTGGACTTCTATTTGTGCTACTGTGTCCCATAGACTAAGATAAGCCTCATTAGGTGGTGGCATTTTACCTTGTTTCATTAATGGCCATTCAACATCACGAATAGATTTTAAATAGTTGAGAATGGCTATATTAAACTTCTGTCTTAACGCAACATCAAAAACTTTAGCGTCTTTCCAAGCATCAAACAAGCTCACAGCTTCTTTTTCTAGATTATTATGAAGAGTTGTGTAGTTCTGCCAACTGAATACAACAACAAAAGCTAACATCACCCCATAAATAAGCCCTATCAACTGCTGAGCTGGGCCTAAAAAGTTATTGTAAGGATGTTCTTTAGAAACCAAATAGCCACGAAAACGTCGAGTCAGATAAAAAAGAGCACTAAAGACAACTAAAAAAATAACAATGCATAACCATATCGGTAACATAGCACTCCAGGGCTCTAAATAAACTTAGAATCTTTTTAAACTATCCCTAACTTAGCATCTTGACTAGAAAAAAGGCCTCTTGTTAAGCATGATTCCAATCATGGGCTTAGAAATAAATGTTCCCGCCTACATAGAGGCCTTGTAAACCATATTGCAGGGTGCCCTGAATATTTAAAAAATAGTCACTGTATTCGTATCCTATTTCCAAATCTGCACATACTCTAGGAAGAAATTGCTTTACTATCTTTATTCCAAGCTGAGTATGCAAAGCTAAAGATGTGCTCCACAAGCTCTCTGCTGTGGCAGAAAGTTGTGTCCTAGTATTTTGCGAAGCTCCTTGCGCAGCTGAAACATACGTTGATAAAAGTCCGCCTCCTGCATATCCCACAAAGCAGATCTTACTCTTATAAATGGAGCAAAATTCTGGAAGAAGATAATTAAATTTCAATCCTCCAACAGGCCCCACTAAATAATTGTTGAAATTCACGCTAGCATTCCCTGTAGAAGAAACACCCGATGTCTTAATAAAGGTATAAACTTCCTGCGAACGCATTGCATCAAGCTCCAATCCCCCTTCTACAAATGTATCTAAACAGCAGTTACAAATCAGGGGCATGGAAAAAATTAAGTCGAGTCTTTGATAAAGGGTTTTTACATTTGAACCTGCGGAACCTGAATAAACCTGAAAGTCCGTATCAGTAAAAATAGGAACCGTGAGGAGATCGACTTTCAAATTGTTTCCAAATACATTTCTTTGCTGACTAGCATTGAGATAAGTGTATGTAGCACTGAATTGACTTTCACAGGAAGGTAAGCAACATGACAAACCCACCCTAAACCCTGGATAAAACGTCAAATCGTTATTGAGTTCCTGTCCATTTGATATCACGAAATAGGTGCCTTGGGGCATAGAAGGTTTAAAGTAAATAAATTCAGCCTCAATACCCCCAAAACCAGGTGTAAGAGGTAAACAAATAGGAAATAGACTTACTGACACCCAGAATAAAAACTTCCAATACTTGGACATAACCCTGCCTCCATTTAATAGATCATGATTTGTCCTTGTCTATAAAAATTTGTTTTCCAAAGCAAATTTTTTTTAAGATCAAAGCTTAAAAAAACCAACAATCCAAATCCATAATCTATCCTAAAATCATGGATTTTAAAGCCTTTAAAACCCCTTTTAACATGGAATAAAAAAATGAACCGAAACGGTTAAGTTCCGAATGCAGCAAATTTCTTCTATGATAAGAGCGCTACGTGCTAATTGATACTCTTGTTTATGACATATCTTGAGTGTCAAATATACTGATCATCTTGTTAAATACATCCCTCCTTAAACCAATCTTGCAGACAACATCTGTGTACTTCATTCCATGTTGTCATGCACAACATGCCCTAGCTCTATATCTATTACTCAATCAATGTTATAGACATTTTCTGACAAATATCCTACTCTGCTTCTTCCAATTAGGAGATTTCTATGCGCAGCAAAATAAGGGTGCTTTTTTTATGTCTTTTTCTAGGATTCATTCATGAAGGCAATGCTCAACTAGCTACAGGACGCCTTTTAGTTAATATTGATGCCAATGCCCCTTTTACACCTGAGCAATTCGCGCAGGCATCTTCAGCAGAACTTATTTCTATTGAGATCAGAAATCCTTTTAAGGCTTTCTCTCAAGACATCTACTTCAATCATCCCTTTGTTGTAATCTCTCAACCCTTGCCGGAAAGATTGCTCAACAATGTTGCTACAGACTATGGGTACAGACATCTGACATTTAAAACAGAAACGCTTGATAAAGCCGTTGCAAAAGCTCAAGCACTATTAAAAACCATACCTCAAAAAAGTAGCCAAATCCCCGTGCCTTCTGCAGAGATTTCCAGACAAGTGTATGATCTAATGGATCGTATTGATCAAGTGCTTACCAAGAACAATATTACCTACTGGGCAGGAGGAGGCACTCTTTTAGGAGCAGTGCGCCATAAAGGCCTAATAGCATGGGATGAGGACCTTGACCTTTATATCTTTGATAGTGATATGCCAAACTTATTAGCGATCGAAAGCGATTTGGAAGCTCATGGACTGAAATTACACAGCTATTTCAAAAATACGTACAAAATTTATGCTCAAGATGCTCAACCCATCCCTGACCCCAATAATCCTGGTCAATTCCTTCCTTTTGGATATCCGGCAGCAGATCTCTTTACAGTTGCACTTCACCGAAGACATGAAAAAGATGATGTGTATGTTTTAAAATCACGCACGTATTATTGGGAATGGAGCGAAGATAGATTCACTTACGAGCAGTTACAAAACATACAGCGCGTGCCTTTTGGTCCGCTTATGATCCCTATTCCAAGCAACCCTGAATTGAATTTAAATCTCATTTTTGGAACGTCTGATTGTCCTAATTTATGGGAAAAATATGCGATTGAGCCCTCATGGGATCACAGAAGAGAGAAAGTATTATTGGGTAAGAGGGGCTCTGCTTTTGTGGAAATAGATGACTTTGCCCCAGCCCCTTGGCAGCAGTAAGCTGACACAAAAAGCAACGCTAAACCGGAAATTGCGTTTGGTGGTAGGCTTTTAAAGTTCCTGAAGTAGGCAAAGACTCGCCTGCTTTAGAAGTTTGCTCAACACGACGGTATGATTGAGCTCTTTCCTCTGCCTTGATCCTAGCAGCGTAGGTCATTTGCTTGAGGTGTTGCTCTCTAGAACGTATAGCCTGGTCTCTGAGATTGTCCCCAAAGGCCTGCCACATCTGACTCATAATTTGATAAATAAAAATTTGAACAATTAAGCGTATATCTTTATCACTATCGTCGCTTAACAAAAACTTAACGGCATTTTGCGGGTCTAAAAAATAATTATTGATAACTCCAGAAGCTTTCATATTTCAAGTGTATCAAAATTAAATATTTAAGTCAAATTCAGCACTCTTGATTAAAGAGTGCTAAAAACGCTTGACTTTCTCGAGATCCTTGCCTTACAATCTCCTTTCATATGAGACGCACAAAGAAAGAGTCTAGAGAATTCGAGGTTCTAGTAGGGCTTATTGAGCTCTACTTGGAAACAGGCAGACCTGTTGGATCTCAAACGCTTAAAGAACAGGGCTTTGAACACTTAAGCTCTGCAACGATTCGCAATTACTTTGCTGAACTAGAGCACAGGGGTTTCTTACAACAACCTCACGCCTCTGGAGGGCGTACACCTACCATGGAGGCTTTTCGTCTCTATGCCGAACATGTTTATAATTCTGAGGAAAAATTAACAGGCACTCTTTCCATTTCTCAAAACCTGCAGCAAACTATTGCTTCCCAAAATGTGCATCATTATCTACAACATGCTGCTGATAAGTTAAGTGAATTAACTGGATTAACAATCTTTCTCTCTTCCGTGCGCTTTGACCATGACTTCATCTTAGAAGTCAAACTTGTTATCGTTGATGCTGAGCGCGTGCTTTGCGTATTACTTACTGATTTTGGTCAAATCCTCACAGAAGTGATCCCTCTGTCTAAAAAATTGAGTCTTTTTGCATTACGTCGAATAGAAAGTGAATTGCAATGGCGCATCAAGGGGGGCAAAAGACCTTATTCTTTGAATCCGGAAGAAGAAGAAGTTGCCAACTATCTCTATCACGAAATGATGGTAAGATACCTGGTGCGTTATGCTAACTTCAGTGAAGAAGAGCTTTATCGCACAGGTTTTTCTCGTTTACTGTCCTACCCAGAGTTTAGTGATCCTGTGGCCCTGTCCGCAGGATTATCACTTTTTGAAAACACAGCGCAAATGCGCTTACTTCTCAATGATTGCATTCGTGAAGGCAAATTGAGCTACTGGATAGGAAGCGATTTATCTGCTTATAAGATCGCAGCAAAAGGATGTAGTGTTCTTGCTATCCCTTACTCCATTGGATCGACCCACGCAGGTGCCATTGGCCTTTTAGGCCCTTGCCGCATGCCCTACAAACAATTATTTGGAACTTTGAGAGATTTTTCAGATGTCATCAGTCAATCCCTGACTAAGACACTGTCTAAATTCAAGCTCTCGTTTCGTCAACCTAGAACCCATAGCTCAGCGCTTTGTCAAGAAGCGCTTGAGCAAGCTACTCACAAGATGTTAGTGATTAAGGAGCCTTATTCATGAGTGAACCCAAACCTACTGAAGAACCATTACAAGCACAGCAATCTGCAGAACAGCAAGATCCTCTTGCTAGCCTTCAAGTTCAGCTTAATGAATGCCAAGATAAGTACTTACGCTTACTTGCCGAATCTGAAAATGTACGTAAACGCTTACTTAAAGAAAGACAAGAGCTCATGCAATATGCTGTTGAAAATCTATTAAGTGAATTTTTACACCCTATTGACAACTTTGAAAACGCTCTAAAATTTGCAACACGTGCTAGCGATGAAGTACGTAATTGGGCTGCGGGCTTTCAGATGATTGCTGCACAGTTTAAGCAAGTTTTATCTAACCATGGCCTTGAAGAATTTTCTTCTATAGGTCAACAATTTGACCCTCTTTTTCATGAGGCTGTCGAAATGGTTGAAACAACAGATCATTCACCTGGCACTGTCATAGAACAAAGTGTATCAGGCTACAAAAAGGGAGAGCGCACCGTCCGCGTAGCACGTGTTAAGGTAGCTAAAGCTCCCCCAGAAAAAAAATTAGACACATCACAAGAAGGAGTATAAACCATGGCTGATAATAAAAAACGCTCTGGTAAAATTATCGGAATTGACCTTGGAACCACTAACTCATGCGTAGCAGTTATGGAAGGAGGCCAAGCAAAGGTTATCACATCGGCTGAAGGGACGCGAACAACACCTTCTGTCGTTGCTTTTAAAGGCGAAGAACGTTTGGTAGGCATCCCTGCAAAACGCCAAGCTGTTACAAATCCTGAACGCACATTGACCTCAACAAAACGTTTTATTGGACGTAAGTATTCTGAAGTTGCTTCTGAAATCAAAACAGTCCCTTACAAAGTCACAGCTAATGACAAAGGCGATGCTGTCTTTGAAGTCGATGACAGAACTCTTACTCCTGAGGAAGTCGGCGCACAGATTCTCATTAAAATGAAAGAAACTGCTGAAGCTTACTTAGGAGAAACTGTTACAGAAGCTGTCATTACCGTGCCCGCTTACTTTAATGACTCTCAAAGAGCCTCTACACGTGACGCTGGCCGCATTGCTGGATTAGATGTCAAACGTATCATTCCTGAGCCAACAGCTGCTGCGCTAGCTTACGGGTTAGATAAAGAAGGGGATAAAAAAATTGCCGTGTTCGACCTTGGAGGTGGAACCTTTGATATTTCCGTCCTTGAAATTGGTGACGGCGTCTTTGAAGTACTTTCGACCAACGGGGATACTCACCTTGGCGGTGATGACTTCGATAATGCTGTGATCCATTGGATGCTTGATGAATTTAAAAAAGAACAAGGCATCGATTTAAGCCAAGATAAAATGGCTCTGCAACGTCTGCGCGATGCAGCTGAAAAGGCAAAGATTGAGCTCTCTGGAGTCACCTCTACGGAGATCAACCAACCTTTTATTACAATGGATACGTCAGGACCTAAACACCTAGCCCTTACACTAACACGTGCTAAATTGGAAGAGCTCACGCATGACCTGATTGAGCGCACACGTAAACCTTGCCTTAATGCGATTAAGGACTCTGGTTTAAATGTCGAGCAGATTCAGGAAGTGATCCTGGTTGGCGGTATGACACGCATGCCTGCTGTCTTCCAAATTGCTAAGGAAATTTTCAAAAGAGAACCTCATAAAGGCGTCAACCCCGATGAAGTTGTAGCTATCGGAGCAGCTATTCAAGGGGGAGTATTAGGCGGTCATGTCAAAGACGTCTTGCTTTTGGACGTTATCCCTCTTACTTTAGGTATTGAAACTTTAGGCGGTGTCATGACACCTCTTGTCGAACGCAATACGACCATTCCAACACAAAAGAAACAGGTGTTCTCTACAGCTACAGACAATCAACCTGCAGTCACAATTGTGGTCCTGCAAGGAGAACGTCCTATGGCAAAGGATAACAAAGAAATTGGTCGCTTTGATTTGACGGATATTCCACCTTCTCCAAGAGGTGTCCCACAAATTGAAGTTGCCTTTGATGTGGATGCGAACGGTATCTTGCATGTCTCCGCAAAAGATAAGCAATCTGGCAAAGAACAAAAAATCCGTATTGAAGCTCAGTCTGGCTTGTCTAAAGACGAGATCGATCGCATGGTCAAAGATGCAGAATCTCACAAAGCCGAAGACGAACAGCGCAAAAAAGACATTGATGTTCGCAACGATGCCGATGCCTTAGTGTTCCGCGCTGAAAAAGCCTTAAAAGACTACAAGGACAAAATCCCTGCTAACATTGCTTCCGATATTGAAAGCAAGGTTAATGCTTTAAAAAAGGCTTTAGAAGGCCAGGATTCGTCCCAAATTCAAACGGCTACAAACGAGCTGAACTCAACGATGCAAAAAATCGGAGAAGCTATGCAACAAGCACAAGCTTCTGGTGGAGCTCAACAACCTCACGCTGAACAACAAAAAACTGACAGCAGCGATAATATCGAAGAAGCTGAAGTTGAAGTTCTCGATGAGGATAACAAAAACAAACTCTAAACATGTTTAGCAATGCACGGGCTTTTTCGCCCGTGCATCCTTTCTTCTTGTCTTTCTAAGAGTTAAAATATTATTTGCATTTCCTGTCAAAAAAATTAAGATTTGGTTAACATCAAGGTAGGCCTTACCCTTATTGTGAGAAAAGGCCCTTATCAAAAAAAACTAGCTACTGCTTTGACTCTCCCCTCCCACAGTAGCCGAACGGAGATCTTTAAAATGCCACCGCTATCGCAAGCTCAACAGAGCTCAGCAAGTGAAGAGCTGACACCTTTTCGCTTAACACCTATCCTTCCAGATAATCTAAGCACAAGATTAGCTGTTATCTTTAATGCACGTACAATAGGCAGTGAAATGCCTTCCATTGTTTCACGCCAATGCTGGCTTACTGCTACAAAACAACTTTTATCGAAAGGAGAAATTTTAGAAGCTGGAGAAGGCGCCAATCCTTCTTGCCATGCTGTTTTAAAAATAGGTCATATTTACTTGGGAGACCTCTATCCTGATGCATTATCCACCCCTGGGATTCAGCTTTCTCCTGTTGCTTGCGCTCGTTTAATCAAACAAATGCCGGATGCCAAGCATGAAGAAAATGAGCTTCTATTTGAAATTGCAAGATTGCTCAAAAAACGTTATGGCGATTCTTTATATAACAACACCATGGGACATTTCATTTATCCTATCATTGAGAAAATTCTATATGAGCTACAACTCAATCCATCTTTACCCGAAACATGGGATCAGCTATCTGATGCCTCTTTTTTAAAAACTCTATCTTGTCTGCTGTGTTTTGATATTTTCACAACATGTCTTGTTCTTCCTAATCATCAATTGGGATTTTGCTTTCCTCATGCCACCTTAAAGCTAGATTTTACACATACTGAATATCCCAATGAATTGATGAGCTATGGCTCTCCTGAAGAAGAATTTCTAGTCATCTTAGAACCTTTTCAATTAGCCGCCTATTTTTCTTCTCTTTCTAAAGAAGAACAAGCCATGTACCGCGAGCAGATCCGTCAAGATCGTGTTGCGTCTAGCCCTATCAAAGAAATGCTTTTGCATGTCTGTGATCTGATTCTAAAAAGATACCTCACTCCTTATCTATTAACCTATCGACCTGGGGATATCAGTTCTGCTCTTACAATAAAATCCAAAGAGCAACAAATCTTGATGTCAAAAAAAGAATTTATACATCGACTTAGCAGCGATTTTATTATCGACCGTCAGCATAGAGGTGCTGTAGGAGATTGCTTTTTGCAAGCCTGTCTGCAGCAACTTCCTGAAGAATTTATAAGCACACTCGGCCCAACAAACGCTCGATGTATTAAAACTTTACGCGAACAAATAGCTCGCTATTGTCATCAGCACTTTGATGAACTTGCTGCTTTTATTCCTCAAAGATGTCAAGAAACATTCATTGCAGAAATTACAGAACATGGGTGGACAGGAGAAGATATTGTCATTCATGTGACATCTATCCTTCTAAAGCGCCCTATTTATCTTTTTAATGCGTTTGGAGACTACCATTACTTGGATCCTCAAGGTCATTTAAAAGCAGATAAAATTTATAACGCAGCAGCCGCAGGTAAACCTTTATACATGCTGGGTGACACGCATTTTTCCCCGCTTTTTCCAAGAGGGAATCCTTGACCTGCTTTGTTAAAGGGATTAGATCTCGATGATCTGAAATAACACTCAACTCACAAGGTAAGATTTAAAAATCTTACCTTGTGAGTTCTCATATCTAGAACAGTCTAGCGATATCTTGGAATGTCAAAAATATAAGAAAACCAATTAACAACAATGTGAAAGGAATAATGATTTTCCACATTGTTTTAGATTTTAAACGTTTGCGTGTAATCAGTTCCAATAATGATAAACAAATGTATCCCCCGTCTAAAACAGGGATAGGAAGGAGATTCAGGAATCCTAGGTTCACACTAATTGCTCCCATCCAAAATAAAGCTTCTCCAACACCTACACGCCAGCCATGATGAATCACTCGCACAATACCCACAGGACCACTAAGCCATTTAGGATGCAAATAACCCATGACCAAAGCTTTTAATGTTTGCCAGGTCTCCGTAAAAACAGTGCCGAATAGAGCAAAAGGATTGGGATTAAATTTTATAAAACAATCTTGCAAAGGAATGCCGAAGATTTTTTTGTGATAACTCTGCTGCAACATTTGCAAAGCAGCTTGCCGTTGTTCAGGATTTTTGATGGCAGACGCCTGTTCCTGTTGAGCCTGATAATCCTCTTCTAATAGTTTTTTTTCTTCTACGCTAAGAGGAAATTCCATGAGTGATTGAGGCTGTACGGGAGCTAACAAACGATAATTTCCTAAACTTTGTTTTGACTGATCTGTCCCTATTGTCTGTGCAAGGGCTAAAATTTGATTTACATCCCAGTCTGCAAAAAATTGTTCATCCTCTTTCTTCCAGTTCTGTTGCACATCTAAGGAATTATTCTCTTTAACAATAATCTGAACAAAATGAGTTTGCAGCAGTTTAAAAATGTCTGATCCTTTTCTTACTTTCATTCCATCTACAGCTAAAATTTTATCGCCTGGCTCAAGAGGCTGCTGTAAGGCAGGATCCTGAGGATGCAGAAGAAAAGCCTCTTGACGAACCTGTTCATCAATAAAAGCAAGGGGTGCTTCAATATATCCTTCGGTATTGATGACGTAGGGCAGTGTGTAGAGCTGTTGTAAACGAGATGTTAAATTGAGCTCATAACGCCAATCTTGCAACTCATCCCTAACATGCGAAGGCACATTCAAGTCTTCTAACAACACACGTGGTTGTTTAGATAAAATAGTCGTTTTACCTCGCTGAACAGTTACAAGAGCAAAAGAGCTGTTTGCTAAAGAACCAAGTTGTTCCATAGAAAATAACAACTCACCATCCGCCCATACTAAACGGTCTGCTGACTGCAAGCCACTTTGGGCCATGGGTGATCCGGGTTGCAAGGCTGACAAAGAACCATTATCAAGAGGTTGCTGATAAATAAGATAACGGGCAGTAGACATGATCCCCGTTGTCTCTAAACCATCTAAAGAATTGACTAAAGGATACGTTTTGACTGTTTCTTGAAAGGGAGAAAAAGTATGGTGTGCATAATCGACATGCTCCCCTTGCCATGTTACAGCATTGCCACTTAGCATAGCTGCATAAAGTAAATCTTTAGCCCCATTAAATGGCTTACCATTGTATGAAGTTAAAATATCCCCAGGCCGTACTCCCTTAGCAAAAATTTCAGATTTTGGATCTACCCAACCTGTGATTTGTGTGTATTCAGAAAACGGTTTAACCCTTCCTCCTATCCCCCATAGAACACAAAAAATCACAATTGCTAAAATAAAATTAGCTAAAGGTCCAGCAACAGCGACGAAAATACGCTTAAGAGGAGACTGGGCAAAAAAACCATTAGGTATTTCATAGGGTTCTTTCTCGTCGTGTTTCGAGACATCCATCCCTAAAATTTTGACATATCCTCCAAACGGTAGCCATCCAATCTGCCAATCTACACCTTGCCATTGCCACTTGATAATAGGACGGCCGAAACCAATGCTAAAGGTTTCAACGACCATTCCTGTTTTTTTAGCTGCAAAGTAATGTCCTAACTCATGAATAAAAACAAGTAACCCTAATCCCAGAGCCGCTAAAAAAAAATACAGAATAGTCATAGAGCTAAGACCTCCTTACACACATAACCTAATGCAACACTTTCATCTAAATTCTCATAATCTAGCAAGAGCTTGTCTTTTCTCTCAGAGAGTCAACATAATTTTGGATCTTAGTGGAACAATAAGATATGTATTCTTGAACAGCAACATGCTTAATTATTTTATGGAGGAGTATAAGAACCATTTTCTAAATGTCAATTTAGAAACAACTGCAACTAAAAAAACCACAAAAAATAAGGTAACAATAATCCCCCCTGTTGAAACTCCTGTTGCTGTAAGAGTCAGAACATGTCTTGATAATCCAACACCTAAGATGACAACCAAGACACTGAATATGGAAGAGCCAATCAATAAGGGAACTAACCGATGAATAAAAAATCGAGCAATAAGAGATGGTGCTACTAAAAACGCAAGGACCATAAAAACCCCTACACATCGAAAAGCACTGATCGATGTCAGAGCAGTCTGGCTCATTAAGACATACATAAGCAAAACAGGTGAAAATCCAAGTGCTTTGGCCATAGAGGGATCAAACGCAGTAATTTGATAACCTCTAAAGAGCATAACAATCATTAAAACATTAAAAATAAGCACAAATATAGCGAGTTTTGCATCCCAGCTTACCAATGCATCGGCATTGCCCATGATCAATTCTATCCCTACATGAACATTACGCATATACAAAGAGATCAGCAACACCCCCAAAGCAAACAAAGAAGAAAATACCAAGCCAATACTTGCATCTTGCTGTAAGCGTATCAAACGTTGCAAAGACTGTGTCAAAAAGGCTGTTAAAAAAGCTGTGATCATTGCAGCTGCCATAAGCAAAGGCATCGACATAAGTCCATCTGAAGGGAAAAGTAACATGCATACAACAATACCTAACAAAATTGTATGCGATAGAGCATTAGCTAACATTGTCATACGATGTAAAATCAAAAAACTACCTACAAGTGCACATGAAACAGCAATACCAGCCAAAGTTAGCATTTGTATTTCATCCGAAACTAAAGGCCCTGTTATCCATCCTATCAGGCGCATAAACAGCACATAAAAAAAACCAAAGAAATCTTGTCCAGAATAAGGATTCATGCGTACACCTGCTCACGTGAAGGAATAGGTTGAGCATGAGGATCAAACTCAGGATGAGCAAGCAACTGTTCTAATTCTTGTTCTAATTGTGGTGTCAGTAAATGTTCCATGTCCTCGGCATTTTGATGAACTTGATCTCTACCCATACCCAAGGAATAGACAAGGTAAGCTTCCCATAGCCTATGTAGTCTTACAATACGAGCCCCCTGCCGCCGCCCTGTTTCTGTGAGCTGGTGTTGGCTATCAATCCATCCCTTTCTGGCCAACACCCACCACACCCACCAAGGCGCCCGAGGAATTTTCTTACACCATAAGGCTTTTAATACATTTTCCTGCCGTATTCGAGAACGGAACAAAGAAATTCTAATCAATCGAAAAATCACCCCGTTTTGCGGTGCAAATAATAAAGATAACAAAGCTAAAGAAGAAGCAACTAATACGATACAAGGACCCGTTGGCAAGCCTGATAAAGAAAGCAATGTTCCTACAAAACCACTTAACATTCCAAAGGCGCCAGATAAAATAAACATTCTAGGTAGACGATGCGTAAATTGACGTGCTGCTATAGGAGGAGCAATCATTAAAGCAGATAAAAGAATAATCCCTAAACTACGCATTCCCATGACAACCGCTAGCGCAACAAAAATGAGCAAAGAGACATCTATAGCAGAACGCATAAAACGCTGATGAGGACTATAAATGAAATTTCGATCAAAACTTCCTACCAGTAAGGGGCGGTAACATAATATGATCCACAGCACGACAGCACAAGCAAACACAGCATAGATATATAAATGCTGATCTTGCATTGTTGCAGCCTGACCATAAAGATAAACAGGAACTTGTCGAAATAATACAGGATGTATCACTTGAATTACCGAAGCAAGTAATGTCCCCATTCCAAAAAATGTTGCTAAAACAAAGCACAGAGCACTGTCTTCTTTGACTCGTAGTTTCTCTCTAAGAAGATGAATAAACCAAAAACCTATTAAAGCAGAAAGTGTTGCAAATACCAAAACAATGGACTCCAACCCTATCCAAGGTGCAAAAAAAATTGCCACCATTACTCCAGGATAACTGGCGTGTGACAAGGTTTCTCCAACAAGAGTACTTCGTCGTACAAACAACAGAACTCCTATCAAAGATACTGCCAATGCTAAACATGTAGATCCCCATAAAGGAGCGCGTAAAACAGGATCTAACAAAAAATCTATCATGTTGCCAATCCCTGAGTTGTTTCCTCTGACAATCGAGAGACCGTTTCAAATAGCAGATTTTCTTTCCCATAGGCATGATGAATAAGAGTTTCTGTTAACACATCTTGAATGGGACCAGAAGCAACTAAACGTCGATTGAGCAGCACTCCCCAATCAAAAACTTTTTGAATTTCTTTCAAGTCATGATGCACAATAATGAGAGTTTTTCCTTCGGATTTTAATTGTTGAAAGATCTCTAACATAATCTGACTGGAAGCAGCATCAATGCTAGCAAAAGGCTCATCCATAAAATAAATATTGGAGCGCTGCATCAAAGCTCGTGCTAAAAAAGCCCTTGCCTTTTGTCCACCAGATAACTGATTAATTTGTCGATCTTCCAGCCCACATAGGCCTACTTTTTTTAAGTTTTCTTTGGCAGTCGCCTTCTCTTGAGAAGAAATAGGACGCAGAAATTTCGTTCTTCCATAACATCCCATTAAAACTAAATCTAAAACAGTAAGAGGAAAACCCCAGTCTACAGATTGACTTTGAGGCATATAACCAATCTGAGTTTCTGCTAAAAAATCCACTTTCCCTGACAACACAGGAATCAAGCCCAGCAAAGCCTTAATAAAAGTGCTTTTGCCTGCACCATTAGGACCGCAAATCGCGATAAGCTTTCCTTTAGGAAGAACTACTGACACATCCCATAAGGCGGGTGTTTTTTCATAATTAACAGTAATATTATGAACGATACAAGCTGGTTGCATAGATTTATCCCTCGTTTTCCATCCCTATATCCTGCTCTGAAGAGGGGCTTTTTATTAAAGAGTTCGCATTGTCTTCATAAGATTGCATAATCTCCTCAGAGATTACCTCAGCATTATGAAAAACCATTTCTAAATAGTTTTCAGCTTCTCCCATCGTATCACCATACAAAGGACGTGTTGACAGACTGATAGGACAACCCCTTTCTTGCGCTGCACGCATAATTTTTTTCAGAGCATCTTTACTGACATTAGACTCTGGGAATAAAACTTTTACACGGTGCTTCTCGATTAAATTTAAGATATCATAGATATCTGTGATTGAAAGTTGAGCATCTGGCGCTAAACCCTCGGGTGCCGCACAACGCTCTCTCCATTGAAGCTCATTTGGCATTGCCAAATAACGACGCGTAAAATAATGAAAGGCATCATGACTTGTAATCAAAAAACGTCGGTCGGCTGGGATAGACTGCATGATTTGATAGATTTCTCGGTCAGCGTTTTCTAAACGATTGTAGAGCTCCCTAGACCGAGTCTGATAAAACTCAGCATGAGCAGGATCTACTTCGCAAAGTCTTTGTGCAATAGTCTTAATCGTGCGCATCCAAAGTGTAATGTCCATCCAAACATGCGGATCATATTGATTTTCAAAATGTAGCAGCAAGCAAGGTTCTTCATTTAAAATTGCTTCTGTGACTGAATAGGAATTTTGATGTTCTTCAAGCTTTTGTCGCAAACTCAGTGAGTGTTCCAAACCCAGTCCATTATAAAAGACAAGTTGGGCATGAATAAATTTCTCATCATCACCTTTAACAAGTTCGTAAGAATGAGGGTCTAACTCACCACGTATTAAAGTCTCAACATCAACGTGCTCTGCACCGATTTCTTTGACCATGTCACTGATCATAGCAAGTGTGGTTAAAACCTTTACTTTCCCGTTGGCTTCATTCCATTGCTGATTCGTGCGTTGTTTACAACCCGCCAAACACAATGCCATCAAACATAATATGAAAATGTGACGCATGATTTTATTTTCCATTTTATAAACTCTATGTGCAGGACAATAGCATGATCATTTCCAATTTATTTAGAAACGTATCCTACTCTGCCACTTAATCTCTTGGTTCAAAATTCACTAATTTCAATATAAAAGTGACGCAATACACTGCTTAAAAAGTAAATCCCTGTCACAAATCAATCTGCTATTTTATGAATTTTCTAATAGAAGAAAAAAACAGAATAGCATCAGTTTTTTAATAATTTTTATCTAACTTATAACAGATGAAAATTATCTATCTTTTTACATCGCTAATTTTAGCTATCTCTTCTAATTCTCCACTCGATTCAATTGTTTTAACTATCTTTTGTTTCATGATTACAATAAAAAAAGAACTCATTTTACGAAAAAATTTGATTCTGATCAATTTTTTCTGAGAAAAAATGATGTTGGAGAAAAAAAATTAATGAAAAAAAAGCGCCGATTATTTAATTAATACACCAAGATTGTAATTCAACACCGATTAGCTAGGAGAAAACATGCCACACTCGAATAAAGTGATTAGCGAAAAAGAAATGGACGAAATGATTTCAAAAGCCATTAGAAAAGTTTCTGGAACAAAAGAAAACGACCTTTGCAAATATATTCCGGGACCTAATGGTGGCTACATGCACCACTTTACGATGCGTAAAATTAAAAATTCACATCCGGATCAACTTTTTTCTTTACTCAAAGAATTTATTATCAACTCTGATATTCCTAGAGCGCTTGATCCTAAGCCTCGAGCCCCAAGAGGATCTCGTAAGCGTCGCGATTTTGTAAGCTTTACTCGTACAGACATTGAAAAAGTGCTCGATTTAGCACGTCGTGTAGGAGATGATGATTTAATGGCTCGTTTTAGCCCAAAACGCTCTTTGCCAACTTTAAAAAGAGAATTACTACGTTCTGTTCGCGACAACCGCGTCTGTCAAGATCTTTGGACAGCTTATTGTGATGCTATTGCAACCCTACAATCTCACGAAGGCGTTTACTAAGTTTTATTTTACTTATAAGGTAGTCAACCCCTGTTGACTGCCTTTTTTCTTGCTTTTTCATAACTTATTGATATAATGGTTTCCCGCAATTAAGTAATTTTAAACCCAAATTGAGGTCTTAGAATGTCACAAACAACGACAAAAGAATTTGGAAAATGGCGCTCATTCCTTTGGCCAATTCATTCTTATGAATTGAAAAAAGTTTTGCCCATGTTCCTTTTGTTCTTTTGTATTTCTTTCAACTATACAATTTTAAGAGATACAAAGGACACCTTGATCGTGACAGCTCCAGGCTCAGGAGCAGAAGCTATTCCTTTCATTAAGGTGTGGCTTGTTGTACCTTGTGCCGTACTGTTCATGATCATTTATGCTAAGCTTAGTAATATTTTGAGTAAGCAAGCTTTATTTTATGCGGTCACAGTACCGTTTTTGGTCTTTTTTGCTTTGTTTGCTCTTGTTCTTTATCCTAGTCGCGACTTATTACACCCAACAGATTTAGCTGATCGTTTACAAGCAGCTCTTCCAGAGGGCTTGATGGGATTAGTAGCGATTTTCCGTAACTGGACTTTTGCAGCTTTCTATGTTTTAGCTGAACTTTGGGGTAGCGTGATGCTATCTCTTCTTTTCTGGGGATTTGCTAACGAAATTACCCGTGTAGGAGAAGCTAAGCGTTTTTATGCTTTATTCGGTATCGGAGCCAACTTAGCTTTGCTCTGTTCTGGTCCTTGTATCGTAATGGTTTCCAATATCCGTAAGCACGTACCAGAAGGTGTAGATGCTTGGGGAGTTTCTTTGAACCTGTTAATGAGTATGGTTGTTATAGCTGGTTTGATCATTATTGGTACTTACTGGTGGATTAACCGTAACGTCTTAACGGATGCTCGTTTCTTCTCTACAGAAGACGTTGCAAAGAAAAAGAAAGAAAAGCCAAAAATGGGTGTTATGGAGAGCTTTATCTACTTAGCAAAATCTCCTTACATCGGCTGTTTGGCTCTGATTGTTATCGGCTACGGTATTGCTATCAACATTGTTGAAGTAACCTGGAAAAGCCAATTGAAACTTCAATATCCTAATGCGAACGACTATAGCACCTTTATGGGCTACTTCTCGACAATTACAGGCGCTGTAACTGTCTTGATGATGCTCTTTGTTGGTGGTAACGTCATTCGTCGTAAGGGTTGGGGTTTTGCAGCGCAAATCACACCCGTTGTCCTTTTGATTACAGGAACTATTTTCTTTGCTCTTGTTATCTTCCGCGACAAATGTACAGGTTTAATTGCAATGCTTGGCACAACTCCTCTATTTTTAGCGGTTGTTGTGGGTATGTTCCAAAATATCTTTAGCAAGTCTTGCAAATACTCTCTGTTTGATCCAACAAAAGAGATGGCATACATTCCTCTTGACCAAGAACAAAAGGTTAAAGGAAAGGCAGCTATTGACGTTGTGGGCGCTCGCTTAGGAAAATCTGGTGGTGCCTTCATTCAGCAAGGTTTAATTGTTGCATTCGGTTCGCTTGCAGCTATTACACCTTACCTTGCAGTCATTATGTTTGCAGTCATTGGAGCATGGATCCTTTCAACACGTGCTTTGAACAAGCAGTTCCTCCGTTTAACGACTACTCCTGCTCAAGAAGGAACAGTGTCTGCAACGAAGCCTGCTGAAGCTGCAACCTAGTCTTTACAGATCTTACTTTGATAAGTGAGACAAAAAAAGGAGGTTCTTAATGAACCTCCTTTTTTATTGTTCTAAAATCTTATTTCGCAAGAAACAATCACATATTCGTACTCTTAGACTGTCGTTTTTTTATAGTGCCTCTTGAGATTTATAGTGTGACTTGAGACCCGCTAGAAGTTTTGTTACAGTGGCCACAGCCAAAATTGCGGTTATAGAACCTGCAATGGTTAAGACAATCGGAGATGCTAAAGTATTCCAACTTCTAGTAATTAACGAATAAGAATACATATTGATTTTACCAGCAAATGCTAAGCCAGCTGGCACAAGACATCCAACTGCAATAAGTGTTAAAATGATTGCAGCCCCAGTGGCCTCTTTAACCTTGGGTTGTTGCCAGTGTTCCTGATGGGCGGTTCTTAATCTACTAAGACAATTCATAATATCTCCTTGTTATACAAAAGCTTAACTTTTACAATTAATTTTAACAAAAAAAACTAGTTTGATAAAAACTAAATAATCTATTTAAATTAAATATAAATATTTTTAATTCAAATTATTACCTGGTTTTCTATAAGAAAACCCTACTTATCAATAAATATTTTAAAAAATAATTGCCGAAGTATTAAAAAAATACTTTACAATAGGCTGATTTTTAGAAAATCACAGTTCACAACTATCAGGACTGATCTTCTGCTTTTAAGACGGCCATAAATGCGCTCTGAGGGATAGAAACCTTACCTATTTCTTTCATCTTTTTCTTCCCTTTCTTTTGCTTTTCCCAGAGCTTCCTCTTACGTGTGATATCTCCCCCGTAACACTTAGCCGTCACATTCTTTGTCAAAGCACGTATCGTCTCTCTTGCAATGATCTTACCACCAATTGCAGCTTGAATAGGTACTTTAAATAACTGTTGCGGGATCACCTCTACAAGTTTTGAACAGATCGCTCTGCCCTTGTTTTCTGCTTTGGTACGATGAACCAAACAAGAAAAAGCATCGACAGGTTCTTCATTTACGCGGATCTCAAGCTTAATAATGTCACCTTTTTCATACTTATCAAATTCATAGTCAAAAGAGCCATAACCTCGCGTAATAGATTTTAATTTATCATTAAAATCCACAATGATTTCATTTAAGGGGAAACGATATGTTAAGACAAGACGGCGAGCATCCAAAGTTTCTGTCTTTTTACATTCTCCTCGTTTTTCCATACCTAAATTCATGACAGCTCCTAAAAACTCAGAAGGAATCATAATACGAGCTGTAACCCAAGGTTCGTCGATTTGTTCGATTGTTGCTGGGTCAGGGAAATATACAGGGTTGTCAATGTCCAAAATGCGTTGATCACGTAAACGAACTTTATAGACAACACTGGGAGCTGTTGTGATGACATCCACATCAAATTCTCTAATGATGCGCTCAAACACAATCTCTAAATGCAATAAACCTAAGAAACCGCAACGAAAACCAAATCCCAGTGCCGTGCTGCTCTCCTGCTCCACATAAAGAGCGGAATCATTCAACTGAAGTTTTACAATCGCATCACGCAAAGCCTCAAAATCTGTAGCATCCACAGGATAAATTCCAGCAAATACAACAGGTTGTATTTCTTTGAAGCCTGGCAATGGAGAAACTACGGGGTACTTAGCATCAGTCAGAGTATCCCCTATCTTTACATCTTTAACATTCCTAATATTGGCAACAACATAACCCACCTCTCCAGCTCGCAAGACAGACGTAGCAGTGGCTTTAGGTCTAAACACACCCACTTCCTGTACTTCATAAGTTTTATGAGTCGCCATCAACTCAATCATTTGGCCTGCTTTAATTTCCCCACTGAAGACGCGAATGTAAATCATCACGCCACGATAAGAGTCATAGTGAGAATCAAAGACTAATGCACGCAATAACCGATCTTCAGGTTCTTTAGGAGGAGGGCAAAAACTAATAATTTTTTCTAATAAATCTGCGATACCTAAACCGGACTTAGCTGAGCAACAAGGAGCATCCTTGGCATCTAAACCGATAAAGTCTTCTATTTGACGTTTGACCTCAGGAACATCTGCGGCAGGCAAGTCAACTTTATTGATCACAGGTAAAATTTCTAAATTACGCTCTAAAGCAAGATAAACATTTGCTAAGCTCTGGGCTTGCACTCCTTGTGCCGCATCCACCACAAGCAACGCGCCTTCACAGGCTGACAAAGAGCGAGACACTTCATAGGTAAAATCCACATGTCCGGGGGTATCAATAAGATTAAGTTGATAGATCTCACCATCTTTAGCTAGATAATGCATCGTCACAGGATGGGCTTTAATAGTAATGCCCCGTTCTCGTTCTAGATCCATGGCATCTAGCATCTGTTCCTGCATATCTCGTGCAGCAATAGTTTGAGTCGTTTCCAGTAAACGATCAGCTAACGTCGATTTCCCATGATCAATATGGGCAATGATAGAAAAATTACGAATCCGCTCGCGATGATAAGAAAAAGTCATGTCAGGGCGGAATCATATCAGCTTCGCCTGTCTTTGGCAAAGTCGTTTTTGTTCAATTTTTTTATTTGAAATTTCATGAAGAGCGAACTCTTGCAAAAAGAGTCGCTCTTCATGGTTAAATTAGACTGAATAAGAAGAGGCACTGACCTTGCCGCCTGTACCTGTCCAATTTGTATGGAAACACTCTCCTCTTGGTCGATCGACGCGCTCATAGGTATGAGCACCAAAGTAATCACGAATCGCTTGCAATAAGTTCGCTGGCAGACTCTCTGTGCGATAACCATCATAGAAGCTCAAAGCCGTACTAAAGCATGGAATTGCAATGCCATTGAGAGCCGCTTGTGCTATCACATTACGCCATCCTTTCTGACACTTTTGCACTTCTGAGCTAAAGAACTCATCTAACAGTAAATTATAGAAATCTGGTTTCTTATCGAAAGCCTCTTTAATTTTGCCTAAAAAGACGCTACGAATAATGCAACCACCACGCCACATTAAGGCTATCCCTCCATAATTGAGGTGCCAATTGAAGTATTTAGAGGCTTCGCGCATGAGCATGTAGCCTTGAGCATAGCTGATAATTTTTGAGGCATAAAGAGCATGAAAGACATCTTCTACAAAAGCCTTCTTATCTCCTGAAAAGTTAGGAACAGGTCCTTTTAACTTTTTACTTGCTTCTACACGTTCTGTTTTTAAAGCTGATAAGCAGCGAGCAAATACAGCTTCTCCAATCAATGTCACAGGCATGCCCATATCTACAGCATTCATAGCTGTCCACTTACCTGTACCTTTCTGTCCCGCCACATCCAAAATTTTATCTAATAACGGTTTACCATCGGTATCATCCGTGCGGAAAATGTGGCTAGTAATTTCTATAAGATAGCTGTCCAGTTCACGATGATTCCATGCGGCAAATGTGTCTGCTATTTCACCATATGAAAGTCCTGCTACCTGGCGCAATAGAGCATAGGCTTCGCAAATCAATTGAATATCACCATATTCAATACCATTGTGAACCATCTTGACATAGTGTCCAGCTCCTTCTTCACCTACCCAATCGCAACAAGGCTCTCCGCTTTCCACTTTTGCAGCAATAGATTGGAAAATAGGTTTAACAAGGGGCCATGCTTCGGGATGTCCACCTGGCATAATAGAAGGACCATGTCTTGCTCCCTCCTCACCTCCTGAAATTCCTGTTCCAATAAAATAAATGCCTTTGGCTTTCAAAGCTTGGCATCGGCGTACAGTGTCCGGGAAATGGCTATTTCCTCCGTCAATAATCACATCGCCTTTTTCAAGTAAAGGCTCTAAATGTTGGATAAAATCGTCGACAGGATCCCCTGCTTTGACCATCAGCATCACACGACGAGGGCGTTTCAGTTTGAGCACAAATTCATTAAGGGTATGACATCCTATAACTTTTGTTCCTTTAGCAGGACCTGCAAGAAAATCATCTACTTTGTTAGTTGAACGGTTGTAAACTGCTACAACATAACCATGATCGTTCATGTTTAAAACAAGATTTTGTCCCATAACAGCTAGACCAATAAGGCCTATATCAGCCTGTACCATAATGTACATTCCTCCCTATAATAGTAATTGTGCGGAAATTAGCATGGAGCTAATGATAAGTCTAGATTTTCTTTTTTTTTCACACTACACTCCTGCCTTATTTGATCAAACATATACAAAACACTACACCGTCCTCGTAGCTCAGTAGGATAGAGCGGTCGCCTCCTAAGCGGCAGGTCGCGCGTTCGAATCGCGCCGAGGGCATTTATTTTAGAGGGAGCTCTAAAGAAAATTTCGCTCCACCGCCGGGCAGGTTGTTGACCTTAATGTGACCATCGTGAATAGCAGCAATAGAAGAAGCGATCGCTAAACCTAGACCCAAACCTGAAGATTGTGTACCCGGCACCCGATAGAATTTCTCAAAAATTTTCTCAATTAATGCCTCTGGAATACCGGGTCCTTCATCTGAAACAGAAATGACTAAACATTCATCAAGCACATCCGCTTTAAGTTCAATTTTTGTCCTAGGTGGAGAGTATTCGGCTGCATTCATCAAAAGATTTAAGATTAAAGTTTCTATAAGGTTAAAATCACAAAGAATCTCAGCTGGCTCAGACGGTACTAAGATACTTACATCATGATCTACCAGGAATTTTTCTGCTTTTTTCACACACCCATAGAGCAAAGAGCTAAGATTTTGAGAACTTTTTTGAAAGCTAATTAGACCCGCACTCAATTTTGCCATCTCTGCAGCATTGTCTGTGACGTGAATAAGATGATCTAAAGACTCTCTCATTTGTTGAAGAGAGGTTTTAGCGTCAGGATAACTTTGAAAAGCAACATGATTTTTAAGTTCCATGACAGAACTTTTTAAAGTTTTTAAGGGCATATAGAGTTGCTGAGAAATGGAACGCAAAACTCTCTCATACATTTTCTCCATTTTTTGAAAGGCTCTAGCCTCTCTTTCTACTTCTTCTGTAGCACATCGTTCTAGATGATTGGCCAATTGCTGCGTGACTGTGTACAGAAAATTTGTTTCATCGAGCAGTAAAAAAGTAGGAGCTTCTGGTTTAAAAGCAAAGACCCCTACCATGTCTTTAAATCCTTTAAGGGGCAAATAATAGTATTTAGCATCTGAAAGCGTACTTGTAGACCAACCTGCTTCTTCTTTGTGATCAAACACCCATTTTGCTACAGCCTGTTCATGCGGATCTTTGATGTTTGTCATTTGAACATCAAAAGAGGAGCCCTTTTTATGAGTAAAAATCTCACATGTTCCGTTCAGAATTTTACCCACTTTTTCTTTAAAAGAAGACAATAGAACATCTAAGGAAGGTGCAATAGCAATATGCTGTACAATTTCATAAATGGCTCTTATGGAATCTTCTTGTTTAATCAACATAGCTTGACGAGCTTGCAAGCGGCTCATTACACAACTAGCATAAAACGTAGCCATAAAAAACAAAGCTAAGGGAGCTACTAATCCCACATGAGGAATAAGCGCAGCAGCTGCCAATGTTAAAACTGCTAGTCCCCCTAAGTTATATGCATAGAATTTTGTTTGAATAAAACTCTTACTGATAGGCTGTTGAGGACCTTGTACAAGGTCCCTTTGAATAACAAGAACATCCATATCACTACTTGCTTGCGTGAGTTGTTGCACAATGGAATGTTTAAACAGATGCTTTAAAGATTTAGTCGTTTTACCAATGATAATCTGAGTAATGCCTTTTTGCTGCGCAACTCTTTGTATACCCTGTACTAAATTTGTATCCTTAACGGTGATCACTTCAGCTCCTAATTGTCGAGCTAAGGCCAAATTTTTACTGAGCATCGCAGTTTGTTGTTCATTGAGCATTTTGCCGTGATCCACATACAAAGCAATCCAAGGAGCGTGTAGCACAAATGAATGACGTCTTGCTGCACGAATAAGTTGCTGGGAATCTAAAGTATGATGAATGGCAACAAGCAAGCGTTCTCGTGGACGCCATCCTTTCCTGTTTTGCAAAGATGTGAACATCATATGCAAAGTTCTATCCACAACTTCCGCTGTAAATCTTAAAGCGATCTCTCGCAAGGCTGTTAAGCGATCCTCTTGAAAGAAATTTTGAATCGCAATTTCAGTCAACTCTCCTGTATACACCTTGCCTTCCTCAAGCCGTTGAATCAATTCTTTAGCACTCAAGTCGACTAGTTCTATATTTGAAGCAAGCTCTAATAGCACGTCAGGAACTGTTTCTCGGATATTGATATTTGCAATTTTTTCGACAATATCTTTAAAGCTTTCAACATGTTGAATATTAAGAGTTGTATAAACATCTATTCCTGCTTCTAGCAACTCCATGACATCTTGCCAGCGCTTAAGATGGCGAGAACCCGGCACATTAGTATGAGCCAATTCATCAACCAGAATGAGTTGAGGATGTATCTGCAAAGCTTTATCAATATCAAATTCTTGAAATTCTCTGTCTTTGTAATAGATGGTTTTTTGCGGAATAACCTTTAAACCTTCCAATAATTTTGCTGTCTCAGCACGTCCATGTGTAACAACTGTCCCCACATAAAGATTGATACCTTCTTTGGCTTGTTTTTGTGCAGCTTCGAGCATAGAGTAAGTTTTGCCAACTCCAGCAGCCATGCCCAAGAAGATTTTTAAGCGTCCTTTCCCCTGCAATTTTTCCTGAGCCTGCAGAGTTTGCATTAATAAATCGGGATCTAAACGTTCTTCCATTATTAACTCTTTCCTATCAATGGCGACTGTTGCTTTGAATCTTGTAATCGATCAAGAGCAAGATTTAAGATCAACACATTCACATAAGAGGGTCCCAAAAAAGGCTTTTTTATTTCCTCCTGTATGATTTTTTCTATATCTTGCAAAGATAAGCCTCTTGCTTGCGCTACACGTGGAGCTTGGAAGAATGCTGCGTCAACTGTGATGTGGGGATCTAATCCGCTTGCCGAGCTAAAGAGTAAATCACTTGGGACTTCTTGTTTTGCAAAACGTTGTCGTCTTTGTTGAACTTGTTCCTGCAACAGATGACTTGTTGGTCCCAAATTACTTCCGAAAGAAGGCAGTGTATGATAAGTGGTGGCTGAAGGGCGGGACCAAAAATATTTTTCAGATGAAAATGTCTGTCCAATAAGCTTAGAGCCCACAATACGCCCCTGTACTACAAGAAGACTGCCTTGAGACTGATGGGGCAAGCATATTTTTCCAATCATTGTAATAAAAAGTGGATATAGGATTCCCAAAACAAGACTTAGAAGTAGAAAAAGTTTGCATGCTCTCATGTTACCCATCCAAAAAAAACTAAGGCCAGATCAATCAATTTAATACCAATAAAAGGAGCAAGTAAGCCTCCTAGACCATAAACAGCTACATTTTTTTTAAGCAAAGATTGAGCTGTTTGGGCCTGATAACGTACACCTCTCAAAGACAGAGGCAATAAAAAAATAATAATGAGCGCATTGAAAATCACCGCACTTAAGATTGCACTTTGAGGTGAAGTCAAACGCATGAGATTTAATTCAGCAAGAGGTCCAATATTTTGGTTGGATTCAACATACAAGGCCCCTAGCATAGCTGGAAGAATAGCAAAATATTTAGCTACATCATTGGCAATGCTAAATGTTGTCAAAGCTCCCCTTGTCATAAGCAATTGTTTACCAACTTCTACAATGTCTATAAGTTTTGTGGGATTGCTATCCAAGTCTACCATGTTACCCGCTTCTCTAGATGCCTGTGTTCCTGTATTCATTGCCACGCCCACATCTGCTTGCGCCAAAGCTGGAGCATCATTTGTTCCATCTCCTGCCATAGCTACTAAATGGCCATTGAGTTGTTCTTGCTTAATTCTTTCTAATTTTAATTCTGGTGTAGCATTAGCTAGAAAATCTTGTACTCCTGCTTCCGCTGCTATTGCAGCAGCGGTCAGGGGATTATCCCCTGTTACCATAACAGTTTTAATACCCATCAAACGAAGTTTTTTAAGTTTTTCTTGAATGCCTCCTTTTATCACGTCTTTTAGATAAATCACGCCTACAATGCGGTTACCTTCACATACTGCAAGTGGAGTCCCTCCTTTTTGAGAGATAGGCGTTACTAAGTTCTTTAAAGCAGGAGGAACAAAGCCTCCTATCGATTCTATGTATTTTGAAATTGCCTCTACAGATCCTTTACGGATTGATTGTTGAATTTGACCTTCTGCATCTAACAGATCAATTCCACTCATACAAGTTCTAGCTGAAAAAGGAATAAAGCGAGAACGCGTCTTATCCAAGTCTTCGGAACGTAATGAAAACTTATCTTTTGCCAGGATCACGATTGAACGTCCTTCCGGAGTTTCATCAGAAAGAGATGCATACTGCGAAAGTTTAGCAAGCTCTTTTTCTTCTGAAGTTTCAATGGGCAGGAAGGCGATTGCCATACGATTACCCAATGTGATCGTGCCCGTCTTATCTAAAATTAACAGATCTACATCTCCAGCCGCCTCTACAGCACGGCCACTTTTTGCTACGACATTACGCTGAAGTAGTCGATCCATACCTGCAATGCCAATAGCATTGAGCAAAGCGCTAATTGTAGTGGGAATAAGACAAACTAAAAGAGCAATTAAAATAGGTAGAGTCACAGCATATTGTTGATGACTATAAGGGTAACGCATTGAATATTGAGAAAAAAACTGCAGAGAAATAACAACCCCAAGAAAAATAACTGTAAGCGTAGACAACAGGATATTTAAAGCGATTTCATTGGGCGTTTTATTACGTTTAGCATGCTCGACTAAATTAATAATTTTATCTAAGAAACTATGTCCAGGTTCTGCGGTCACTTCTATAATAATGCGATCGCTAATGACCTTTGTTCCTGCTGTTACAGCACTACGATCCCCCCCACTTTCTCGAATAACGGGAGCGGATTCTCCTGTCATAGCTGACTCATCAACTGTGGCGATACCTTCTACTACTTCACCATCTGCTGGGATAAAATCACCTGTAGAACAGACGACTCTATCTCCTTTTTTTAGATCCAAAATAGAGATCGAGATTTCTTTCCCATTCTCTAGTTTTTTGACCTGCATACTTGTATTAAGATGTCGTAATGAAGCTGCTTGTGCTTTACCGCGACTTTCGGCAAAACTTTGTGAAAAATTTGCAAAAAAAACAGTAAACCACAACCAGACAGCAAGTTGTAAATTAAACCAAGATATTTGAGAACGAACTCCTTCATTGATAACGTGCAAGGAAACAAAAATAGCTCCTAAGTAAACTACAAACATGACAGGATTTTTGATCTGTTGAAGAGGGGTGAATTGCAAACACGCTTGTTTTAAACTTTCAAGTAAGATTTTGCGATCTAACAAATGATGACTTTCTTTCAAAAAGACACTCCTTTCATCATAAGCATGTACTCAACAATAGGTCCTAAGCATAGAGCAGGTAAAAAAGTTAGAGCTCCTACAATCAGAATCACACTAAGCAACAATATGAGAAAAAGCATCGTCTTAGTAGAAAATACACCTTCAGATTCTATAGAAGCCTTTTTCCCAGCAAGTAACCCGGCTATGGCAAGACTAGGCACAACAATTGATAAACGACTTAGCAACATAACAGCAGCGAGCACAAGCTGATAATAAACTGAAGAAGTTTGCAAACCTGCAAAGCAGCTTCCGTTATTGCCGGCTGTTGATGCAAAAGTAAAGAGCATGGATGTCAAAGCATGAGGTCCCATATTGTGCATATTGGCGTCATGACTAATACGTATGCTTGAATATCCACTTCCTAATAGAATTAAGAGGCTAGGAACTAAAATTGCTACACATACCCACTGCATCTCAGACTTTTCTATTTTTTTCCCAAAATATTCTGGAGTGCGACCCACCATCAAACCTGCTAAAAAGACCGTTAGCAAGACAAACATAAGCATGCTACATAATCCAACTCCCAATCCCCCAAATACAAGTTCTCCTAACATGAGATTGAATAACGCAACGCCTCCAGCAAGAGGAGACAAGCTATCTAACATGACATTCACAGAACCATTAGCTGAAGCTGTTGTAGAAACGGCCCATAGCACACTTTGCGCAACCCCTATGCGTACTTCCTTTCCTTCCATCAAAGTCGTAGCAGGAAAAAGAGGATTGACCTGAGATTCCGCATACAAAGCTAAACTCACACCCGCTAACCACAAGCATCCCATGGTTATCAGCAATATCCAACCATGCCGATGAGATCGAACCATCCTTCCATAACTATAAGTGAGCGCTGCTGGAAGAAGAATGAGACATAATAGCTCTAAAAAATTAGAAAACGCCGTGGGGTTTTCAAAAGGATGTGCACTATTGGTATTAAAAAATCCACCCCCATTTGTGCCAAGTTGCTTGATAGCAACCTGAGAGGCAACAGGACCCAAAGGAAGTGTTTGTTGAGCTTGTTCTAAAGTTGAGATATGTGAATAAGGCGATAATGTCTGGGGCACACCTTGTGTAATTAAAATCACAGCAAAAATTAAAGATAGAGGCAAAAGGATGTAAAGGATTGTTCTCACCAGATCCACCCAAAAATTACCAATTGTCTGGCTAGATTTACGTACTACGCCTCTTATCAAAGCTAGCAAAACAGCCTGGCCTGTTGCAGCACTTAGAAAATTTTGAGTTGTTAAGCCCAACATTTGTGTACCGTAACTCAAGGAAATTTCAGGAGCGTAGGTTTGAAAATCCGTATTGGTTGCAAAACTGATTGCGGTATTCAAAGCTTGTATTGTAGAAACAGCTGAGAATTGCTCAGGATTACAAGGCAAAATTCCTTGAAATTTCTGAATTAAAAATACAAATATAATACCTAGAAAATTAAACAGCAGAAGAAATCTTAGATAGCACTTCCAAGTCATTTCTTCTTCATTTTTGACACCTGTTAAACGATAAATCCATTTTTCACAGGGTTGCAAAAGTGGATGCAGAAAAGTTGTTTCTCCCTGAAAAACCTTTGCAATATACGTTCCTATGATCGGAACAAGTAAGATAAGTACTGCAATCAAAAAACTTATCTGAATCCAACCAGAATAGAACATTAAAATTTTTCCGGATAAATTAAAGTGTAAATTAAATAGAAAAATAACAAAGCAGCTAAACTACCCGCTAAAATAAAATCCAGCCTCATTCTGCTATGTGTAAAGCTTTTTTTTCAAAAAAGCAAGTCTCCAAATATCTGTTTTTAATAAAATTTTCTTAATAAAATTTAAGGATTCCTAACACCATCACGAAAACAAAAGAATTTAATTATAAAAATTAACAAAATATTTATTGTAATTAAGTTATTTTAAATAACATTGACTTAAACACATATTACATGTTAGAATGAAAAAATATATTTATAGGTAATTTATGTCTAATTATGATTATGCTCGTTCTTCGCCTCAACCTGCAGCTTCAAGCGATGATTACGGCCACCTCTATAGCATTCCTTTAGATAATGGAGCTGACGATGCTGTTTATTATGCTTCTGTTGCCTCTGTTGCAGCTGCCTCGATGGCAGGTGCTGGTCGTCAAGCTAGCCAGGCTTCCATGTTTTCAGACTCAGCTTTAGGTACAAAACACTCAGCTAGTAACCTTGATAGCCCTTCTAGAACACCTCCTTCTCAAGGCAAACAAGCCTCTCGAATTCCTATGCATTCTCATCATGATGGAACGGCTGAAACCTCTTTAGAAGACGGAATAACTACTTATTGGACAAATTATGGTGATAGCCGACTTATGCAATTTTTATCGGCAGGCAAAGCTCATCGCATTGTTTGCAGTCGATGTCAACAATCTTCGTCCTACTCTCTTTCACCCTCTCAAACTATTGATTTCTCTGCCCCTGAAACAGTTCTGGACATGGAGGACGCAGCCTCCCTTCCTTCCCACGTTCTTGACACCCCACAAAAATGGGCCAAAGCGGTTAGTCTTGCTTTAGGATCATCTGCCCCCCTTGCTACACAACTGCTTTGCAACTATTTACAACACGCTGTCTCAGCTACAGGTTCGTTTATCCAAGTAAGTATGCACAATCAAGCTTGGAATGAAAATACCTACCATGTAGGTCAAGCCGAAGAAGGTGAATTCGCTGTTCCAGTTAGCTTACAAGATCAAGCTTCAGAAGAAAGCTCCACAGATATGTGTTGGATTATTTTTCCTTGTGGTCACATTTATGACCAAACATGTGTAGATTCAACTCAACCATGCTGCAAACTTGAGCAACATTGCAAGAGAACAGCTGCTCAATTTTCAAATTTAGCTCTTAAACTTGTCGTACATTCTTCGGTTGAAAATGACGCCAATTCTGCTGCTCCTGGGCAATCTGCTGATTTGTTGTACGAAGTCCCTACACCTCACAAGCCAACAGGAATGTTCGGACGTTTTATGGGATCGGTGCGCCATGGTTTACAACGTGTCGGTCATGCAATATGGGGAGAAAAATCCGTTCTTAAGGGTGCAGACTGGGCCACATATAAAGGCAGAAGAGTTTTAACACTTACAGCAGCAGCCGCAGCGGCAGCCACTCCGTTAATTATCAAATTACTTAAGAGTTCTTCAGATCCACAGGCATGCGAATATGATGATGACGTTGTCAATGATTACCATAATTTGACAATGCTCTTGAATACACTATCTTATGTTAACCAAACAGCTCGATCTGCTCTTCCTGATTTAGATGCTCAGCATTGTGACAGTATGACCGATGTAGCAGTTAGAGTAGTCAGCAATTTAGGAGGCAGCGTTGCTGTTACCTGCAAAGATGTAATTTTCCCCATTATCAATGGGTTAGCTCCTTTAGGCGTAGCACTACAAGCTTGGAGACTGCAACAAATGAATCAGGGTTTGGCACAAGCTCAAGACAACCCAGCCTGCCCTGATGTCAATGCTTCTGAACACCACGATGATGTTTCAACAACAGATACAACTCAAGAACCTTCCCGCGCTGAACCATCTTCAAGTTCTGGTGTCCCAACTCAAGTAAATGCAAACTCAACAGCTACTCCCTCAACAATACCTCCTAGCAATGACCCTACTCAAGCTTCTTCAGTTGCAACCTCAACTCAAGGGCTTCCTGCCTCACAAGCCAGCTCTTCTTCCTCAAGTGTTGTCCCAACTCAAGTGACTGCAACCTCAACAGCAGTACCTGCTAGTAGTTCTTTTCAAGCAAGTCCATTTTCTTCAACTGCTGTTCCAACTCAAGTGACTGCGAACTCAACAGCTACACCTACTGTTTTTTCATCAACGACCACAGCTTCCCAAGCTCCCATCATTGAACCTATCGCTTTTCGCCCCGCTGCCAACTATACAACAAGTCGCCGTCCACAGCCTGTGGTAACTGGGGATTTCAATGGCGATGGCCACCTTGACATCGCTGCGGCTAACAACTTAGATAGCACATTATCAGTATATTTAGGCAATGGAGACGGAACATTTCAAAATGCGCAAATTTTCGCTACTCAGAGCTATCCATGGGGCATGGTAGTGGGTGATATAAACCATGATGGTTATCTTGATTTGATTGTTACAAATGAAGGCACCGATACCTATACGCTATTCACAGGTAGAAGCAACGGTATTTTCAATGCTCCTATTCACCGTAGCTGTGCAGACTCCTTGCCCACAGGAGTCGTGTTAGGACATTTTGATGGAGATCCACATTTAGATATGGCTATTGGATTCGTTGGATCTGGAAACGTGAAATCGTATAAGGGAAATGGCGATGGAACCTTTCAAAATCCGATAAATTATGCAGCAGTTTCTCAACCTCAAAATATGGCAAGCGCAGACCTAGATGGTAATGGAATTGATGATATCGTGGTAACTAGCGCAAATTCAAATTCAATCGGGTTTTTATATGGAAATCTAAACGGGCAATTTAATCGACCCATTAAACTTTATGATATCGGTAGTCTGTCTGGAGGAGTTGCGATTGGAAGATATAATCAGGACACTCCCCCTGATATAGTTGTCTCTAGACCAACCTTCAATGACCTAGCTGTAATATTGAACCATAACTACACAAGTTTCGATGCTCCTGTTCTTTATCCTGTTGGTCGATCACCTTTCACAATTGTAACAGGAAATTTTAGTGCTACTCAGTCATCTGGCATAGCCGTGGCAAATATCAATTCCGGTAGCGTGTCTGTGTTAGCTGCCAACGCAAGTGGTGTTTTTGGTCCTGCTCATAACTTGACAGCCGGAGCACAACCTTGGGGCTTAGCATCAGGTGATTTTGACGGAGATGGATTCTCAGATTTAGTTGCTACAAATTCTGGATCTGACAGCCTTTCTGTCTTTTTAAGTCGTTCTTAGATAAAGATCGACTTAAATAACAGCTCATGGTTATTAATTTTTATTTAAATAACTATCGATGCCCTCTGCAATTCCTTTAGCTAAAAGACGCAAGTAACAGGGATCTTTTATCTTATCCCTTTCTTGCCTGTTTGACAAAAAGCCTGCTTCAATAAGAATTGCAGGCATTTTTGTTTCTCTAACTACAGCAAAATTTGCTTGTTTTACACCCCTTGAATTTGCCCCTGTCTGAGTCAAAACACCGTTTAAAACCCTTTGTGCGAGTTGTTTTGATTTTACAATTCTTGGATGAGAGGGTGCTTTTTCTTCCTTGTAGTAGAACACCTCTATTCCGTGCGCTTCCTTACTTGTAGAAAAATTGTAATGAATGCTTACAAACAAATCGGCATCGTGTTTATTTGCAATCTCCGCACGTGTACTCAGAGGCAAGTAAATATCGTGATTACGTGTAAGGCTTGTTTGATACCCCATCTTTTTGAGTTGATCCTGTACAAGTAAAGCTGTAGATAATGTTAAAGACTTCTCCTCATAATTCTCCCGACAAGAAGCTGCACCTGTATCCCTTCCCCCATGTCCGGCATCCAAAATAATCCTTTGAGGCTTGCAGACCACTGGGCTTTTTTCACGAGTGGCCATGGCCGTCACTTCGGGAGGGATACCGCGTGTACCACAACCTGTTAAAAGCAGCAAGCTACCCATTACAAGAAGACGCCGTATATTTAGTGACATCCTACCTCCTCAAGTATCTGCAAAACAACTTCGTGGTCATCAAAGGGATATGTCTGATGTGCAAAAATTTGGGAAGATTCATGCCCCTTACCTGCTATTAAAACTGTATCTCCTTCTTTAGCCATTTTTACAGCTTGTTTAATTGCATGTCGGCGGTCTATTTCAACCAAATAATGCTTGGAATGAAACCCTGCTGCAATTTGTTGGCAGATGCTAAAAGGATCTTCACTACGTGGATTGTCACTTGTAATGCATGCAAAATGTGCATAACGATCTACAACAGCTCCCATTTTAGGACGCTTGTCTTTATCACGATCTCCCCCTGCACCAAATACAACAAAGAGCTTACCTGAAGATGCCGCGCGTAATGTCTCGCACACTCTCTGCAAAGCATCAGGTGTATGTGCAAAGTCCACATAGATATTCAATCCAAGTCGATTTACAACAGGTTCAACTCGTCCTGGCACACCCTTAAATTGTGCACAAGCATCTGCTAAAGCTTCCAAAGGCATACCTTGCGAAAGACAAAAGCTCATAGCAGCTAAAGCATTCAATACATTATGTTTCCCAACCATAGGAAAGAAACAAGGTGCTGTACTTCCTAAATAAGAAACTTGGAAATACGATCCTTTTGGTGTTAAACGCAGCTGCTGAGCACATACATCTGCATCCGGCGAAAAACCATAGCTCATAACCTTGGCTACAGATCCCTGCAGAAGGGTTGTACTTTCTGGAGCTTCTTCATTAACAATGGCAACACTTTGAGATTGCAATTGCAGAAATAAAAGACGCTTAGCTTGTGCATATTCTTCCATCGAACCGTGATAATCTAAGTGATCTTGGGTCAGGTTAGTAAAAATAGCAGCATCAAATTTTAAGCCATCCACACGACCTTGGATTAAGGAATGAGAGGACACTTCCATGACTGCAGCCGGACAACCGCATTTGACCATTTCTCGTAATAATTTGTAGTTGGTGAGTAGATCTGGAGTTGTTAGCTTTGCTGGCAGATAGCGCTCCCCTATCATATAAGCAATTGTTCCGATCATTCCTGTTTTTTTTCCAAGAGTTTCTAACAAGTGTTTAAGTAGAAAACTTGTTGTTGTCTTGCCATTTGTCCCTGTAATACCGCACAGAAGTAATTCCTCAGAGGGATCTTGATAAAAACATTGTGCAAGACACGCTGTCATAGCTCTTATATCGTCACAACTAAGTTGAACAAGATGTGAGGGCAAAAAAGGAGATGTTTCAAGCGACAAAACTGCCTTGGCTCCACTCTCTATTGCCTCTTGAATGTGTTGTGCACTTGCAGCACATGGTTTAGCAATAAATAAATCTCCAGGTAAAACAGAAGCTGAATAATCACTGAGACCTGTAATGTCTACCTGTTTGGGACCTGAAATCCACTTTATGGGGAGTTGACCTATTAATTTTTTTAATTTCACTTTGTATTCCATTCTCCAAAAAGTCGCTTGAGTTCATTCACTTCTCGCACCCAATCAGCCTTATCGGGATCGTAGCGTGGATCTTTAGTAGGATATCCAAAAGGATCATCTTGAGGGACACCCAAACATAATAAAGCACGCTGCATAATTGCACAGAACACAGGAGCAGCACATCGGCCTCCTAGATATCCTTTTACACCATTTTCTTGCAATATAGGCTTAGGCTCATCGATAGAAATGAGTAACACAAGAGGATTGCTAGCATCTGGACGAGCAGGAGAAACCCCTATAAATGAAGAAATATGCGTTTTATGAGCATATTGCCCACCTATGATCTTCTCTGCAGATCCTGTTTTTCCAGCTTCAGTATATCCAGGCACAGCAGCTAAATGACCTGTTCCACCCACTTTGGTTGTATATTTTGTTGCTTCTAACACCGTTTGAGCAATTTCAGGATCCAAAACCCGTGGAAAGGGACCAGGACATGTATGATCTATAAGAATTTCTTCTCTACCATCTAAGTGATGATGAATAACTTGTCTAATTAAAGTTGGTTGTACAAGATAGCCTCCGTTGGCAAATACAGCATACGCTCGCACCATTTGCATACCTGTAGCCAATAAGTTATAACCTATTGAAAGAGAATAAGGTGTAGGCAAACTCCATTCAGGAGCCCCATTAGGATGAAAACGTTCTTTTGAAGGGACAAGGCCCATAGCCTCAGCTGGCATCTCTAGATGCGTGAGAGTTCCAAATCCAAAACATTCGATTAACATCTGACGGTACCAATTATCTCCTAACTGCTGCACAATTCGATCAGCCAACTGGGCCATATAAACGTTGGAAGATTTCTGAATAGCCATGGCCATGTTCTCAAATTTACAACGAACTAAGTCACGTAAGGGTTTGGAAGCTCTTCCTGGAAAAATAGAGCGACTGACATCCATTTTTGCATATGGATCAAAAAGAGGGGGCTTATTTTTAGCAATTAACTCCTGATTACCCTTAAGCGCAATGGCAATGGTAATTGGCTTCATAATTGACCCCAATTCAAAGGCATCCATAACAGCATGCACCTTTGTCAACTCGATCATGTCGGGATTATTAAAATAACTGGCATACGATGAAGGATGAAAAGCTGGTGCTTGCGCCAAGGCCAAGATATTGCCTGTTCTTGCCTCCATCATGACAGCCCAACCACCCTTTGCACCGGACGCTTCTACAGCTTTAGTAATTTCCTCTTCTGCAATTGCTTGAATCACAGGATGGATCGTCAGATAAATATCTGCTCCATCTTCTGGAATTTGCACAAGCTGATCTAACTCAAGATGATTACGTGGAGACCTTAGTAATCTTCTTTTACCAGGTTGACCTTTCAAGTATTCATTAAAAAAAGCCTCTAAACCACCTGTTGGAAGAGCTAATGCTGTACCTTCTTGCTTAAGATCTCGGATTGTATGAAGAGTTTGTCCCAATAAACAACCATAGGGATAGCATCTTTGATAATCTGTTAACATGTATAAGGCATTGGAGGGAATCTTGTGCTTTTTAGCATAAGGTTGCCACCACTGTAAAATCTGTTTCTTTTGCTCGCTATTTACCCACCTCCATAAGCAACGAGAATGAGAACGTTTATCAAATTCAGCTTTCGACTTAACTTCCAAAGGCAAAATTTTACTTAAATGATTCCAGATATCTTCTCGATAAACAGATGCAATAGAAAGAGGATCTATAAAAAGATGAAATTTTGTGACATCGAATACCAAGGGACGATAAGGATTTTGTTGTCCCGGCTGATTGCCTACATATCCATAAAATGCACCTCGTCGAAAAGGCTCATTCACAACAATTTGATGCTGACCTGCAGCTTTAAGATGCCATTTAGAGAACTGAATGATTTGCAAAGTAAAATAATGGGCTATCAACAAAGCAAACAGAGAAAATATAAAACAAGCTGTTACAACGATACGAGCTTTCATGGCACAGTCATGACCTGATCCTGAGTAGGATAATGAAGATGAGCAAAACAAGGCTGTTTAGCAGCTTCTAATAACCTATGGGGTTGTTCCAAAGAAGCTATATCAAACTGCAAAGCGGAATTCTCTGCTTCTACCTCCCGTAATAATTTCATGGTTTGAGGAATTTCTAAACGCAAACGTGTAATTGTATTTTGTTGATTAATAGAAAGAAACAAGCACAAACAAAAGAAACTCAAGCACACAAGAAGTCGAACTACTAATCCACGTGACATTTTTCTACACAGCGAAGTTTAGCACTACGAGAGCGAGGATTTTTTCTCTGCTCCCCTACGCCGGCTGTTATAGGCTTTTTCGTTAAAATCTTTACACTTTTTTCTTGTTTAAAAAAATGTTTAACAATTCGATCTTCTAAACTATGAAAAGTAATCACGGCCAAACGCCCTCCAACAGCTAAACACTTAACAGCTTCTGCTAAGCCTTGTTCTAATTGTTGAAGTTCTTGATTCACTTCCATACGTAACGCCTGAAAAATACGCGTAGCTGGATGCAGATGTTTACGTGACCAACCTATCACGGGCGTGAGGACCTTGACCAACTGTTGTGTTGTTTCAATAGGTTCTTTCTTCCGTGCAGTACAGATTTGTTGAGCTGCTGCCCTCCACCTTCTTTCCTCTCCATAATCACGAAAAATTTCACCCAGTCGCTTTTCGTTATAAGTATTTACAACAAATTTAGCATCAACCCTTGCCGTTTGATCCATCCGCATATCTAAGGGGCCTTCCTTATAAAAACTAAATCCCCTATCGGGCTGATCTAGTTGCATAGAAGACACCCCTATGTCTAATAAAATCCCATTGCAATCAGAAACGTACTGGGACATGTCAGCATAAGGAGTGTGAATAAAAGTTATCTTAGGCAAAGATGCAGACAAATTTTCTTTTGCTAAAGCCAAGGCTGTCTGATCACGATCTAAAGCATAGAATCGCTCTATTTCAGGATGAGCGGCCAGAATGAGGGCTGCATGTCCACCAGCCCCTAGCGTACCGTCTACAAATGCTTGAAGCTGACATCCCTCAAATAAAGATAAAATTTCTTCACATAAAACGGGCTGGTGCATGAAACTCCTTCAACTCAATTCTTTAAAAAATTTTTAGTCGAGATTGATTTTTGAGAGAACAAATTTTCTTATATAGTAGCTTAATAGTCTAGTTGAATTATTTACATGTAGCCCCAATTTAGAAATGTC
>JAFEGP010000039.1 GCA_018239815.1 Verrucomicrobiota bacterium | reverse complement strand
TTAAATGAATTTTTCAACACAGCCGATAAAATGCATGATGTACATAGATTTTAATTTTTTTTTGTTAGTGAATAAAAAGAGTAAAAAACGAAGAAAATTATATTCGCCTAGAGGCGAATCATAATCAAAGAAATAGACTGTGCGTGAAAAGCTTTTTTAACAAGAAGAGGGAGATTTAAATTTCTTGTTTTCATAGACGCGATTTTATGGGAAATAGTATTTTTTAGCAAAAAAAAATCACTAAACGCTACAGTTAACTGTTAATAATTAAAAAATTAACCTAGAGCGCTTCTTCCAAATAATTTGCCTTGTACGACGGTAGTCAATGCCATCCATCCCCCTATAACGACCATGGCAACAGGAGCTCCTATTGTTGCAGCAGTTTGTTCTTTTAAGCCGCATGGACGACCAAAGACAGCAAAACCTGCGTTGACAATGGCAGCTAAACCAAATGCAGCGCCCACATAAGTTAAGGTTCCAAATTTCCAAAGAGCTAAACTTGTATAGGCATGATCTAATCCATTCAACCCATGAGTTATGCAGTAATATGCTGCAAAGGCTGTTAAGGTGGCAAGGGCTAGACTGCACAGAATAGAAGTGACAGCTTTGGCTCGGTTTCCGGTGGAGGGGGCCATGCTATCTGCTGGACAGCAACAATCTAATAATCCTGGGGCGGGACCTACATGGTGAGACATAGCAGAACTCCTATATTTAGTTTAAAAATATTGTATTAAGAAAAAGAGTAAAAAACAAGAGAAGAGTTTTTAAACCCAGAATCTAAACTATCATTAAAAAATTTTAGCTGCAGAATTAAATAAACATTGACCACTTAAAACTACAGTTGCTAGGGGAGCAAGAAGGGTGGCTTTAATTTGAAATTTCCGATCAACAGGATTATGAAAGGTGACAAATAATATATTGAAAAAAGAAGCTGTAGCGAAAGAAAATCCACAAAAAGTTAGAGCAGCATATTTCAATTTTTCCAAGTTAGAGCCAGCTGCTGCTAAACCATTCATGCCATAGTAAAAACAAAAATAAGAGGCGCTCCCTGCTAAGGCGGCTAAGACAAAACTTGTTAGCATAGAGTGATAGGCTCTAGAACGCGCTTGGGGACTTGTCTGCGATTCTAGACAAAGAGCGACTAAACCGGAAGCGGGTATTCCATACATAATTAGTTACTTTTTAATAGAAATTATTAAATAAAAGTAAAATAAAATCAATGTGTTTTATTTAACACGCGTGGTGTTCAAAAAATTTGCAAGTAAGGGATCCTACGGAAAAAATAAGGCTCGAATAAAAAATAAGGGCGGCTAAGCTGGCGATATAGCCAATCAAAATAAAAATTCCATCTTCTTCTAGAGAGCCTAGAATGATGAAAAAAATAGGCCAAGCAGAAACAAGGTTAATAAGAGGCAGAGGAAAGGGGATGGCTAGCAGCACGCCTAAAAGAAAAATTAGCCACCCATTGCACTGTTTGGCTACATGCGGACGAGAGATCCAAAATAACCTGGGGCGAATAAGAGAACGCATCTTATGAAGAATGCGTAGAAAGGCGTGTGTAATTTTATGCAAAACATGTGTGCTAATTTGTTTGGAGATAAGCCATTTTGGTAACCAAATTGGATATTTAGAGGTCATTCTTGCTCCCAGTAGAGCAATAATAAGACCAAAGGGAACAGAAAGACCAGGAGGTACTAATGGCTGACAAAAAGGGAGGACTAGAAAGAAGATGATAAGAGGCCGCCCTGAATGAGAAAGGCTAGTGATGATTTCTGCTAAAGAAATTTTTTCTTTTTGAGTAGAGAGGATGAGTTTTTTTAAATGGTCCTCTAATGAGTCTGACTTTTTTGCCATGCTCGTCATATACAGTTATCTGAAATTAATGTAAAATTTCTCTGTCATGAATCATAAAGATAAAATTGTTATCAAAAATCTGACAAAAAGATTTCAACAAACTATTTTGAAACAGATCTCTCTTCAAGTTCATCACGGCGAGATCTTTGGTCTTATTGGTCCAAGTGGAGCTGGTAAGACAACTTTAATTAATTGTTTGACGGGTTTAGAGACGCCTTCCGAAGGAGAGATCTGGATCGACGGAGAAGAGATCTCTATTTTACAAGGTAGGTTGTTAAGACAAGCTCGTCGCAAGCTTGGGATGGTCTTTCAACAATTCAATCTTTTTTCTAGTCGTACAGTTTTAGAAAACATCCGTTATCCTTTAGAAATTTGCAATCAGGATCTAGATGTTAGTGCTTTGATTAAAACCGTGGGTTTGGAAGGAAAAGAGCATTGCTATCCAGCAGAATTAAGTGGCGGGCAAAAACAGCGGGTAGCCATTGCAAGGGCTCTAGCTTTAAATCCAAGTGTGTTGTTGTGTGATGAACCGACTTCTGCGTTAGATCCTGAAACGACATCATCTATTTTAGAGTTACTAGTCTCTTTAAATCGAGAGATGGGCATGACTATTCTTTTTATTACACACGAAATGGATATTGTAAGGCGTATTTGCCATCGCATGGCAGTTTTAGATCATGGTGAAATTATTGAAGAAGGTAGCGTTGCAGACGTTTTTGCTCAGCCCAAGCACCCTATTACCAAACGGTTTTTAAATCGTATTGTGCATGATTTGCCAGAGCAGCTTTATGTTAAAAAGCCACAATCTACGTTGCTTAGGTTATGCTTTACTGCGGGGCGTGCGGAAAAGCCCATCATTTGTGAATTAATACGTCGTTATCCTGTAGAGATTAACATTTTATTAGGTTCTATTGATGTGATGCAAGCAGGTGCGTTAGGTCATCTTGTTGTAGAAATGACGGGTGTGGAACAAGAAAGAGGAACCGCCTGTGCTTTTCTTAAACAACAGGGAGTCTTGGTTGAGGAGGTTATAGGATGAGTCACTGGGAGTTGATTTGGCGTTTAGTCCCGGGCGAACTTCTTAATACTCTGTATATGGTGAGTGTGTCATCGCTATTTTCTTGTTTAGGTGGGCTGTGTCTAGGAATAATTCTTTATCAGACGCAAAAAGAAGAGCGTTGTTTTTATCGGTGGGTTTACAGGCTTCTAAGTTTAATTGTAAACATAGGTCGCTCCATTCCTTTTGCGATTTTAATCGTGGCTTTGATTCCATGGACAAGGTGGTTAGTGGGTACCAGTATTGGAACAACAGCTGCTATAGTTCCTCTTACGATTGCAGCTATTCCTTTTTTTGCGCGAGTTGTAGAAACAGCTCTTAATCAAGTGGACACTAAAATTGTACAAGCGGCTGTTATCATGGGATCAACTCGTTGGCAAATTGTCACGAAGGTACTTGTTCCTGAGTCTTTGCCGGCTCTTGTGCAAGGCATGACCCTCACAATTGTAGTGCTTATAAGTTATAGTGCTTTGGCCGGTCTTGTTGGGGGTGGGGGGCTTGGAAAATTAGCCATCCAATACGGCTATCAACGTTTTGATGGCACCATGATGGGAGTGACGCTTTTGTTACTCCTTGGATTGGTTGAGGCGGTACAGGGTTTAGGTCATCGCCTTACGCATTGTATTTTAAGAAAAAGAGGTATGTCATGAAGAACGGGGCGTATTGGGTAGCGATTGCTTTGTTGTTAGCGGGATGTCAAAAATGTGAAACTCAGCTTAAAGTTGCAGCAACTTCTGTTCCTCATGCCGAAATTCTTAAAGTCATTGAACCAGACTTAAAAGAAGAAGGCATTTGTTTAAAAGTGCTTGAAGTAGATGACTATTGTTTACCCAATCGACTTTTAGCTGAAAAACAGGTCGATGCAAATTTTTTTCAACATCAGCCTTTTTTATGTGTACAGCAACAGCAGTTCGGTTATGAATTCGAGATCTTAGCATCCATTCATCTCGAGCCTCTTGGAATTTATTCTCTTCAGCTAAACGATTTGAGTGAGATCAAAGAGGGGGCTAAAATTGCCATACCTTCAGATCCAACTAATGAAGGACGAGCCTTACAGTTATTAGAAGAAATAGGGCTTATACAGCTAAGAGATACATGTCAGACTTATCCTACTTTATTGGATGTTGCAGATAATCCTTTATGCTTAAAAATACAGGAGATTGACGCAGCGTTTTTGCCCAGAGTTTTAGAAGATGTCACGTGCGCTGTAATCCCTTCGAATTTTGCTTTGCAGGGTCATGTGCTTCCTAATCATCGAGCTTTAGCAATAGAATCTTTGGAATCTCCTTATGCCAACATTGTAGTGATACGTAAGGATGATCAGCAAGCAAGTTTACAGGCGCTTAAGAAACATCTGACATCTAAGAAAGTGCATGACTTTATTCAGCAACGCTATCAAGGTGTTTTAGTACCTGTTTTTGAGCCGACGCAAGATTAGTGGGTTTGAGTCGCTAAACATGTTTGGATTTTCTTTTGCATTTGATCAATGGCTGTAACGATTTCCTTATATTCATGACTAGGATGTAGATCTTGAAGATTTTCTATAGCGACTTCAATGAGTAGTTCATGAAACTCTTTGAGGGAAGGGGTGTCTTTGTCAACAGTTTTAGCTTCATCATGCCACCGCCTTAAAGCCAAAGAGCGTTCGAAATAAGGACTTTTACGAAAGGCTGTATACTCAGGACTGTCTTGAGATAAAGCTCCGCCTTGCTGTTCTAGAAGATGTTGATTTGTTTCAGAAAGTTTAAAAACATAACCTGAGTCTACAGCGGCTAAAAATCGTTGGGCTGTATTAGAACTTAGAATAGGCTGAGCCACTTCTTCTCCCCAAATCGGCTTAAGGAACTTGTGGACAAATAGATCATTTTGTTCATTTAACAAACTGGAAAGACTATGAAGAAGCGCTGCTGCAATTAAGGCGTGAATATTAGGATTGTTTTTTTGGGCTAAGCGTGCGCTTTGTAGAGCATGTTCTTTTTGTGTGATATTTTCTCTGGGCCAATACTCTGAATTAGCTAGTGGGCTGTCATAAAGCTCTTCAATAGCACAGACAAGCTGTGTAATTTTAGGTGTCAATTGATCAGGAGGTAAGGGCTTAGGCAGCTCCTTATGCATGGGATGAAAAAGTGAATAAAAGATACATGCTAAATAGATACCGACCATGCTATGACTCCTTTCAAATGGTACACACGTCTACACAAAAGGACAAAATTTACAGTAAAAAGCAAAAAAACCCGAACTTTCAAAGTTCGGGTTTTTCATTTGTCTAATAAGCTCTTAGGAACGCTTACTTGGGCAACAGTTTTTTCTAATTCTTAAAATGAGATAGATCGCAGCAACACCAACGATATCATAGATCACTCTTTCTACAACTGTGTTGCCAAAGAAAAAGTTAACTAAGTTGAAATGAAAAAAACCTATAGTTCCCCAGTTAATGGCTCCAATAAGGACCAAAATTCTGGCAATAATATCTACAACTTTCATCCTCTACCTACCTTGTAAAAAAAGATATACAACCTCCTTTTAGCATATTAGGTATTTTTGCCAAGTGTTTTTTTAGATAGCGATATTTTTGTCTGTTAAGAACGGAGAGTTCATATGAATTCTTGCAAAAAATAGAATTGTTTCTTTTAGCTTTGTTTTGTCGCATTCAAAATAAAATCGAGCAAGCTGAGGCTTTAGAAGAAACGGCTCGGTACATCCCACCCCTGAAGAAGTGGGTTTTACGACGCAAAGGATAAAATACGAAAGTCCTCAAAAAAACTTCATGCAAATTATCTCCATGCTTGGTGATTCGGAAGGCTGTGTTGAAAAATTCATTTAACGTCTAGATTTTAGAAGATGGGCTGGGCAGAGGTATGCTGATTAAGTGGC
>JAFEGP010000038.1 GCA_018239815.1 Verrucomicrobiota bacterium | reverse complement strand
TTTTACGGCGCAAAGGATAAAAGCAATAGAACCTACTACAATGGCTGCGGTTGCCAGTTTTGTGGATAGAGGTCTAGAGGTGTTGTGAGGTTGTGCTTGTGAAGCATGGTTTGTACGCAAACAACAGCATAAACTGCCCATAAATTTTTCCTTTTTAAGATTTCAAGGTGAAGCGTAAATACATCGCAATGAGGATGCCACATTTTTAAATTTTTTGAAACATATCGTTTTAACGCCATAAACGTTAGGAGGACAAGCTTCATAAGGTGTTTTATGAATTTTTTTTCTAAAAATTTTAAAAACTAAGCAATTGCACGAGGACCAGGATGTTGAGCAAAAACGAGTTGAAAATTTGCAGAACTTTTTAATCGTTCTTGTAGCGCCGCAGTTGTTGTAATAGGACAATCATTAGAATCCCGTATTTCGAATAAATCTTCAGAAGTAAAGTTCCCTTGCAGAAGCGTTCCCCACATATCATGAAAGGTGTGAAAGACGGCTTGTCGCACTGTTTGAATATCACAAGCTTTATCAATTTCTAGAGCTTTAGTTATTTGCATTTTCATCATTTCTGGAATTTGAATATTAATGATTTGTGTTGTCATGTCAATTCTCCTTTTTAGTTAAGCTCTTGTTAAGATCTTCTTATTATCTCAGAGGCGTAAATTTTTTCAAGACACAGAAAATATGCAATCACCTAAAAATCAGTTTTACAGATAGAAAAAAACATCTTCTGCTAGGAGAAAAACCGTCTTTTAATCTAAACTTTACAACCTAATAATTAGGTGGAAAAGTATGTTGCAAAGTCTGTTTGGTAACCAGAATATTGCGAGAATTCTATTTTTTTTGTTTGTGAATGAAAGGTGTTATGCCACTCAAATCCAAGTTTTGTTGCAAGTACCCTTAACGCCTCTTCAGCAGGCTCTTTTAAAACTTGAAAAACAAGGAATTGTCGAAAGTCATTTTGAGGGAAAACAACGGATCTATCGATTTAATGAGCATTATCCTATTTATGCAGAATTACAGGCCCTATTAAAAAAGGCTTATACACTATTGAGTTCGTCTGAAAAAAAACAATATTGTTTTATCCATAAGCCACGTTTATTGTTTACAGCAGAAGCAGATAGAGAACGCATGAGAAAGCATTCTTTAAAGATATTTTGGGAGCGTTTAGCTCGTGTACAGAGTTTGGCATTTCTTGCTAAATCACGTCATGGAGATCAACAGAGCATCAAGGAAGGGCAAGCACATGTAAAAGTCTCTGCCTTATCTTCAGATGTTTTAGTGTTTGTGGAAAAAGGACAGTGGTTTCAAAAGGATCTCGCGCATACAGTCTTTAGTAATAGCTTTCGGTGGAGCTTAGATCTACAATCTTCCCTCATCACCTTGGAACATTTGCGCTATGGGGCGCAACAACCTGTATTTCTCTTCCATCTGACAGTCACGCAGCCGCACATGCTAGAATCTGTAGACGCACACCTGTGCGCTCAGGATACCTATTTAGGTAACATTGTTTGGAACCAGGATCAAATCGACTTTCATTGGAGAATCATAGGTCCTCACAAGAATGACAATCTTACCTATTGTTATATTTGATGCATTAAGTACGACGAACCTTGAGTTTTTCGCTTTCTTGGTGACATGCATCTAGAATGTGAACAATGTTATGCATAGAATCTAAGCAACACTCCATGATTTGCAAAGCTTCTTTAACGCCTAGTTTTTTTCCATGGATGAGCTTCAAAGTCTTATCTTTATTTTGTGTGATTCGACTAGTGTCTAGATCACCTCTGATAGGCATAGCTAGAAAAAACACGCAGACGCTGAAAAGGTAGGTCACTGCCGGATGATTCATAATGTAATCACGTGCTTGATCATCTGTAAGAAATTTAAATTGGTGAGGATAAGCTGCTTTTTTCAAAAGACCGTTGAATTGAAGAGAGGCCAAATCAGGAGCAAGTGTTGACAGGTTATGTTGAAGTTCCGTAAATCCCTTTAATTGAGATGCAATAACTTTTTTTTTGTCTTCTTCAACAGGTAGTTTTAAATGCACTAAAAGCAATCCTAATTCTACTTGAAGCTGTTGGTGTTTGTTGTCCATGTTTTCATCCTTATTTTAAGCATCTATTTGATCATTTCTTTCATAGTCATGGTAAGTTGATCATGTGTAACGAGTTCTTCTACCGAAGGGTTGAATCGATATGTCCAATTGGTATCTAGAATTTTTCCAGGAACATTGATGCGTTCTTGGTTAGTATTATCAGATACAAGAGGGGGAAAAAGAGCGAGGTATTCTTGTAAAAGATTAATATGGAATAAGCTGGAAGAACGATGACTTTGTTGCAAAATATCTTGATGGCGATCTAGAGATAAGAAGGGTTGATAGTCCCATCCTCTAAAGTCACAATAGCTTTTGGCTTCTTTAGGAGAATGTTTCCACCATAGTTGTAGAGTGTCTGAGTCGTGAGTGGACACGCTAGTCATGCTGATGGGTGGATAATCAGAAGGAGGAATAAATCCTCCATCGGTATCATAACGCCTTTCCCAGCGCATAATTTTTGTTCCACAAATTCCTAGTCTCGTCAAACACTGACGAACTTCTGGTGGTACAGACCCCAGGTCTTCTCCTATAGGCAACATTTCTGTATCAGCAAGCATCATACGCATGACGCGTTCTCCCGCAGGAATCCAAGTTGTGCTATCAGAAGGAAAATAGTAACCTTCTTTGGCAGAACGATTGGCTGGTATAGCCCAAATACGGAAAAAACCTACAATATGATCAATGCGATAGATGTCATAAATTTGAGCAGCGCATTTTAAGCGAATCTTCCACCACTGATGCTGCTCTCGTTCCATGGCTGACCAGTCGTAAAGGGGAAATCCCCAGTTTTGTCCATCTGGGCTATACATATCGGGTGGAGCTCCGGCTGAACGGTCTGTTAAAAAGAGCTGACGATGATACCAAACATCCGCACTATCTCGATTTATCAGAATAGGGATATCTCCCTTGAGCCACACTCCTGCTTGCTCAGCTTGCTTTTTAACCCCTGACAATTGTTGATAGCATAGAAACTGTAAAATCATCTGGTGTGTGATAGATTCTTTACACAGAAGAAGCTGTTCTTGATAATGCTGAGCATCTAAAGCTCGTATAGAGGCAGGCCATTCTTCCCAATGTCGCCAATAGTTCTTTTCTTTTAGAGATTTAAATAAAGCATAAGGCTCTAGCCAACTTTGGTTTGCTTGGACAAAGTTTTGATAGTTAGAATCCTCAGTGATGGAAGGAGTTATGATGGGAATGTACTCTTTAAAAAAAGCATTTTTTAATTCACGAACTATATGATGCTTGACTCTAGGCGGTTGGGTCCAGTAAGCAATTTTTCTCAATTTTTCCGTGACTTGGCTGATTTGATTCAGATGAGGCAGGGCATGCAGGGAAAGATGGATAGGATTAAGAGCAAAAGCAGATAAAGCGCTATAAGGACTTGTTTCTAAACCCGTATCATTAAGAGGAAGTAGTTGAATCACATCCATGCCAATTTGTCGTATCCACGGCAAAAGGGGGAGTAAATCCAGAAACTCACCTATGCCACAGCTTCTTTGTGAATGTAGAGCGAATAGAGGTAGGCAAATGCCATGATGGGAACGAACTCCAATTTTATTCCAGGCTGCTGCTGCAGGGGTAGTTGAAAGATAGTGAGCTATATCATCTGTCATGTTCTTAATCCAAACATACCTGAGCTTGTTAAGCCCTTGGGTTCTTCTTCTGTTATCGGCACATCGCCATCTTTAAGAGCGAGAGTCCATGCTTTAGCATGCGCAAGAAATAATTTTAGGCAATCATCAAGTTTTTGGGGGCTGAGGTGAGTCATGGCAAGATATTGAAAAAGAACAAGAGCATTTGCTTTAGAACTAAAGGCTAAAACGCCATGTAGGTGAGCGGAGAGAGAGTTGTCTTTTAACGCTGTTAAAAAAACTTTTTTTCGATAGGGGCCTGGATTAAGAATACCTAAATTTGTGCCAAGTAAGATTCTTTCTCCATTTCTATCCAAATCTATTTGCAAAGTGACTTGACTATCAGGAAAGTGTACACGACATGTTTGGCGCGGACCTGGTACAATGGCAACACCTGATAGTTGCCCCCATTCACAAATCAAATCATCATAAAATTGCATAATTATTCTTCTTCTTCAGGTTCTAGTTCAGTTAAAGCGTCAATAATGGCTAGCAATAAATCTTGTTTGTGCTTGATGTTCTGATACATTCTAGGAGATAACCCACGTACGGCATCGCGATATTGAGTTAACAGGATAATTCTTTCTTCATCGACAGAAGGATGCAAGGCGACATCGAGTTCTTTACGTACTTTTTGAGAAGAGGGATAGCGATCTTGCACAAGTTTCATAAAAGATTTGGCCATCATTTCAAAAGACAGGGTTTCTGGATAAGGGAGTTGTTGACGCTGATAAAGATTTCGAACCATCGATAATCTCTCTTGAAAGAAGAGAAAAACCCATAAAATAGACTGAACGTCTTTCAATTCTTTCATCAGTCTTACAAGCAAAGGTTCGGGAATAGAAGGGCCTTTAGATTTCATGTCATAAGCCATGCTTTTAAGAAGAAATTGAGCGATTTCTTTAAGTTTTTCATACGGAAATTTCTGGCATAACAGAAAAAATAGCGCGTTATGATCCCGTTCAGTTCCTGTGATGTCTCTATAGAGATCTCGTAAATCTGATGGTGAGGCACCAAAGCCTCGTGCAGCATAATCTTTGGCAACAGCATCAATATTACGTCCACCTGTGATTTCTCTTAATTTTTCTTCATTGAGCATTTGCCTAGCTCTAGATATCTTATCCTTAAGCTCGCCAGTTGTTGCTTGTTCTAAATACTCTAGAGCTTCGTCAGCCAGAGTAGGATCAGGAAAGGCTTTGGTAACAGTGTGAAGAATGTCTTGTTCTTGAAAATGTTCGGGGATGGAATTTTTAAGATCCCGAAGACGGTTAGCTGGCAACTCATAATTTCGACGTGAGAATTGTTCTGCTAAATCCGAGTCGTCTTTTTGGGAACCGGTGCTTTCAATTCTTTCAACATCTATTTTTTGGTGTTCTTTTTCTTCTTTGGGAACGCGGGCATCCAGGCTTCGAAAGCGCTCGTAACGTTTTTGCGCTCGTGCGGCAGCCATAGAATTGAAATCTTCGCCAACTTCTGTTTCAAAGCTATCTTCAGCAGCAATTTGTTGCCCAATAGCTTGTTTGGTTTCAGCTAAAGCTTCTTTGCGAGCAATTGCTGAAAAGTTGACAGGAGCTGATTCGCTGCCCATCGTGATTCTCCCTCCTCATATCTATCGCGAGCTCTAAGTAACCTTAGATTTTCTCCTTTCTATCCAATTTGGATTCTTCCTAAAGGATGTATGCGAACCTCCGGTAGGATTTCCTGATAAGAGACAACGGCTGTATCAGGGAACTCCGTTTCAATCAGTTTGCGCACAAAACGACGCACATCAATGGCTGTCAAAATTACAGGGGGTTGTCCTCCAGGCGGTGTAGGTACAATCACTTGACGCATAGAACGCATGATCATGTTAATGGAATCGGGATCTAATGCTAAATAAGAACCCGCAGAAGTCTGTTTAATGGCACCGCGAACCATTTCTTCAATTTCAGGGTCAAGTAAGTAGACCGAGATGGAGGACTGTCCTTGTGAATATTTATTGGTAATGTAACGTTTTAAGGAAGAACGGATGTATTCCGTTAGTAAGACGGTATCTTTTTCAGATTGAGCCCATTCACTTAAAGATTCCATAATTGTGCGCATGTCTTTAATCGACACTTGCTCTTGAATAAGGCGACGAAAGATCTCTGTGAGTTTTTGCAGAGGAACAAGCCTTGTGACTTCTTTGACAAGATCTGGAAAGGACTGTTCCATAAAGGCGAGCATAGCGCGCATCTCTTGTATACCCAAAAACTCTTGGCCATTTTGTCTAAAGAAATAAGCTAGGTGTAGAATAACGACCTCTAAAGGCTTCCAAAACTTAATGTGAGCTTTTTCTAGTATGGTTTGATACTTATCTTCTACCCAAAGACTAGGAAGGCCCGCAGCATTTTTATAAGCAATATAAGGTAAGTTATAACGCCTTAGATTTTCATCAGACTCATTTGTTAGGAAATAGTTGGGAGGAATTTTTCCTCTTACAACGGGTACTTCGTTCAAATAAATAGCATACTCATCTTTGTCTAAAGTGGGAGAGTCTGTTCGTACGTGTACCCCAGGATAACGAATACCAAGATCTTGGTAGAGAGCCTGACGCATTTTAGGAATCAACTCTTCAATAAGGCGCGGGGAGCCTTTAGACTTTGTAGAAGCCAATGCTGAAAGGTTGGCTCCTAACTCTAAGATAACAGGAAGAGTTAAAGAAAAATCATCGGCTCCACCTCCAACCATAGCATGGCCTTCTACGTCTGTTTCGACCATACCAGCTGGAGCGCCTCCTGCTGTTGCAACTTTTGCACTTTCTTTTTTCTTTCGTCGTATTAAGGCGATACCCGTAGAGAATAAGCCCAGGGAAATAAGCCCAAATGACCAAAGAGGAAAACCCTTGAAAAAGCCTAATCCTAAAACAGCTATAGCTGAAAGAATAATAGCTCTGGGCTCTCTGAGTAATTGGCCTGTAATTTCACGTCCTAAGTTGGCATCTTTGCGATCGCTTGAAACGCGAGTCGTCACAAGTCCCGATGCCAAGCAAATAATCAAAGAGGGAATTTGTGCAACAAGCCCGTCACCAATTGATAAAAGTGTGTAGACGTGGGCTGCTTGACCTAAACTCATTTTGTGCATGCCTACGCCAATAATCAAACCCCCAACGATATTGACAAAGGCAATGACAATACCTGCAATGACGTCCCCTTTTACGAACTTCATCGCACCATCCATGGCTCCGTAAAGCTCACTTTCTTTTTGAATCAAAGCTCGTTTATCACGGGCTTGATTAGCATCGATGACACCAGCACGTAGATCGGCATCGATAGACATCTGTTTTCCAGGCATGGCGTCCAAACGGAAACGCGCGGCGACTTCAGCTACCCGCTCAGCACCCTTTGTGACAACGATGAACTGTACGATTGTAATGATAAGGAAGATAACAAAACCCACAACATAGTTACCTCCCACTACGAATTTTCCAAAAGCCTGAATGATTTCCCCAGCATAAGCATGCAATAAAACTTGGCGTGTGGTGGCAATGCTCACCCCTAAACGGAATAGAGTTGTCACAAGTAACATGGCAGGGAACATAGACAGGTGAATGGCGCTTGGGATGTACAACGAAACCATCAAAATACCTACAGCCGCTGTCAAGTTGAAGGTGATGACCATATCAATGACAGGTGGAGGAACAGGCAACACAATCATGACAATGACAGCTAAAATCCAAATAGCTAAGATCAAGTCGCTAGAGCGATTGATCATGTTGATTGCAGAGTCGCTGCTAAATAATTTTCCAAAAGTGTTTCTGAAATTCAAATTATCCCTCTTCCGTTTGCTTTGGGCCCAGTGATTCTAAATACATCAAAATTTCTCCAATGGCTTCATAGGTTGATTCCGGGATAAATTTATTAACCTCTCCTACGTCAAGCAATTCATGTGCCAAGGGGACATTTCGCATAATTGGGATGTTATATTTCTCGGCCAGATGAATAATTGCAAGTGCTTGCTGTCCTGAACCCATGGCGATGATCCACGGAGCTTTGTAACGCTCCGGTTCATAGCCGATTGCAGCAGCAATATCTTTAGGATTTGTTACAATAGTTTTTGCGCGTCGTATTTGCGATGTGCCTTCATCGTAAGCAATTTCTTGAGCCAGTTGACGTCGTTTTCCTTTAATCTCCGGGTTACCTTCTGAATCTTTATACTCTTGCTTGACCTCAAACTTTTCCATTTTCATTTGTTTAGCAAAGCTCATGCGTTGATAAACAAGGTCAAAGACCGCAATCATGAAAAAATAGACCCCAATAGCCATAACAACCTTAAAAATAATCTTACCTAATAAAGCGAAAGATGTCAGAGGTTGAAGGGCTATTGTAGCAGTGAGTTCGCCAATGTATTGTTTAGAAATAAGATAAATAATCAAAGCGGCCCCGAAGATCTTAAACACCGACTTGAGAAGTTCGATGACAGTCTTCATTTTGAATTTTTCTTTAAGGTTATTAACGACGTTAAAGCGTTTAATATCAGGCTTGAAGACTTCTGTTGCGAAAGTAGGGCCGACAACTAAAAACCCTACAATTAAACCTACAATTGCAACCAAAACGGCAATAGGTAACGAGGCTCGTAAGATGACCATAATCATTTCTTTTATAAAGAAGGGAGCTGTGTCTTGTAGATTGGTTGTGGGAGCTGCTTTAAAGCAGATCAGCATAAACCCAGCCATTTCTTGATAGAGAAAATGTGTTAAAGAAAGAGTTAAGGCTAGAGCTGTTACAAACGTCATGGCAGAAGGGAAGTCTTGAGATTTAGCGACTTGTCCCTTTTTTCGAGCGTCTTTTAGCTTCTTCGGGGTTGCCTTTTCGGTCTTTTCGGCCATTTTAGCAAGTATAAATGAAAGGTGATTGAGCTCAAGGAAATTTCTTAAGTAAAGAGCTTACTCAATACTTGGCAATTTTAAAATAGCGCCATAAAGGAGGTATCTCAGGATGTGTTATAAAAGTCATATAAGTACTAGATTTTAGAAGATGGGCTGGGCAGAGGTATGCTGATTAAGTGGCCAGGGTATTCATGCGATTTAAGAGAAGGAATTTT
>JAFEGP010000037.1 GCA_018239815.1 Verrucomicrobiota bacterium | reverse complement strand
TAGGTTTCAAAAGAACTCCATTGAAACGTCCAGTCCAACATAATGTCTCATGGTTACTCCTTTTTTTAGGGCCTTTTAGGGACCTTGGTTTTGGGTAAAAGCCTAATGGCTTATTGCTTTGAAGAGCTTATGCTACCTCGTTTTAAGGAGTAACCTTTTTTTTGAGCTCACGTCTCCAAGCTCATGCACGATTACAGTATGTTAAATAACCGTTGTGAGTATTTCAATGGATGCCCTCAAAAGATAATGGTCTTTTTTGATGCGGTCTTTTGTCCCAAATATGAAAAAACTCATTGCCCCTCTCTTGTTAAGCGCAGAAGTTTATCACATCCACTAAAATTCAAGGAGAGTTATGCAAAGGTCTTTAGAAAAGTGTTGGGCAAACATAAAAGCCAAATTTAGAGAACTCTTGCCAAAATTTTCAAAATTTACTGAAGCCTTAGATGCTGCTATTTTATCGATGTAAATTTAATCGACAAGCAATTGACGATGACGAATTATAAAGGCTTAAGGAGGACAGTTAGCACAAAGCTCATCACGCAATTCCCTAAGAGCTCTGGGACAAAACAGTCTTTCTGCAACTAAATTTTCTGCTTCGACAAGATATTCCCAAGAACGTCGATAATCATGACGCTCACCATGCAGAACAGCTAAATAATAAGCTGCTTGAGGATCACGTGTGTTAAGCTCATGGTAGCGACTAAAGGCAGCTATGGCTTCTTTAGAGCGGTTGAGCTGAATCCAGGTGATCCCTAGCTGTAAATACCCATCTCTAAACTCAGGACATTTTGATAAAGTCTGTTCCAAACTCGTTTTTTTCTTTAGTAAAGATTCTCTTGTTTCATCAACAAGCGTAAAGACAGCCCGAATGCCCTCTAAATCGACTTTTCCATTTAGATAATCGTCTGCTAAAACACGTCCGCCGATTGCATGATCAGGCACGTAATGCCTAACCTTCTCTAATAAAGCTCTGCCTCGCTGTTCCTCACCTTCAAACAAACATGTATAAGCAAACAACTCTGTTACAAACAGATCTTGTGGCATATATGGCAAAGCTTTTTCATATGATTGCTTGGCCAAAGCATAGTTTCCACTATTAAGGTAAACAGAAGCTTGGTTAACATGCGTCATACCCACGACTTCTTTAAGTTCCCTTTGAGCTAAACGACATGTATTAACCCCTAGATAAACTTCTGAGGGTAAATCTACGCCTCGAGCTGTAGTTTCAATGTTAACAACATGCTTTCCTTCTCTATAGCGAACAAAAATGTGTCCAGGTGGTGTAATAATTTCAAGAGGTAACTCTAAACGCTGAGCAATGGCAAGGTACAAAGCTGTCACACCCAAGCATACACCCAAATGATCATCCATGACAGAAGCAAGGAATGTGTAACGATCAATCTCTTTAGCAAATACGGAATGAGGAGGAAACCGGATATGCATTTGCTCGAATAAAAAGCGATTGATCTGTGCTATCTTTTGTTCAGCTGTAGCTGTCGAAGGCAACTGCGCTGCAATTTGTAAAGCCATCAAATCGATAAGAGCAGAATAATTACGAGCTAGCTGTTCTGCATCTGAAGAAGAAGTCTGAGAAAGAATCAATGCCTTTCCCAAATCAATCTGATCACTTTGCAAAACCAACACTTCTTCTTCTGATTTAGCGTGATATCCCTTAAGCTTACGATTAGGAAAATGAGAGGCTAATTGTTCAATAAGTTGCAATTCAGATTCAGATAGTTGCTCATGGCCACCCTGCAAACGATTTAAGGCAGACGCTAAATAACGCAAATCCATTTTTGTTTGAAGCAATTGCTGAGCTCTTGATAACGCTTCTAAACCTTCAGTACTTGTAGGATACAGCTCATAAAAAGCTAGAGCTTGTCCAACCGATTTAGGATCTAAAGTGGTATACAAAGTGTGTAAGTTACTTGCTGCTTCGATAGCAGAACAACACATTAGAGTTAGACATAACTTTTTTATCATGATTTAATCTTATTTAATCCGTTAAAAGCTGCAATACGGTACCCCTCAGCAAATGTAGGATAGTTGAATACCTGATCAACAAAATATTCTATTTTAGCACCAAAAGACATGGCTATTTGGCCTATATGAATGAGCTCAGTAGCACTATGACCCACAATATGGACACCTAATAATTTAAGCGTCTTTTTGTCAAAAATAAGTTTAAACATCCCCAAATGACTACTTCCTGTAATGTGACTGCGTGCAATCTCATAATAATAAGCACGCCCCACTTCATAATCCACTCCCTTTTCAATCAGTTCTTCTTCTGTTGCTCCACAATACGAGATTTCAGGAATCGTATAAATGCCTAAGGGAAAAAAATGAGGAAAAGCATGAACAGGTCGATCAAACGCATAACAGGCAGCCAACCTTCCTTGTTCCATACTAATAGAGGCTAAAGAAGGATAACCTATCACATCACCTGCTGCATACACATGAGGATAGGAGGTTTGAAATTTTTCATTAACTTGGATATAACCGTAATCTGTCATGGCCAAATCTAAGCATAAGCTATGGATTTTTGCTTCTCGACCTAATGCATAAAGAAGCATATCTGCTTCAAATACATCTCCATCTTCACATGTCACGCGTGCCATATCTGCGATACGTTCAATTTTTTTGGGAACTTTGCGAGGCGCAAAAACCAATCCTTCTTCCTTAAGCCCAACTTGTAAATGCGTACCAATTTCTGCATCTAATCCAGGAAGTAATCTATCTCTTTTATCTAAAACTGTGACTCGACATCCCAAAGCTGTAAAAAAACTCGCATATTCAGAGCCAATCACCCCTCCCCCTAAGACAATCATAGAACGAGGGACTCGATCAATTGACAATAAACGTGTTGAATCTAGAATCACTTGTTCATCAAAAGGCACATGTAAAGGATTGCGAGGTTCGGATCCTGTAGCAATTAAAAACTTTTGTGCTGTTACACTCACAAGCTTTTGCCCTAAATCATCCTTGACGCTTAAACGTTGAGGACTATCAAATACAGCAAATCCTGACAAATAACGAATTTTATTTTTACGCAACTGACGAATAAGAATAGCCCTTTCACCTTCAATGACACTTTGAAGACGATGGTTCAAATCATTAATTGTCACTTCTGTAAGACAACTAGATCCATAAAAAGCACGTTCATTATAACGTCTTAAGTCGATAATGGCTTCTCTTAAGGATTTGGAAGGAATGGTGCCGGAGTTAAGACAGTTACCTCCAGCCAAGGTAGCCTCAATTAAAATAACAGATTTACCTAATTTAGCGGCTTGGATAGCCCCTTTTTGACCGGCAGGCCCCGATCCAATGACCGCAAAATCAACAGTGATATGTTCCATAACTTCCCTTCTAACAAGATTTATACCAACAGCTTTTTCTTTTTGACATTTTCAGAAAAAATGCTATATTCTTCCCTTTCAAGGAGCAAAGTATGTCTAAAGTTTGTCAAGTTACTGGTCGTAAACCTTGCAAAGGCCGCACCTATGCGATTCGCGGGATTGCAAAGAAAAAGAAAGGGATTGGTCTAAATATTACAGGAAAAACAAAATGCCGTTTCCAACCCAATCTCCAGACCAAGCGCCTTTGGTTTGCTGAAGAAGGACGCTTTATTTCATTAAAATTGTCTGCAGCTGCATTACGCACTATTGACAAGCGCGGTCTTGCTAATGTTGTACGTGAAATGCAAGCTCAAGGGCATCGCATCTAATGCAAGGCTTCACCAATCTAGCCAGTTTTTTAAAAGAACTTAGGCGGATTGGTGAGTTAGTTGATATCACAGAACCTGTTGATCCAAATTTAGAAATAGCAGAGATTCATCGTCGTGTTGCTGCAGCTGATGGTCCTGCTCTTTTTTTTCATTCTGTTAAAGGTTCTTCTTTTCCTGTTGTTACAAATCTCTTTGGTTCTACGCGCCGTGTAGATTTAGCTTTCCGTAATCGTCCCGATCAAGTTATTGCCAAGCTAGTCAAATTAGCGACAGGTCCCTTTCCTCCTAAACTAAAATCTGTATGGCACTCACGTCACACCTTCAATAATCTGAGATTAAAACGTCTAAGAAAAGCAAAAGTTGCACAATGCCAGACTCAAGACCTTACGACACTACCTTTTTTAAAATGTTGGCCTGAAGATGGTGGTCATTTTATCACCTTACCGCTTGTGTACACACAACCACCAGATGGTCATACTCCTGCTAACTTAGGCATGTATAGAATTCAGCGTTATGATGCACAAACATGTGGCCTGCACTTCCAAATTCAAAAAGGAGGAGGCTTTCACTATCACTGTGCTGAAAAAATGGGACAGGCACTTCCTGTAACCATTTTTATTGGTGGTCCCCCTGCTCTCATGCTCAGCGCTATCACACCCTTACCAGAAAATGTTTGTGAACTGTTACTCACAGGGATTTTACAGGGTTCTCGCTTGGAATTGACGCAAGGACCTCAACCTCTTATCAGCGAATGTGAATTTGCTTTAGTAGGACAAGCTCCACCCCATCTAAGACGAACCGAAGGCCCCTTTGGGGATCATTACGGCTATTACAGCCTTGAGCACGACTTTCCTATCTTCCAGCTGCACACCTGTTATCATAAAAAGGACGCTGTCTATCCTGCCACCGTTGTGGGCAAACCACGCCAAGAAGATTTTTACATCGGGGAATACTTACAAAAACTTCTTTCCCCTATTTTTCCCATGGTTATGCCAGGTGTTAAAGATTTATGGAGCTATGGAGAAACAGGTTTTCATGCTTTGTCTGCTGCTGTTGTTCAAGAGCGCTTCTACCGCGAGTGCATGACTAGCGCCTTCCGTATTCTGGGAGAAGGACAACTTTCCTTAACAAAATTCCTCCTTGTCACAGATCAACCTATTGACCTTAAAAATTTTAAAGCTGTTCTCACTCTGATTTTAGAGCGTTTTTCCCCTGAAACAGACTTATTTATTTTTTCTCACCTTTGCTTGGATACATTAGATTATGCAGGTCCTCAGCTTAATAAAGGTTCTCGAGGCATCATGCTCGGTATTGGAGATAAAAAACGCTCTTTGCCTGAACAATGGCAAGGCAAGCTTCCCGCTGGCACCACTCAGGCGCGAGCTTATTGCCCTGGATGTTTAGTCATAGAAGGAGAACCTGTACAACTCTCTGATTTCCATCCTTGGCCTCTTGTCATCCTTGTAGATAACCTTGAAAAGACTCTACGCAGTGACGCCACTTTTTTATGGACAACCTTTACTCGCTTTGACCCTGCTTCAGATCTGCATAGCGCACAACCTAAAATTGTCCAAAACCACATCAGCCACCAAGGCCCCCTTCTTCTTGATGCTCGTATGAAAGCTCATTACCCTAAAGAGGTGTTACCTGATCATATCACAACCGAACTGGTCACACAAAAATGGAATCGCTATTTTCCTGCCGGTCAAGAAATGGGACACAGCGACACAGCTCACGTCTGCTAAAATTAAGAACGACTAGAATGTCTTTGTACAAAAAGATAACGTTGATAGCTATCGTCAGGATACAAAGCCTGAGCTAAAGTTTGTACCGATCCGCCTTTTCGTGTAAAGGCCGTCACTGCTTGCTGATAATTGAAAAAAGCTGCTGCGGACTTTTCTTCACAAGTTTGTACTTTTGCAGCTATCACATTCTGACTACCAACTCCATTTGACAAAGAAGCTTGCGAAGACACTCTACCATCTACTAACATGGCCTCACGTGCCCATTGCGTGATGTGATTAAAACTCTGACAAGCTGTTTGATAGTTATACAACAAACGTCTAATCTCTTCTAATTGCTGTTGGCGCCCACTTATCTCCGCTATCACAAACGACACGTTATCTCCTTAAAAAACGAAGCATTCTAAATTTAAAACAAACTTATTTCCTAGTTTTATTTTTTTAAAGATTGATAAATATATTATTTTACTTTTTCAACAGATGTTGAAAAATTCATTTGAGGTTTAGATTTTGTAAGATGAGTGGGTGGAAGATGCACAGATTAAGCTGCTAGGGCATTCATACGATTTAAGAAAAGAAACCTCGACCTTACTTCAACTCTTTGTTTTCAAGATGTTTAGAAAAACCTATCTCCAAATAACCGTTTAAAATCTAGTAAAAGTTATTTTTTACTAGATTTTACTGGCCATAAACAGAAAGCTTACTCCATTAGCATCTAGTTCACTCATCACTCCCTAAGCTGTGACTTCTAAAACACAAATCAGGGAATAGCTAGAAACAACAAAATCTAGATACATACGACTAAATACCCAAGCAGCAAACTTTCTAAAGCTTGATAAGGAGTGTGTTGTTTAAGAGATTATTACAACAATAGTTTTATCCAATATGCTCTTAAGATGAACTTTTTAAGATAGCCCGCGCAGAAGTCTTAACAAGAAGTATTTGTATAAAAGAGAGTTTTATTTCCTGACGGTGTTAGCTGGCAACGAATAAGAAGAACTTGGTTTTTTGAATCAACAATGGAAAAGACTTGTTCTTCGGTATCTCCATGAGGAGGAATGATTCGACCATAAGCATTTATCTCTCCATGATCTAAACATTGTTTACATTCTTCTGAGTTAAAACTTCGAGGCTCTGATTTTTTACTTGAGCATCCCCTAAGAATTCTATTGGGAAGTCCGTCGAGAAGCTTGCTAGTACCCTATCTAATATTGAAGCATGCATGCTGTCTTCCATAGCATCTGCTTCAGTCGTTGAGGATGATGCGAAAACTCCCTGATCTCTGGAAGTCGACAAAGGTACCTGCATTATTCCTATGGGGGAGAATGATTCGACCATAACCATCCCTTGAGGCTCGAATTTTTTTATTTGAGCATCCTCTAAGCACTCTGGGGAGTCATCTAAGAAGGTTGCTAGTACTCTATCTAATATTAAAGCACGCATGCTGTCTTCCATAGCATCTTCTTCAGTCGTTGAGGATGATGGGGAAGCCCCCTGATCTCTGGGAGCCGGTGCAGACATTTGTGCCTGGATGCGAGCAGCTTCTTGAGCATTAAACACCTCCATCTTCTCTCTTAAAGCAGTGCTTAGTTCCACATCAATTGGTGCAACATTGGCGATTATCGAATCACCAGAAGGAGCGGCTTCTAAGTGTTGCATGTGAGCATGTTGATCCTGGGATAAGTCCAGAGCATAAGCTCCGTCCTGGTGGGATAATTGAGATGTTGCTGGTACTGACATGGAAAAATACTCCGTTCGGATTTAAAAATTCTTAACAATTCAAAAATCCTTGTATCAAGACTTTGTAAAAAAACACCAGCGAAATTTAATTTTTGTTTTTCAAGTCTACGAGACTACGGCACCATTAAAAATCGATAGTTTGAATGAACAAATCGGAGAATAGCTACACGCTGGGAGTGGCTTATCAAAGCACATTGGCAATCGCAAATAACTCATCGTGTTTACATTGAGCAAAGAAATAGCGAGACATTCTCACTGAATTAAAAATAAAATTTAAATTTCTCTAGCTGCTTTTATGAAGATTTGATAAAAATATTTTTAAATGATCAAAAAAATTTAAACCTAGCCCAGGAGTTGCCCATGTCAGCACCAGCAGCATCTCAATTATCCCATCAGGATGGAGCTTATGCTCTGGACCTATCCCAGGATCAACATGCTCACATGCAACCCTTAGAAACTGATCTATCATTAATGGCCGCTTTTGTATCAGATAACGCAGTGCCGGGCTTAGCCATGCAAGAGAGACAGGCTGCTGTAAATGCTCAGGAAGCTGCTCGTATTCTGGCACAAATGTCTGCACTGGTTTCCAGAGATCAGGGAGCTTCCGCATCATCCTCAACGACTGAAGCAGATGCTATGGAAGACAGTATGCATGCTTCAATATTAGATAGAGTACTGGCAAGTTTCTCCGCGGATTTTCCCATAGAATTCTTAGAGGATGCTCAAGTAAAAAAACTAGAGTATAAGCGCTTGAATCCGGAAGAATGTATAAAAAGTTTTCGTGATGGCGAAATAAATGTCTATGGCCGAATCATCCCCCCTTATGGAGATACTGATGAACAGGAGTTGTCTATTCTTAATTCACAAAATCAAGTTCTTCTTATTCGTTGCCAGCGAACAGCATCTGGAAGTAAAATCCTTCGGTATTGTTGCCTTAGCGAGCATGAGTGCAATCTTTTCCAAGAGGCTTATCAAGCAGATGGGTCAAAAAAGCTTTATATTTACACAAATGCTCCTTTTTAAGACCTCTGCATAACTGGGTGTGATCAATTTTAAGCAGTCCTAGACATGTATAACCTATAACAATGTCACTTGCTAACAAGTTGTTTTACTTCTTAAGCATCTCTACAAATCGTCATTCTGCTTGCAGTTAGAATAGCTTTGAACTATACAAAATTCATGGGCAACAACCATAAATTACCAGATCCTCCTACTCCACCTGCTTTGGCACGCAAATTCACTTTCCGTTCGATTGCAGAAAAAACTGCAAAATGGCTGGGATCTTCAACGACTTTTTCTATAGCTACCCTGCTGATTGTTTTATGGGGCCTTAGTGGTCTATATTTTCATTTTAGCGATACTTGGCAACTGATCATTAATACTGGAACAACCATCTGCACCTTTCTCATTGTCATTTTGATTCAAAACACGCAAACAAGAGAATCGCGCTCTATTCAGCTGAAATTAGATGAACTCTTGTATGGCACAAAAAACACTCGTGACAGTTTGATGAATATTGAAGAACAAAGCGATGCTGAAATTGATGCTTTTCAAAGAGAATACAAACTACTGCGAGAAAAATATCTCAATCGCCACAAAAAGAAATCTCCTCCCCCTCTTTAAGAATCATTGCCACTTAAACTGTTTAGGATCCATATATGTCACATAATAGATCTCTTTGAAAGCGCGCTCAAAATCGCTATCTTCTAAGGTGACACTTGTCTTGCCTTGATAAATTCCTCGCAAGCCATGTGGAATAGCAACACCCATTTGACGCATCTCATGCTCAAGAAATTTACTAAAAAATACAGGTCTACCTTCTTTAAACTCTAACACAGCACGGTGTGTTTTGCAGTTCACTAAACGCACGGACAACCTCCAAGGTAAAAACTTTTAAATTGTTGTCTGGCATGCCCTATAAGCTCTTGCCAACAACAATCTACCTTTATTTTAGAAAGCAAAACAGAAAATCGAGAGACTGATTCTTGCTCTCTTCTCTTTAAACACTCCGCGATTTCTACCAAATTATACTCTTGAGCTAACCCTTCTTGTAAAAACAGGTGCGCACACACATATTTTTTCACAATAGATCGTTCCAAGCCAAACTCTTCAGTCATGATTTCGATATCTTGACTAAGGTCTATATTTTGTAAATACTGAAATTCTTCTGCCGATATCTTGGTTGAAGCATGAGGATGTGTCTGCCAGAAAAAACTTAGATTGACATCGCGCTCAGGAAGAATACAGGCATGATCTATGGGAAATACCTCTGCGTCCTTTATCATGACATTGTATCCATGTCTATCTGCGTTCAGTAACCGAAGATCTAAGATGGCTAAGCGACGAATCTGTTCTGGCTTTAAAACTATTGAATTCTGAAACCCATAGAAAGGTTGACTTGGATAAATGACTTGCTGACAAGAACCAATACGCCTTCCTCCCAAAAGTGGATGCTGTAACTGAGTCATGATCGTGCCAGGTACATTTGCAAAATTTTGATGGTCCAAGCGATAGGCTAAACATTCCCTTATTACATCTTGACATCCAGATTGCTTAAAAGGTTTAAAAACAGCCAAAGGAACCTGCTTTTCATCTTTAAGCAAATAAGCTTCTTGAGCTTGCAATCTAGCTGGTTCAATGCCTTGTTGAAAAGCATGCTCAATACGCTCAAGAATAGGAATCATTTGTGGTACATCTTGCAAAAACTCAGAATAAAAGCTCGGGTCATGCGAAAGAGACGCTTCATTCAGTCTGATAAAACTGAATTCTTTGTTCTTTGTTTTTTTCATGGTTATCTTTATTTTCTTTCATCAAAAACTTATTAACAATGAATGATTCTAAATTTAGACTAATTTCTTATTTTAAAAATTCTATCCACAAAAAAATAAGGCCTTTATTTCCTAAAATTTCTCAACACGTTAGCAAATACCTAAGTGTGGGTCTGCTAGTTATTCTTATTTTATACGGTATCGAATCCACACAGGGTCGCTACTACCTACCTCAACCCCACCAACCACCTCTACTCTTTATCACTCACTGCGAAGATAACCTTCGCAAAGCCACCCTAAAAGCCTTAGACAGAGCCCAACACTCTGTTCGTGTGCACATGTACACTTGTAACGATTCAAAGATCCTTAAAAAACTTAATCAAATAGCTAAAAATCAAATCTCTGTATCCATCAAACATGACGCTTCTTGCTCCCAACAAGGCTTTAAACAACTCTATGCTCCTATTCAAAAATATCCATCTGATCTAAAACGCCTTATGCACAAAAAAATTCTTTGCGTGGATGAACAAGACGTGTGGATTGGATCAGCAAATTGGACTCATGCCTCTTTAGATGCTCATGAAAATATTTTAGTAGCTCTGCACTGTCCTGAACTTGCTCACACTCTAAGCGTAGGAAAAACGCATAGCCATTTTACTGTAGGAGGGCAACGTATAGAATTTTGGGACTTTCCGAAACAGGGGAAAGAGGGTTTAGAACGCCTTTTGACACTTATTGCAGAATCTCAACACTCGATTCGGCTTGCTATGTTTGCCTTAACGCACCCTCTTCTTGTTCAAACTCTTATTCAAGCACATCAAAGAGGAGTGCGTGTTGAAATTATTTTAGACACTGCCATGACAAAGTCTGTCAACCTCCAAGCGTATAAGCATTTAACTCAGGCCTCTGTCCCTGTCCATTTACATACAGGCCTAGGTACCTTACACTACAAGCTCGCATGGATTGATAATCTTCTTATTGAAGGCTCGGCAAACTGGACACAAGCTGCTTTTACACGTAATGAAGATTGTCTGCTAATACTCCATGACCTTACGCCCCTGCAAACGCGTAAATTAAAAAGCTTTTGGAAAGCCCTTCAGGCAAAAAGTGCACAGCACAAGTAGCTATTAAATCTTGTTTTTTTTAACCTTTGTATCGCATGCATATCGGAATCATAGGTTGTGGTAAGATGGGACAACGCGTGAATGCCTTAGCTCAAAAGCAAGGCCACAGTGTTTCCATGTTTGGTCGATCCGACCCTCTTACTCAAGATCCTGATATCTTTATTGATTTTTCTCAGGCAGAAGCTGTTCTGGGTCGCCTGCAAGAACTAGCTCATCTTCAACGCTCTGTTGTCATTGGCACAACGGGTTGGGAAGCCCACCTCGAACAAGCCCAACATATTGTTAACACACATTCTATGGCAGCCCTTTATTCACCCAATTTTTCTCTGGGCGTCATCCATTTTATGCAACTTGTTGCTTACGCTAAAAAGCTTTACCCTGAGTACGCCTGTGCTGGCCTGGAAATCCATCATAGCCATAAAAAAGATTCCCCATCTGGAACGGCGCGTCTTATGAGCGAGCGCTATGGGATTAAATTCTCTAGCGTACGCTTAGGTCAAAACTTTGGCACCTATCAGATTTTTTTAGAAAGCCCCTATGATCAAATCACTCTCTGTCATACTGCCACATCTAGAGAGAGTTATGCGCATGGAGCTTTACAAGCTGCTTTATGGCTTTATTCTCAACAAGGATGGAAAACACTAGATGACTATTTACACAGCTCTTATCACACCGTTTAAAGATGGAACAATTGATCAAACAGGTTTTTTACAACTGCTACAACGCCAGGTTGAAGCAGGCATAGACGGTGTTCTTGTGCTAGGAACAACTGGCGAAGCACCCACTTTAACCGAACAAGAAAAAGAGCTTGCAATCGCCTTAAGCACAACATTTCGCGATGATCTGGACATTGTAGTAGGTTGTGGAAGCAACTGCACACGTACAACTTTGAAAAATATGGAAAAAGCTGCGAAATTAGGAGCTGAAGCAGCCCTAGTTGTCTCCCCTTACTATAATAGACCTCCTGAAGCGAGTTTATTGGCACATTTTGAAGAACTTGCTCGCCATGCACCTTGCCCTATTTTACTGTATAACGCCCCTGGTCGCACTCACGTCCACATTTCTCCTGCGATTATTGAGAGATTGGTAGAGTACCCTTCCATTATAGGTATCAAAGAAAGTTCTGGTCATCTCACGCAGTTTGTCGATATTTTACTCCAAGCTAAATCCAAAAGACCCGATTTCATTGTTTTGGGTGGAGATGAACTTATTGCTCTAGCCTCTGTCTGCTACGGAGGAGACGGTATGGTTTCTGTTAGCGCTAACTTTATACCTGAACTCATGAAAGAATTCTCTTTAGCTGCTCAACATGATCTTACGCGTGCTCAACAAATGCAAGCACAGTTGTGGCCATTTTGGAGAGCTCTATTTTCTGAAACAAACCCCATTCCAATTAAAGCTATTATGCAAGCATATGGCTACGCCGCAGGCAATCCTAGATTACCTCTTTTGCCTTTGGATGAGACCAAGCTTGCTCAATTGTGGACCCTAACACAAACACTTCTTTCTCCTGTTGATGTTTTGTCGTAAAATTGAACTTGGTTTTTTCGTCTTGAACAAGCTAGAGTTATCTGTTGTGTTAAGCCTAAAGCAAGGGGTCTTCTGTGCGTAGTCGTTATCTTAATCAGCTTACTACCCCTTACTTATTTGGAGCTGTCACAGACCAGGTGGAACGACATCCCAATCCAGTCAATCTAGGTGTAGGAGATGTCTCGTTGCCTCTACCCTCTTGTATTGTGGAACAATTACAAGAACAAGCTGCACTCTTTGGTACAGAAACAGGTTTTAAGGGATATGGACCTGAGCATGGTCTTTCCTCTTTAAGAGAAAAAATTGCCAAGACCTTTTATCCCATGCTCTCAGCCGATGAAATTTTTATCTCTGACGGTGCTAAAACAGACATTGGTCGTCTTCAATTCCTATTTGATCCCTCTATTACTATAGCCTTACAAAACCCTACCTATCCCACCTATAAAGAAGCTGCTATTTTAAGCGGCAAAACGTCCTTTATCGACTTACCTACTCTTCCCTCTAATAATTTTTTTCCTCAAGACTTACCCAAAGCCGATCTCTATATCATCTGTTCTCCTCATAACCCAACAGGACATGCGCTAACGCGTGCTCAACTACAACATCTCATCGATACAGCGCGCCAACATAAAAGCTTCATTCTTTTCGATGCCGCCTATGCAAGTTTTATCCAAGATCCTAATCTTGTTAAAACCCCTTATGAATTAGAAGGAGCTGAGGAAGTTGTTATTGAAATTAACTCGTTTTCTAAATTAATAGGATTCACTGGGTTAAGGTTAAGCTGGACAGTTGTACCTAAAAAATTGCATTTTCGCGACGGACAATCCGTGCATCGTGATTGGTCAAGGCTTGTCTCCACATATTACAATGGGACCTCTCGTCTTACTCAAGCAGCTGGGCATGCTGCGCTAAGCCAAGAGGGTCTACAGGCCATTCATCAATACATGCAGATTTACCGCCAACAAGCTCAAAGTTTGAAACAAGCGCTATCACCGTATTTTGATAAGATTTATGGAGCAGAGCATGCCCCTTATTTATGGATTGCCGCTTCTCCCTCTTATTTCGAACGCATGGGAATCATCACAATCAAAGGAGAGGGGTTTGGCAGCCATGGACAAGGTTTTGTGCGTTTAAGCGCCTTAGGAAGTTCTTATACCATTCAAGAAGCGATACGAAGATGTTCTCAATTTGCCAACCTGTCGTTGACTTAAGAAAAAAACCTGAATGGGTCCCCTGCAAAGATTTTTCTCACCAGGAACAAAGAGACTCTCAATTACTGTATGCAGAACCTGTGCATGTGGTGCGTCGAGAGGGAGAGTGGTGCTATGTTCATGCACTTCTACAAGGTCATTACCCAGGCTGGATTCATGAAAGTGAACTGCTTGCTCTTTCTAAACCTTACCACCCTAACCTCGTTGTTTGCTCATTTCAAGCCAAATTAGATCGAACGGGCATGCCTCTTTGCTATGGCACGCTGTTAGAAGGAACGCCTAGCGGGGATGTCTTGTTGCCAAATGGCCAAAAAGACTCTCTTCCTGCTTCTATGGTGCGTTGTTTACCCCAAAATTTTAACATCCCCTTACTTTGTCAAGAAGCGCGCCTGTTCCTTGATGCTCCTTATCTTTGGGGAGGATGCAGTAGTCCTGCTGAAAATAAAATCCAAAGCGTAGATTGCTCAGGTCTAGTACACTTGCTCTATCGAGCTCAAGCTCTCATGCTACCTCGTGATGCCAAAGACCAAGTACTAAAAGGATATCGCGTGAACAAATTTCTTCCTGCGGATGCCATCTACCTGTTCAAACCTCAGAAACCCGCTCACCATGTTTTACTTGCCTTGGATGAACAAACCTGTATTGAATCGCCTCGTACAGGGTTTAAAGTAAGACTATTGAAACTCAATCAAGACTTTTGGTTAAAGGCAGAGAACCTTGAAGTTGAGGGCAGAGAACCTTGCCACTATGTTGTCAAAAGATTTTGCAATCTACCCCTTAACTTGAGTAGGGCCTTTGTATGAATCTGTGAAACACGAGACTCTGTAATCCCCAATGTCTCACCTATCTCCTTTAGCATAAATCCTTCATAATAATAAAGCATAAGGACTTTCTGCTCCCTTTCCGGAAGAGAAGCGATCTCTTTTTGCAATAAACGGCAAAATTCATTGCGATCAGCAATAGCAAATCCCGTCTGAGCATTTTGATCTGCAATGCGCTCACAGATAGGCAACCCTTCATCATCGTCTGCATGGATAGGATCACTATTTAATGGCACCAAAATAGCTGGTCGCACTCTCTCTAAAAGATCCTGAAGCTCTTCTTGAGAAATACCAAGAGCGAGAGCTAATTCTTCATCTGTAGGATCTCGACCCAATTCTTGCTGTAATTTCAACTGCGCAACAGAGATTGTATTAGCTTTTTGATGCACACTTCTTGGCACCCAGTCCAAATCTCTAAGTTCATCAATAATCGCGCCCTTAATAAGGAGCATGGCATACCCCTCAAACTTAGTCATCCTTTGAGGTTCATACTTTTCTACAGCTCGGATTAATCCCGTCACACCCGAAGAATATAAATCCTCCATTTTAATGTGACTGGGATAAGAAGCCCCCATGCGCCCTACAACAAATTTGACTAAATAAAGATAATGGACAATCAGAGCGTCTCGACACTCTTCACAAAGTGTACCTTGATACTTTTTCCAAAGCCCCTCGAGATTTTCTTCTTTTTCCAGAGTTTTATTCAAACATCAACCGTTTTTATTTATCTTTATTATACTTATTCTACAATTAATTGTCTTAAGTAATGAAACTCCTCGCAATTTAAATCTGTGAGAATTTTTTTCGCAATCAACTCAGCATCAGCGAGTTCTATTTTTCCTGGCAATGGGTATCCATAAGCAACATACCACAAAGGAAGTGTAGTTTTTTGGCACACATTCAACAAAATCCCACCTGCTAAAGTTTCATCCAATTTGGTAAAGATTAAACCAGCTGGTTCTAAATAGGAAAATTGATGAATGGCTCCATACACATCGACATCTTTTGTCGCTGCACTTAACGTTAATAAAATATGCGTATCAGGACAACTGGTGAGCAAGTGACCTAACTCTTCAACTCTTTGGGGAAGATAAAAGTTGCAACCTGGAGTATCAATTAACAAAAGATCGTATTCAGGAAGGGTGTCCTCAGGTCCCAGGCAGGGCAATCCCCACTTACTAGCAATAGTATTTAAAGAAGACTGAGGGTCTAAATTGAGAATTACAACACGAGCATCTTGAGTTGTATAAAAACTAGCTAACTTTAGCAATGTTGTTGTTTTACCAACACCTGTAGGTCCTACAAGAGCTAAACAAGTGGGTAAAGAAATCGCTGACTTCACATTTAAACGTTGAATAAGATGCTCAGATAATTTGGACATGTGATGGCTTTTTTGAAAAAACCCCTCAGCGATATCTTGAGCAAGCTGACGACACACCCCCTTGGCTGTTAAAAAACGAGCCAATCCAGCACAAGCTCCTAATGTTTGCTTTCTTGCCTCAAGGCGCCGTCTAATCTCATCAACAGGACGTGTCATGGCAGTAAAGCCTCCTTAGTCACCATACCAATAGGCTGTAATTTGACATCATGCGCAAGTTCACTATAAGCCAAAACAGGCAAATCTGGTAAATTACGCTCAATCAGTCTTTTTAATCTTGCTCTTAAATTTGACTCCGTCACAACAACAGCCCTACCTCCGCATTCTTTACCCTTAAATTGCAAAGCTTTAAGCTGATTAGCAATATTCTCAATTACATGAGGGCGTAAACGCTGTTGCGTAGAAAATTGATCACTAATTGCAACTTCGATCATTTTTTCTATTTTAGGATCCAACGTAATGACATAGGCTGTACGAGGAATGCCAAAAAAGTGATCGGAAATGCCTCTTGATAGACGCTCTCTCACTTTTTGTGTTAAAGCATCACAATCTTTGTCTCCACCTTGACTCAAGGTGTCAGCTAGGCTCTCTAAAATCGCTGTAAAGTTGTTAATAGAAATACCTTCTTTAAGCAAGTTCTGTAAAATCGCCAGCACTTCTCCTAAGGAGATCTTTTTTGGAATCAGTTCGTTGACAACGGCTGCATCGACCTTACGAGCTTGCTCAATCATGCGACTTACATCTTGTCGGCATAAAAATTCATGACAATGAGAAGAAACAACCTGCGTAATTTTATGTGCTAAATCTTCTAAAGATACTCGCTCGCGCTCCGCTAAAGCTCCTGCAATTGTAATTTCACATATACTGGGGGCTAGTTTAAGATTATCGCGAATAGCAAGGGGAGGAAGCCGAATTCCTAAATCCCTTTCTAATTCTTTGAGTTGATGTTGAATTTGCTCCTTGACTTGCACAACTCTCTTAGCAAGATTAGCTCCTACTTCAACTTCAATCCCTCCCATACTTGTAGAAGCTTGCTCACCCTTTTCAATAGTTTCTTTGCCTAATACCCAAGCATAAACTAATAGGCATGCTGCTATCGGCCACATGACAAGCAAAGGCATGCCTGGTATAAAACCTAGAAAAAGCAGGGTCATTCCTGTCATAGCTAAAACCTTGGGATGATGAAAAAGCTGTTGATTTAAAGCTTCTCCCAAGCTTTGAGCAGAACAACGCGTCACCATGATCCCTGCTCCTACTGAAACAAGTAGGGCGGGAATTTGACTGACAAGACCATCCCCAACCGTTAGCTTTGTAAAAAGATTCCAGGATTGAGAAAAGGAAAATCCTTTAATGAAAACTCCAACAGCCAACCCCCCAATAATATTGACACAGATCATCAAAATACCGGCAATGGCATCCCCTCGCACAAATTTAGAAGCTCCGTCCATGGCTCCATAAAACTCAGCTTCTTGCTGAACTTTTTGATGTTGTAATTTAGCTTCATCTTGACCAATAAGACCCGCGCTTAATTCCCCATCTATAGACATTTGCTTGCCAGGCAACGCTTCTAGATTAAACCGCGCTGCAACCTCTGCAACACGACCTGCTCCCTTTGTCACGACAATAAAATTAATAGTGGTCAGCAAGGCAAAGAGAATAAGTCCTACCGTCACATGTCCTTCTGTAACAAACTCGCCAAAGGTTCTGATAATATCTCCACCTTCTCCACGACTAAGAATCATACGTGTAGAAGCAATGTTTAATCCTAAGCGATAAAGCGTCAAAAAAAGCAAGGCAGCTGGAAAAGCACTAAACTCCAAAGCTTGCTTGACATACAGAGTTAACAGCAAAACCATGACGGAAAAAACAAGGTTCAGACAAAGGAATAAGTCTAAAAGAAAAGGAGGCAAAGGCAGAATAAGTAATAAGATGATACCGATCACCGCAACGGCCAAAATAATGTCCGCCTGATGAATCGTTACACGCAGCTGATCCCGAATTTTCCCCCACATCCCAATTCATTGAAATAATCGATCACTCTCTTTCTTGCAACTGCTGACGTCGTTGTCTTGTTAGTTTTGATGTCTGTTCTTCCCTTTGTTCTTCTTTCTTCTCACTGGCACTCATGCGATTGTGTTGATAAAATTTCCAATGCCGATAACGCCAATCTAAAATTCCCAATAAAACAAAAACACCGCTAATAAAAAGAGCCAATTGATACAGTTTTTTAATGGTACAGACCAAATCACATGGCTTGGCAAACTTAAGAAAAAAGCCAAGAGCCAACGCTAGAATGGCTAACTTTATGACGATCAGTCCCAACTGTTCCCAACTTAAAAGAGAACTTCGGTGGCGCCACTTGGGCTTAAGATGCTGCCAAGAAAACAAACCTTGTGTTTGCAAAAGTGTAACGACTAATACGCTGATCCATGGGGTGATAAGTACAACCACTATCCTGCCTATCAGGGGTAAACAATTCATAGAGCGACCCTCTAATCCTTGTTGTAGCACCTGAGTTAACTGCTGTAAAACAGGCTGATGAACAAAACCTATCGCACACAATGTAAACATAGTGCTGACAGCTATTGTCAATAAATGAGATTGGGGAGCTTCCCCTTTTTGTCGTGCTTTGCGTAATTTTTTAGCCGAAGGGGCAAAGGGCAATTCTTCCATATTAAGATCAACTTAGTTCTAAATTTGGCAAGATAGCTTAAGGTCGCTCTTCACGCAAGTTTCAATAACACTCTAAAACAATAGCCGTCATGTTATCTGTAGAACCTTTATTTTTAGCATATTGCACAAGTGAATAAGCAAAGGTGTCTTCTTCAATTTCTCTTGCCAAACAACCATGTAAGAGCTCATCTTCTGGGACAACATCCACAACTCCATCACAAGCCAAAAAAATAACATCCCCTGGTAAAGTGTCACAACACAGAACCTTAGCTTTGGAACTCACAACTTCTGTCTGATATTCTTGCGAATATCCCACATCTCCTAAAGAACGACTTAAATTAATTCCACGGGCAGCTTTAGGAAAACGAGGTTTTCGACTTTTCTGACTCAACCAAGATTCAATTTCTTGGGGATCTTTTAAAGCTATTTTAGCGCGTTCTATTTCCTTTGGGTGACTCCAATCACGACGACAACTTAAAGGAATTAAGCACGGCCTACCATTTTCTAAAGTTCGACAGATACCTGCTTCACTATCACCGATAGTTGCCACATAAACGCGCTTGCTTTTTCTTTCAAAAAAACACACTACAGCCGTAGAACCTTGGTCATGCCAATGTGACCGAGAGCCTATATCACTTTGAATTGCTCTAAACATTTCTAAAAAAGCAGTGCGCAAATCCTCAGGATATCGATTTAAAAATGTGTAGCCCCAATTTAGAAATGT
>JAFEGP010000036.1 GCA_018239815.1 Verrucomicrobiota bacterium | reverse complement strand
CAGTCATTCGACAATATATTGAACAACAGTCCTCTCCCACAGAAGAGAAGAAACCATGTAAGTGATGGCTACGCCATCCCAAAACATGGTTGCTCCTTACATCCCACCCCTGAAGAAGTGGGTTTTACGGCGCAAAGGATAAAATACGCCTTCAAAAAAATTTTTAATTCATGCTTGCATAAGGTGAGTGAGTTATCGTAGATTTCTTAAAACAGCATTTGGTCTGCTGTATCAACTGAAGAAAGTTCAGGGCGTGGGTCCTGCGATAACACTCCAGCAATTCTCACATGTAATTTCCTCATAGCAAGTTGCGATGGAGTTAAGCCTAAATTATTTTTTGCATTAACATTAGGTTGTTTACGTAAAACACAAAGCACGGCTTCAAGCTCTCCACTTTCTACAGCCCCATGAAGGACTGTATTGCCTGACGCATCACGGCTATTTATAGCGGCTGCCTCAGTATGGGTTAATACCTCTTCTAAAATCGGCACATTGCCTGTATAAGCAGCTTCATGCAAAGGTGTTCTTCCTTTTACATTAATAAGTGTAAGGTCAGCCATCTTTACCAAAAACCTTACACCTTCATACCACTGTTGCTGCACAGCACAATGCAAAGCAGAATTGCCTCCTAAACGATCATAGGTACAGATATTCACGTTTACATTTTGGCGGGCTAAATACTCTGCTAAAGAAAGGTGCTTTAATGACATTGAAAGATAAAAAGGAGTGCGACCTCCTATATCCTGACTATCAATATCCAATTTAGCACGATGCTGAAGCAGATTAGACATCATGTCTAGGCTTCCCTGATAAGCAGCGCAATGATAAACAGTTTCTCTTTCCCTTGTTCGATCAACAAAAATATTTGAGATCAATTTCATCAGATAAAGAAAGAGCTCTGTACGACTGTAATAAGCTACAGTATGAAAAAGATTCCACCCCCTATGATCAACTATCTGAAGGTTAGTGGAAGGCAATAAAATTAGGTATCTAGCAAAATCATGATAGTTTAATTCTATGGCGCACTGAAGCACAGAGCGTCCCTGTCCATCTAGTGTAGAACTGATATAGTGTGGACTGTCAACAATGATGCGCGCAACCTCAACATGTCCCCTTTCTAAAGCAAGATGAGCTGCTGTATAAGCTCCTAAACGCTCATTACAGGTATAATTCACACTTATAGAGGGAGACTGGACTAACAGAGTAGCAAGGTTACTATCACCTACAAATGCTGCGAGATGTAAAAGCGTATGCCCATACGTTTTTACAGTAGAGATCTGTTTTCCCTCTCTTAAAGCCTCCTCTATGACTTCTGTTTGTCCTGTTTCAGCAGCATGCTGTAATGTCACAGAACCATTTCTTCTATATGCATTAGAAGCCGTTAATACAAAGCGAGTATCGCGTAAAAACAATCTTAAAATAACGCGATGAGTTGCCTTGTAAGCAAGATCAAATGCCATTTGACCGTTCTTATTTAACAATGAAAGCTGAGCATTTGGCATACTCAAAATTATATGGACAATCCTCTCTAATCCCTTTTCCGATGCTAGATGCAATGCCGTATTACCATCGGCATCCATAACATTAGGATCAAGGTTATTGGCTTTGATAACATTTAAGATAATTTCAGCGCTTTCAACATCCCCTTTCTCTAAACTTAAATGCAAGGCAGTCTTAAAACCCATTTCAACGTCTGAGCGAGCATTGACTAAATGAGGGATAGCTATCACACACACACGCACAGCTACCGAATGACCCGATAAAGCAGCACAGTGAAGGGCGGTATAATCATGTTCTCCCAAAACAGATGCATCAAGATAAGGCTCCTGTAAAATGCATGCCAAATGCTCTAGATTTCCTCTCATAGCAATGCTATTTAATAAGGGATGAGCTGTCGATCTATCGACCATATTGATCCCAGCCCGATTTCCTAATAAAAGCCCTTGCACCGCTGCAAGGTGATCATAGGCCACAGCCAAATCAATTAATGGAAAATGTATTTCATTCATATTGCGTGATGTATTGCTAATTTTTTTTGTCTGTTATTCATTACTTTATCTAACACTATTTCTTACTGACAACCAAACATTTGTCTAATCTCAACATTCTTACAACATGTAACAGCTTGCATCACTTCATCCCATGCCTCTGCAGGAATTTTAGTCCAGGGATTAGCAAGAAAAAGTCTAATGATCTCTACCAATTCACCTTGAATAGCAAGAATAAGGGGCTTTCTTCCTCTTCCATCTACAGGATGGACATGCACAAGTTGCCCTAAAAGAACACCAACCACTTCCACCTTATTTCTTACTACCGCTTCATGTAGAGGTGTACTTCCATTTTTATCTACAGCATGAATAACGATATCTGCTCGTTGTAATAATAGAGACAGTGTATCTATATGTCCCAAATGCACAGCTCGATGCAAAGCAGTTCTGCCTTCATGATCTTGAGCATTGACATCCAGACGCCTTAATAAGACTCTTAATGTTGGCAAATCATGTTGCTCAACAGCTAAGTGCACAGGTGTCATTCCATTCTCCGATTCAGCTAAATTCCAACCTAATTGAGTACGGGGATCATCTAAAAGACTTGTAACCATCTCGACATGTTTTATCTTAACAGCAAAATAAAGAGGGGTACGGCCTTGAAGATCCTGGGCACAACACTGATCACCTACCCAAGCTGATCGCAGGCGACGTAATAATATTTCCATAAGACAACCTTTTGGTTGTTGTGCTGCACAATGAAATAAATTCCATCCTTCTTTGATAGTACAAGGATGGGGTTGATCTACAAATGTACGAACTGTACACAAAAAATTTACGACTGCAATGCGACTAAAAAAAACAGCATAATGAGCTGGAGTAAAACCTTTTAAGTCATGATTTAAAATTGTATAAGGAACATAAAGCATCAATTCTTTTGTAACCTCTACATTGCCAAAACAAGCCGAACAATGTAGTAAAGAGCGTTCAAGATCATCCGTGATGAAGCGACAACAATTCGGTGAGCTTATCAACACAAGCGCCAATTGTGTATGCCCTTTTAAGATTGCAAAATGCACAGCAGAACGTCCACAAAATAGCTTTGGAGTTTTTTCATTTACCTGTTCAGGAAAATGTTTTACAAGCCAATCTGTTATCTTAAAAGCGCCTGAAAAGGCTGCAAGGTGAAAAATATTAAGCCCACAACTTAATCGCAGCAACGGCTGAGATGCGAGACCATATACAGACGATAAATCATCTTTTTCTATCTTAGAAAATCGTTCATTTTGTTCCCCAGTCGCTAGAGATAACCGTGGATCTTGCATTAACACACTAAGAATATGATGATGTCCTGCCTGACAAGCTAAATAAAACGCCGTATGGTGCTCTATATCTAATTGATTCACATTTAAATCTGCGCGAAGTAACAGCATTTTTAAAATAAGTAGGTGTCCTCCATGAGCAATTAAGTGTAAGACCGTTCTGCCTCGCATATCTTGAGCATTAGTTTGGAAATGAGGGCTATTGATTAAAAGTTGTGCAACGCGAGGATTAGGCTTAGCAGGTGTTAAAGCCAGGTGGGCCGGAGTACACCCTCCAGTTGCTGCAGAAGAAACATCCTGGATCATGATTGGATTGATAGACAGAGCAACCCGTACCATATTAGGACTTTGAGAAAGAGAAGCATGATGTACAACATTATAAGCATGCATATCTCTATGGTGTTGATGAGTTCCTTCCAGATTCAATAAAAAAAGAACAGCATTATATAAACCTTTACGAGCAGCTGCTAAAAGCAATGTTTGTCCTTCTCTATTTTCACAGGTAGCCACCTGTAAGTTGCCCATTAAAATCTTTTCTGCGGCTTGAATGTGATCGCTATAAATAGCGATTTGTAAAAGAGAATTTCTTAAAGAATTAGCCATCTCTCTCTTCTTCTTAACATTTGTTTTAAGATTCTAACCTGAGGACAGAATTTGAACAAAAGAAGAAAAATTCCAAGTTTTATTCTTTGAAGGAAGGTCTAGATCTACTTCTGAAGAGATTTTTGTAAGCCATGCAAAAGCCACAGCATCGCAACAAAAAAACACATAAAGGCAATAGGCATAGCTAAGGCAGATGCTGAAAAGACATATCCGGAAAGAAGAACAACAAAAAAAGAAAAAATAATATTAAGAAAATTCAGCACAGCAGAAGCATGTGCCTTATTTTTTGCTTGTGACAATCCAAGAGAAGAAGTGTTTGCAAAAACTAAAGCTTCTGCTGTGTAGACAAGTATCATAGGAAAAAATAACGACCAGATACTAGGTCCAAAAAATGCAAAAGGCACCAACATAGTCAATGTAGCACCAAGGCAAAAAATGGTTGCCAGTTTCATTAACCTTAATAATTTTTGATAACCTGCAAAATGAGCTGCCACAGCAATCCCAATGAGCATACCTAGCGAAGGCAACAAGTTAAACATCCCAAAAGTGTCAGGTTGCATACCTATCACATCAATCCCAATAAAGGGAGCCTTAGCTGAATACAAGTATACAACTGATGTACCACTTCCCATAATGAGTCCAGCAAGAACAAGGGGTTTGTTTCTGAATTTTGCAGAGTAATCCTTAATCATGACGTTAATTTTTAATGCATCCAAATGAATCCTTGAGGCCGTTTCAGGCACTGCTGTAATCATTGAAGAGACAATCACCCCAAAAACAGCCAAAAAATAAAAACAGCTTTGCCATCCAAATGTCTGAGTCAACCATCCTCCTATAGCAACAGCCAGGCCTGGCATCACAGCAAAAGCCACAATCATTTTTGAAATTTTGCGCGTAGCTGTCACTTGGTCATAAACATCCGCAACCATTGTATAGCTAACTTTTAATCCTACGCATGCTCCTAAAGCCTGGATAAATCTAGCTATAATAAGCAGTTTAAACCAACCAAGAGGGGCTGAGATGGCACACAACAAAGAGCCTAGCATCGCCACGGCCATCCCTACATATAAAGTTTTTTTTCTGCCTATTCCATTTGCCAAAGGACCGTAAGGTAATTGTCCTAAAGCATAACCTAATAAATAAGCTGTGATAACAAGCTGAGCCGCCCCCTCAGAAATATGAAAAAATTGTTGAATCTTTGGCAGAGCGGGCGTCACAAGCACTCCACAAACAGAACCGAATGAAACAAGAAAAAATAAAATAGATGTTCTTAAATGAAGACGCGCAGTTCCTTGCACAGACCTAACCTTTAATTGAATTTTTTTAATAAAACAAGACGCTCTTGAAGGGGATGTTTTTGATGTTAAAAACACTCCCCTCTTCTTCATTTAAACTCATTAAAAATAAAAAAACAAAACTTAAGTTTTTAAAAACCTAAGCACTTAAAAAATAATTGCTTCTCAAAAAACAGCTAAGCTTATAAACTTTTAAAAAATCTAATTCTAAATATGCTCGTACTAGGTATTGAATCCAGTTGTGATGAAACTGCTATGGCCGTTGTTGAAGACGGTCATCGTATTTTAGCAAATTGCATTGCTTCGCAAACTGACCTATTACAGCAATATGGTGGAGTGTTCCCAGAACAAGCCAGTCGGCGTCACCTTGATATCTGTCAGTCTTTGTTAAAAGAAACTCTTCAACAAGCTGAGTGCACGTTAGAAGATCTTGATTTAATTGCTGTCACACAAGGACCTGGTTTGATTGGATCTTTATTAATAGGCTTAAATTTTGCAAAAGGACTTGCTTATCAAAGTCAAAAACCACTTGTGGGTGTTAATCACTTGGAAGCCCACCTTTATGCAGCCTGCATGGGTCAAGCGCCTATGTTGCCAGCATTAGGATTGGTCATCTCTGGAGGCCATACTTCCTGCGTATGGATCAAACAAATAGGAGACTACCATCTTATTGGCCAGACACAAGATGATGCGATTGGAGAGGCTTTTGATAAAGTAGCTCGTTTACTTGATCTTCCTTATCCAGGAGGTCCAGAAATCGAAAAGCTAGCCAAACAAGGAGATCCTTACCGTTTTCCTTTCAAACCCGCTAAAATTAAAAATCATCCTTTAGACTTTTCTTTTAGTGGTTTAAAGACCGCTGTACTCTACGCTTTGAGACAATGCCAAGAGGTCAACGAACAAACTCGATGCGATCTTGCTGCTAGCTTTCAACGGGCTGCTTTTCAAACGCTAGCTGCAAAAATCAGCGAGGCTCTTAAACTGTTTCCTGCCCAATCTATTCTATTAGGAGGAGGTGTAAGTCATAGCCAAACACTACGCTGTTTTTTACATGACCAATTCTCTCTTCCTCTTTATTGGCCCCCAGCTGGTCTAAGTTTGGATAATGGCGCTATGATCGCGGGACTTGGCGCATTATTGTATCAGGCACATCCTATCTCAGACCTTAACTTACAAGCTTTGACCCGTATTCCTTTTCAACGCACCATGCTCACAATGGCTTGCTCTGTAGCCCCAATTTAGAAATGTC
>JAFEGP010000035.1:3918-10485 GCA_018239815.1 Verrucomicrobiota bacterium | reverse complement strand
CGCTTCCTCCCATGGGAGGAAGCGTTGCTTAAAGCCCTGTTTATGGAGAATTAGGACATTTGTACTTAGAGTAAATTAGGACATCTCTATTTTGGGTTAACAGTTGAATTATTTACACATAAGCATTTGCATTCTCAGAATTTAAATGCATAAGTTCCCACATTTGCCTAAATTCAGGACAAGAAGCCAATAACTGCTCTTTTGTCCCTTCCGCAATTTTCACTCCGTGATCCAAATAAATGATTTTATCAGCATGTTCAATAGTAGAAAATCTATGTGCAATAATAATCTGAGTAAGTTTGCCCCTCATATCCAAAATGGCATCTCTTATCTTTTCTTCACTTACAGCATCCAAAGAAGAAGTAGCTTCATCCATGACAAGAATAGGCGCTTTTGTGACAAGAGCTCTTGCAATGGCTAATCGCTGCTGTTGTCCCCCTGAAAGATTTTTTCCAAGTTCTTGTAATACAGTTTGGTAACTACCAGGCATGCGTACAATAAATTCTTCAGCGTGAGCATTGCGTGATGCTGTGATAATTTCTTCCTGGCTATAAGAGCGCCCTATTGAAATATTCTCTTGAATAGAGTCTAAAAACAAAAAGGGGCGTTGAGGTACAAAAGCAATGTGTTTTCTTAAAGATTCTTGCGTATAAGTTGGAAGAGGTTTGCCATCAATTAAAATCTCCCCTTCATCCAAATCATACAAGCGAGGAAGAAGCGAGACAATTGTTGATTTGCCAGCTCCTGTAGGACCCACTATTGCAACAATTTGACCTTTCGGAACCTTAAAAGAAAGGTTTTTTAAAACCCATTCATCTTTATATCGAAAACTCACATTACAAAACTCAATTTCATGCTGAAAATTTGTTAAGGGTTCTGCTTGAGGCAAATCACGCACTTTAGGAATCTCTGCGAGTAAAGAAAACATTCTTTCTGCTGCAACAACACCTCGTTGAATCTGAATATTTTCTTCTGCAAATTTTTTAACAGGCTCATAAAACACATACAACAGTCCACAATAGACCAATAGCTCCTCCGGAGCTATTTCAAACCAATAAAGACCTGAAAGAATAACGCTGGCAAAAAAAACTGAAGAGATTAAATGCAAAATGGGTCGAGCTGCCAGCCCATAACGAGCACTTTTTTCCTCAAGCTTTGCCATTAAAAAATTATTCTCTCTAAATTTTTTCAAAGAGAATTTTTCCATCGAAAAGGTTTTGATAGTGAAAATACCACAAATATATTCCATCAACACACGTGTACACATTTCATGATTGGTTTGCATGCGTTGAGCGATTTCCTTAATACGACGGGAAATAAAAACAACGGGCACAATAATAAGAGGTACACCAATGAAGACCAATAGCGTTAATTTCCAAGAAATCAGCAGCAATGCACAAAATGTTGAAAGAATAGCAAAGGGAGTTTGAATATAATTAATTAACAAAGCATTGACGGAAGCAGCTACAACACCTGCATCTCCTGAAACTCGCGATGAGATTTGAGCCATGTCATAGCTATGGTAAAAATTCATGGATAAGTTTTGGACATGCTCAAAACAACGTTGTCTTAAATCACGGCTTACACGAATGGCAACAACTTGTGTAAAATAGCGATAGCAAAACAGAGCTCCCGCTTTAAAAAACGCTACGACAACCACAACTAGAGCTAATCTAACAAGACTTTTTGCAAGATGAAAATGCTGATCTAAAAAGGCATTAACACGATAGACCAACCCCTTTTTTTTACCCCTGGAAAGGTAGGTTGAGGCCTGTTTTTTTGTAATAACATCATTATCTGAAATCTCTGCCCACTTTTTTTCCAAAGTTGATTTATGGACTTCGTCTGGCACATGATGATCCCCCTTTTTTTCTTCGGAAAAGAGCACAAAAAAATCAGGACCCGTTCGAGAAATGACACCTATAGCTAAGATTTCTATTTGAGAAGCCAATGTCAAAACCAACATCGCAAACATTGTAAGAATTAAAAGAGAATAGTGTTTGTGATTTTGAATAGCCGCTCGAATCAAAAGCTTCATAAATCACTTTTATAATATTTTTTATCTCCATACAAGAATTTTGCTATCTAGATTTAACTCATCAAAAAGGTTCCCAACCAAATTTTTCCAACAAAGAAGATGGGATAAGTTCCTGCATACGTTGAATCTGCGATGCAGACAGAACTGTTTTCCATTCATCCACAAGACCTAACCTATGATGATATCTACCTTTTTGAAAACCAAGAAGAACAGGCATGACATCTAATTCATAAAAATTGAAAATTTTAACAAAAAAATCCATAGGATTAGCTTGTAAATCCTCAAATCTCGTGACCAGGATATCAAACCTCTTGGAATCTAAGACAGTTACCCACTGCTGCATCCACATCATTAAAGCTGGTAAATAATGTTCTATTTGCCAATCAATTTTGTCATCTATAGACCAATTAAAATACTCATCTGGAGGACAGATATCGCTTGAAAAAACGCGTGGGAGCATTTTTTATATGCCTCTACTTCAATATGATGCAACCAAGACAGCATAGCTTGACGAGGATCTCGCACATTCAAAATGAAACGAGGAAAATAGATGGCCAGGACATCCAAATTATAATCTGTTGCATCAACATGTCCCTGCGCGTAAAAAGGAACGTTGATCATCCTAAGAATCATTAAAGGATCCATGTAATCATCATGAAAACGAAGCTGAGAAACACGCGTAAATTGATAACCAAAATGTTTTAAAGACTGTTCTAACACAGAAATAATGTACACACTTCCTGACTTCGGCATAGTATTAATAAAAATCATGCCTTGGTTCATATCTAGAGCATTTAAACACGAAACATTCAGAAAAATGATAATAAGAATCTTATGAAAAAAATTCATTTTTTTAAGAAAGAGTTTATTCTTTAGCTCTTTTTACCAATAGTACAAGTTTCATTTTCACACAGATTACCTTCTGCTCAGTCTTATTAAATCAAGTTGACAACTTCTTTTGCCCTTAGCAAAGTAGATTTTTATTTATGATTCCATCGATAACAAGCACCCCAATAGTAAAGCCCCCTCTTGTTTTCCTTTTGCCAGTCTGGGGAGACAAATTCATCGAAAAATTCTTTAGACTTGGTTTACACAGTTTGCTTGCTTCTCAAAATCTCCCTGCTTTGAATCAAGATTATGAATGTTGTTTTATCTTTCTTACACTTGGGAAAGATATTCCTAATATTCAGCTTCAAAAGGGGTTCAAACAACTTTCTTCTGTTTGTCAGGTTGAATTCATTGATATTAGTGATTTGATTTTAAGTGGAACTTATTCTCTTTCTCTTACTTTAGCCTATGAACGTGGTATGCGCAGTAGAGGTCATAACATATGCCAAACTTATTTCTTTTTCCTCGTAGCTGATTATATCATTGCAAATGGTTCGTTATTCAAAGTTGGTCAACTCCTTAAAAAAGGTTATAGCGGCGTCACAACAGGTAATTTTTTGGTGACGGAAGAATTTTTTATCCCGATTCTACAAACATTTGGCAAAGACGTCTTTGAAAGAGAAGCTCAGTTATTGCTTAAGCTAGCTTTTCCAGTTTTACATCCTCTGAGCACTGCAAATCTACTTACACAATCTTTTACTCATGCTCATCACACAAATCGTTTGTTTTGGAAACTGAACGAAGAGGTCATGATAGGACATTTTTATTTGCGTCATATGCTCTGCATTAAGCCTGAAAATGATCGGTTCACTGTGGGTGCTTTCTGTGACTATGCTTTTATCTCTGAAATGTGTCCTTCTGGAAACGTTCTTCATATTCAAGATTCAGATGATTATTGTGTTGTCGAAATGGCTCCCTTTGATTATTTACAAACATCAATCTTCTCAGGAAAAAATCATAAGCATGCCTTGGCCCAACACTTATCAGAATGGACAACAACCACTCATCGAGCTCATGCACATATCCCTGTTGTTTACCATTCCACGCCTCTTAAGGAACAACATCTACCCATCTTGCAAGAAAGTGCCGACTTTATTTCTTCCTTGGAAAAAATTCTTTGTGATGTCCCTCAGCCCATTCAAGGACATTTTTATTGGCGCTCTAGCATAGTTTCTACATTATGTTGGCTACAAAAAGAATATAACCCATGTTATTCCGATTCAAAATACAGAAATTTTTTTACCACCCTTAATTCTCCTACTTTTTTACCTGCTTTAATAGATGAATATGGTGACCGCCCTCTTTTGTCACTACGCCTTCACAACCCAAAAAAAATAGCTCTATCTTCTTCTCAGCGGCAACAAAAGCCCACCTTTTTACACCCCTGGGGGCCCTCCATCCTTCCCTCTTTTTGGCATAAAGACTGGTTTGATGACTATCTTCTTACTAAAGACCTTACACAACACTTAGCTCGGCATGCTGCGTGTCTTATCTTAGCTTTTGCACCTATGACTGACATGATTGAAAAGTTAGAAGCATTGAAACCAGATTATCCTTATTTTTATCAATTCTACCCTTTGTTAGTTTGCCGCTCAGAAGAAGAATTAAGAAAAATTTTTCTTCCTATCAAACATGTCATGATTTGGTCAGATTTTGAGAATTTGTTGAACTTAAGTTCGGCTATTCGTCACATCGCTCCTTACCTTTCAAAGGACACTTCCATTTCTGTGTACGTAAAAAACCCAAGAAAATTTTCTGCAAAAAAATTCTTGCAGCGCCTAAACTTATGTCTTGCAGATTTAGCTCATATTCAACTTGTAAGTGATAAGGTTCACACCTCTTACAGTGTCTCACAAGCTCTATTTAGAGGTTTATCCAACCGTTTTATGCATCGCTCATTATCTTCTTATCCATCAATCTATAAACGAACATTATATCGCTTCATCCATCAGAGCATCAAAGTGGCATGTGCAGTAGGCAATCTATTGAGTCTTGCAGGCGTACAATCTAAAAAAAAGAAAACTAGCGCTATCTTACTTTTTAAATTTCAATCTACAAAAAAACACGATTAATTCAATGTGAGTCAAGTATGGGTTTTCTTCGTTCTTTAAAAAAAATGATAAAAAATACAAATCACAATGTAACCCAACTTGATCAGGTTCAAAAGGAGCTTGCACAACTTCAACAGGCCATTAAGGAAGCGCACCACTTACAACAAATTCAATCCGACATGCTCCTCAAACTGACTCATCAGTTAGCTGGCCATGATATTGCCAAAGCCCATTTTCGAAATTTAAAAAGTCCTGGAGCTGAGCAAAATGATGTTCCTTTCAACCAAGCTATCAAAGAAGTGCCTTTGTTATTAGCAGACAAAACATATAATTCCTCCCATCCAAATTATAATGCTGATCTTGTACGTAATGACCCGCATCGTGTATTCAATGCAGAAAAATCTTCTTGGAATCCTACCTATAGGAAGCTGTTACCTTTTATCCATCAGCAAAATAATGCTTCTTACCTTGACAATTCTGTTTGGCAAAACATACTTCAGGAAGCTAGAGAAGAGTTATTAACGATTCCCCATGCTTCTGAAATTTTTAAAAATCAAACCTATTTAGAAAACTATGTTGCAGATTTAACGCATTGTTACCAAGCCCATTATATACCAGGTTGGGTTAATCTCAATGTTGCCTTATTCTTATACTGGCTTGTGCGCCAAAATCAACCTAAAACGATTGTCCAAACAGGTGTGTGTAACGGTTTCTCAAGCGCTTTTATTGCATTAGCTCTAGTCAAAAATGGAAATGGAGGAAAACTGTATGCCATTGATCTCCCAGCTATTTTTGATCCTAAAGATCCGAGCTGGACAATGAAAAATAGCATCTATGGTGTTGTTGTTCCGACAAGCAAATCACCTGGATGGATGATCCCTGATGCCTATCGGGATTGCCTTAAATTACAACTTGGAGATGCAAAACAATTATTACCTTCCTTAGTTAATCACCTAGACAGTATTGATATGTTTTACCATGACTCTGATCATACCTATCATCACATGCTTTTTGAGTTTCAAGAAGTCAGACGTAAGCTTAGTGCAGGCAGTTTAGTTGTCGCAGATGACATCGCCTGGAATGCCTCACTGTGGGACTTTGCAGATGCTCAACAAGTCGCTGCTTATAACTACCAGGGAACGGCAGGGGTAGCATTTTTCTAAACATAACTATAGCAAGGAATCCACAATGGGCATGTCAAGTTTAGATCTAGAATTTTTACTCTCATTAAAAAAGCAAGGCTATATCCCGCATCATGCCTCAGTTATTGAAATCGGCACTCAACAACTTGCTGCTAGTTTTCTTAACTCTCATGAATTAATAGAAATGATCGCAAAGGAGTTTGGGATTTGCTGGCCTTATCCTTTGTTATCTCCTTCTACTCTTTACAATGAAAATGGCACCGAAATCCTATCTGAACAATCCCCCTATTCTCGTTTTTTCTGGCAGTGTTTGGGCTTTAAATATGCTTCTATTGATATTGATGATCATCCTACAAGCACCCCCCTAGATCTTAATTTTGATAGCATTAAAAAAAGCATGAAAGGAAAGTTCAGCCTAGTCACTAATTAGTGAATAGTCTGAAAGGGG
>JAFEGP010000035.1:0-3851 GCA_018239815.1 Verrucomicrobiota bacterium | reverse complement strand
GGAGCTTGCGGAGGGGCTCCTCTTACAGTCATTCGACAATATATTGAACAACAGTCCCCTCCCACAAAAGAAAAGAAACCATGTAAGTGATGGCTACGCCATCCCAAAACATGGTTGCTCCTTACATCCCACTCCTGAAGAAGTGGGTTTTACGGCGCAAAGGATAAACTATAATCCAAAGTTTTTCTGGATGTTAGCTCACAGCAATGGATATAAGTGGTTATACATCGATTACAGAAGCTCTTTAACTTCCCATCATTTACCAGAAAACATCGTTGACCAAATCAGACCATTCCAGCCTGATATTTTACAAAGAAATGATCATTATCAACTCTCAGATAGTTGTCTGGTGGTTGTTCTACAAAAAACTATTGACCAGCCTTTTATCCCGCCTATTGATGCCGCCACAGGCACACACACTCATAATAAGGCTCTTAAAAAACGCTATCCAACTGTGTTTGGCAACCATTCCAAGAAAAATTATTTTTTAAAACCTTTTGGTTTATTTCGCAAATTTAGATCTAAAAAATCTGCTTCAAAAAATTAAAAATGTGTTAATGCCATGATAATAAAAACTATTTCTATTCATTCCAAAAACTGCTGTCTCTTTTCCATTGCAGAGCTGAAGCTTGTTAAGACCCATCTCAAGAAACTGAATCTTCAGAATTGCTATTTTGTGCAACCATTAAACCCATCTCTGTCATGCTAGTCATGATAATACTTAATCCGATAGATCCTGTTGCGAGTAGACCACACCCACCTGCTACACCAAGCGTATATTGCACAATTGCCGTGACAGCATCTAAAGCAGCCTCTTGTCCTGTAATCGAATTCTTCGCATAGTGACCTAAAACACGCACTATTCTTCCAAATGCCATACCAGCTGTTAGCAAGCCTAATGTTCTTCCAGAACTTTCCGAACTGATACAAGCAAGAGTTCCCACAACCATTGGAGTTACTAATTTACTCATGTCTAAAAAAGAACATTGCCAAAGTTTTAACATGCCAGAATGAACTATGTACACAGAATCTCTAGGAAATCCTTGTAAATTTGCCACTACAACCACCTTTGTTTAGAAAAAATTATTAAATTGCCTTTGTAATTCAGCTTCATAAGATGTAAAGAAATCAAAATACCATTCTCGAGCTTGCTGTGGCGTAACACGTCTAGAAAATTTCAGATCGCGCTCTAAGATTTTTTTTGTTTTCTGAGCAAGCTGAGGAGATTCTATGACAGTTACTAATTCATAATCCGATACATTACTACGTAAGCCTAAATTATAACTTCCAATCAACAGTGTCTTGTTATCCACCAACATAACTTTTTTATGGTAGATCACCTCAGGAACACTGTACTGATAAATTTCAGTAGAGAAAACCTTGTCTTTTTTACAACTACTCTCGTCCCAAAGACTATATTTTTTCCCATACATGAGAGGTAGATAGTAGAGCGTATTAGCAACTGAAATAGGACGTGTACAGACAGGAGACTGGTCATGCACACCATTTGTAATGACAACGACTTTAACACCCCTATTCACAGCTCGTAATAAACTCTCAAAGATGGGATCCACAGGAGCAAAATGAAGATTTCCAATCCAAATCTCTTCTTGAGCTTCATCAATAAGACGACAATATCGCTCACAAATTAGATTAGGATTGTGCATGGGACCACTTAGAATACGACTTAATTTTCCGTCTTCAACTTCAATCGCATCGGGATGTGTTTCAAAAGCGACCACATAAGGTCTACGTTGCAAGTTAATCTCAAAAAAGGCATTCGACGACGCATAATCATCTGGATTAAGGGAAACAAAACGTTTATGAAGGTGATAATTTTTCCATAAAGCGATCAAGCGATGCAAATTCTGACGCAATTCACGAGCTAAAGGCCCTCTACCTACAATATCCTGATCCCTCGCTCCGGCGGGTAATCCAGGGCCTACAGCACAGTTTTTTTCTCTTTTAGGTGGAGTAAAGACTCCCTCAGAACATAAAGCATAGTCATAGTTTGTACCTCCCACTATAAAATATGTCTCATCCACAACTAGCATCTTTACATGATTATCAATAGCTGTAAGATCATTATTACAGTTGAGCACAACAGTAGTATAAGTTAGAAAAAACTGCCTAGGATACTGCTGACAAAGTCTTTGTATTAAGTCCTTATCTAAAGGCTCTAAAAACATCGGAGAAATTAAAATGTACGCCTTCAAATTGGGGTATTGCCGCATCTTCTGCTCAATCCTAACAAAGATTTGCTGAAAAATTTCTCCCCCGCAAAAACATGGGCAAAATTCTATAGATTGTTCTGCATGATCTATGATTTGCACAGCCAAGTCGATCATTTCAATGCCATTGTCACAAGCAATCACCTTACTTGGCTCTGCATGCACCATATGACAAAAAAGCATAAAAGCTAATAACCACGCTCTCATCCTTCTTCCTCCTGAAAAACTTCAATTAACTTTGCTTTCAATTGCTCACGAGTATCCTTAAGCATTTGAATATCCCAACTGTCGCCTAAAGGAGAAAAGGTAAACTGCAACATTTTCTCTATTAAATGAGAGGGCAAGTATGTTTGTAAAAAATCAATTCTTGGCACTGCCAAAGAAATGCTACCTTGATGTAAGTAACCAAATTTTTTCCTGCGTTGAGCAGCTCCCACAGCTTTTTTCCCTTCACTCAACAAGTCGTATTTGGTGCCCTTTGTCATACAAAAATCTTTGTAAATAGAAGCATCTTCTTGCTGAAGAATCTCATAATTTTTAGGAAAAAGTCCGTTTAAAGCACGTGAAACCAAACCATTTACATACTGATACTGCCTTAATACTTTGCTTGGATCGCTGGAAAACGAACTATGTGAAGCAGGCACAATCACAGAAAATGCAAAGTCTGCCACATGAAAGGTTATGCCCCCTCCCGTCAAGCGTTTGCCTAAATCTAAACCTTCTGTCGTCAATAAAATCTTTTTTGGGTCAACAAAACATCCATAGGTTGCTGCTGGATGCAACCAATCATAAAAGTGCAAGATGCCTTGTTGTTGTGTTTCCAAGTTTTGAAAGAGCTGAACATCTCTTTGCATAACTTCTGTTGCAAGTCCAGGACCCGTATCAAGGACCTTCCAATACATAAACAAGCTTCTTTTTTAAAGAATTGAAAAAGGAGATCATATTTGAATTTTGTTTTTAAAACAAATAAAAATTAGCTACTTACAGCCAAAAAGAAGAAAGATCAAACTGTCTTAATGTAAAAATTTTAAAGAAAATGAACGCGATTTTTAATAAGGTAAATGGATCATGCAAGCTGTCAAACCAGTCATTTTGCACAACCACACATGTCGAGCCTAGAATAGGCTACAGAACCTAAGATTTCTGCTTAGGTGGAATGAACAATGCTCTTATATTTGTTCCTAATCCTTGCAACACATCTTGTAATGCTGTCCTTGGGATCTCACAATACATAAGATTAGAAGCGACCTTGTTTTTCTTTACAAGGTACACTTTAGTTAAATCCGAAGGATGGCTATGCAGTGCATATTGCCCTTCTGGCATGCCCGCATATTCTCGACGCACGCCGTCATATTTAGAATCCGCTGAAAGCTCAAAAAATCTTATTCGAGCAGATTCTCCATTTTTCCCAGGAGGAATATAAGTTCGTTTTTTACTTTCGATTCTTTCTTTCTCTGCTTGCTTGTCGCAGTAGGATTTTATCCTTTGCGCCGTAAAACCCACTTCTTCAGGGGTGGGATGTAAGGAGCAACCATGTTTTGGGATGGCGTAGCCATCACTTACACGGTTTTTTCTCTTCTGTGGGAGAGGACTGTTGTTCAATATATTGTCGAATGACTG
>JAFEGP010000034.1 GCA_018239815.1 Verrucomicrobiota bacterium | reverse complement strand
CAGTCATTCGACAATATATTGAACAACAGTCCTCTCCCACAGAAGAGAAAAAACCGTGTAAGTGATGGCTACGCCATCCCAAAACATGGTTGCTCCTTACATCCCACCCCTGAAGAAGTGGGTTTTACGGCGCAAAGGATAAATAAGCAGCCAATCCTACATCACAAAACCTGTGAATTTCAGGAATTTTTGTCCTGATTTTCACACACTAATTGACTGAAACTTTATTTTTTAACTGGTAATCGAGCTTAAGAATGTAAAAAACAGTCCTTTATTGATAGAACAGGCTTTATTTACTTAAATCTTTTCTCTTAGATCTATTAATAAAAGAAATATTGAGCGTACGCATCAATCCTCGAATTTCATGAATACCCAAGCTAGCATTCTTAACAACAATAAAAGCTGGGGAACTACAAGGACTGAACTTATCCCAGTATTGCCCTCTTCTATGCAATTTGAAAATTTTAAGAGAGGCTTTGAATGCAAAAGGAATCATAAGAGACGTATATTTTCCAAAACCAGCCACAGTTTCTAAAGACTTTCCATTAGTTGGACCGATGGTCAAGTAACGGCAATTTTCCTTAGCTAAGATTTCCATGACACTTACAACAAGAAATTCCGATGTCCCTGGAGAAGCCTGAGGCACGGTCATTACACGGTCAAGAGCCCATCCGCCTCTTGCCTCTAATCTATTTAATGCTAAACACCCTATGACTTGCCCATCTCGTTCCGCATAAAACCATCGCTTACCAAATTTTTCATGAAAGAGTGGACTTTGTGCAATATAAATTTGAGGACCTTGACGATGCTTGAGCCACTGTGTAGCAACATCTTGAATCTTAATTTCTATCTCAGGAACATGATCTTGGTATTCTTTAACTACAACAGCACCTTTTTCAGCATGCTTAAGATTACGTCTTAACACAGCTGCTTTTTTTCCTGGAGCTTCGCGCGGATTACATTGAGGATCAAAGAACAACTCATTGCCAAATGAAATAAGCCCGCTTGATTGTTCTTCATGCATCCACTTTGCAAAATCTTCGGAAGCAGCCAAGTAAATTACATTTTTTCTTTGTTTAGCACAGTATTCATGGAAAGCATGAGCTAACTTTTCTCTGTCTTGGGGCGCACAAACAGGATCGCCATAGGCTACAGCACATCTGCGATTCATATGGTAACCAATAAGTCCATGCACATCTGGGGTGGAAAAAATCTGACAGGAGGGATCTAGAATAGATTCAATCACCCCATGCCCCCATTTATGCACACATTCAAGAACGTTTTGCTTGGACAATGTTTTGTTATGATCCATAACAAAAACCCCTGTAACTAGTTCACTTATATACAAATTAACATTTGAATATATTAAAATCATTAATTGTTTATATTAATTTTTCATAGAAAAACAATTTAAAAAACAAAAAGAGACTACCCTTTTATAAAAAGTAGGATAGCTTGACAAAGCTCCTATCAAAACATTCAGTATCAATGAGTTAATATGATTTAAGCCGGTCTTTTCTGAATTTTTATAAATGTTTAGAGAACAAAAAGAGAAAGCTGCCTATTACATTTTAGGTAAACGGACTAAGACAATGTTCTTAAACCTAGCAATTGGATCAATACCCATCTTTTAACCAAAAAGCACTTAATAACGCAACCAAGCCGAATCCACAGACCATTAACCCTGCTATGCGATTGATCCACTTCATCATCTTCTCTTCCACTTTTCTACGGAAAAGCGTGACAAACTCACTTAATACTAGCCACCATAGAGCAGAACCAAAAAACACACCTAGAACTAGCAAGACAGATGAGCCGTTTGCCTTAGATAGACCTAATCCAGCGAAGATGGCAGCAAAGGCAAGAATTGTCATAGGATTTGTCATCGTTAAGAAAAAAGTCGTAATAAAGTCTCGAGTTAAAGACGTACACGAAATTTTACCATGGCTCGCTATATGTGTTTTAGACATAAATGTTTTGACGCCTAAATAGATCAAAAAAAGTCCTCCAACACCCCTTAACCAAAACTGTTCTGTTAGCAAAAACCTTGAAACAAAAGTCAAACCAAAGGCTGCTATCATACCATAAACGAGGTCAGCTGTTGCAGCCCCAAGACCTGACACAAGGCCAGACACTCTACCACATTGCAGAGTCTTTCTTATGCAATGCACTCCAATTGGCCCTACAGGTGCCGCAATAGAAAACCCAAGGACAAGACCTTTCAGTAAAAACAGTATGTGCACGGCGTTCCTTTTTTAAATCCGATCAATTTGATTGCTGTCTTTTTAAGCCGCAAAGAGTCCTGTCATGCGGAAATATTTCTGTCATAACTTCTAGCAGGAAAATCCCTTTCTAACAAATTTCAGATTTCAAACTCAAAATTTTCTTGTGCGTATTCGCAAAAACTAATTAACATAATCTTTATAAAACACGTTGATATGATGACAAGATCTCCTGGAGCCTTTCAAAATCCCTGATATCGAATTTATATTGCATCTGCGTTCATCCTCCCATTATTTGCGTGCTAGCGTCACACTACCTCAGAACTTCTGGCGATAGTTTTTTAATTAAGTTGTTTAAAAATGGAGATAAAACATGTCTACACCGCTTCATCCTTCAAACGAAACCTCCTCTGAACATTCTCCAAAATTTCATATAGCTAACCAACAACCACGCCCTCTTTGGCAAGATGTTTGCATAGGCAGTATTTCCGCTTTAGCCGTGATGCCTTTCATACAACCTATGACGTATTTTAAAAATGTTCAGCAGTCACGCTCGATTACTTTTTTAAAGTGTTTAAAAGAAAATCCCCGTGCTTGGTACAGAGGCCTACTTGGGTCGACGGCATTTTTTGCTCCGACTATAGCTGCTCAAACAGCTGCTCAGGATCTTTTTGCAACAGTTATGCATCCAATTTTAGCAGCTTCTGCATCAGGTGCTTTTTCCGCCATAGTCGTTTGCCCTGCAGAAGGTATCATGATTCAACAACAAAAGACAGGTCATAGCCTATGGACAACGATGCAACGCATTCACGCTCTTCATGGAAAAATGGGTTTTTATAAAGCTTTGGGCTCTACAGCCGTTCGGGAAGCTGTCTTTACAAGCGCCTATCTTGGCATAGTACCGAGTATGAAATTTCATCTGCAGGATTTAGGACTACACGAAGGCAGCGCACAAATTTTATCTGGAGTTGTAGTAGGAAGTATAGCATCTGCTGCTAGCCATCCCATTGATACTTTTAAAACACAACGGCAAACAGATCTATCTTGTAAAATATCCATAATAGAAACGATTTTTAAAAAAACAGCCTTTATAGGCTTTGGATGGAGATGGATCATGATCATGACGGGATCAACGACCATCCCTTATGTGCAAGAAAAACTCTATGAAAAAATTAAACAGCCTTAACTTGAATCTCCATTGCCTTAGGCAAAGAAGATTCATTCTTCTAGAAATAATTTAAGATACAAATCCACACAGGAGCTTCAAGAGGGTCGTAATCTCATAATAAAGCGGCTTAAGTCAATAAAGACTTAAGCCCTTTAAGAAAGAAGGTAACTAAGTCTTGTTCAAGGACTCACCTTCTTGCGGTTTGGCATGCTCGAGGCGGGAGTCGAACCCGCACGGAGTTGCCTCCAAGGGATTTTAAGTCCCTAGTGTCTACCATTCCACCACCCGAGCGAAACAAAGAAGATATGCTCTTGAGGTATAATCGGTCAATGACTGAAGTGAAGATTTTGCAAAAAACTAACTTCCTTTTTCTGGAACATCTAGCTTAAAGGTTGGAGAAGAACCGTGTTGACGGTGCCAAGCTACAATAGAATCAACAATCACATCGATATCATCTGTTAGTGTAGCAATTTTTAGATCTGCTGTATTGATTAAATTTTGTTTTAAAGGAAACGCTTGTAGCCAATCTAACAAACCCTGCCAATAGGCAGAACCAAATAAAAAGACAGGAAAGGCAGCACTTCTATGTGTTTGAATCAATGTTAGAGTTTCAAATAACTCATCCAGTGTTCCAAAGCCTCCAGGCAAAAAAACAAATGCTTGGGCATAACGTAGAAACATAACCTTGCGCACAAAAAAATAACGTAAACAAAGTCTATATTTACGATCGACATAAGGATTATGTTCATCTTCAAAAGGCAAATCAATACTCACACCGCAAGAGCGTCCACCAGCCTCACGAGCCCCTTGGTTAGCAGCAGCCATAAGACCAGGGCCTCCACCTGTAATAATACTAAACCCTTTTTGAGAAATCTTATGAGCCAGTTCTTTTGCCTGCAAATAATAGGGGTGAGCTTCAGGGATTCTGGCTGAGCCAAAAATCGTGACAGAAGGACCTATATCGGTCATTTTTTCAAAACCTTCAACAAATTCTGAGATAATACGAAAGACCTTCCATGCATCAAATTGTAATTTGTGTTCACTCATGATAGTATGTTATAACTCCTGTTATTGATTCATAGACTGAGGACTAGAAAAATGCAAAATCAAAAGTTAACATTACAAACCTTTGTTGACTTAACTCGATTAGAACAAACTCTATTTGGTTTACCTTTTGTTTTAGCTGGCGCTCTACTTCCCCTTGCTCTTTATCCCCGTTCAATGTGTTCATTCAGTTCTTGGTTGTGGCTTATCCTAGCTTTTATTGCAGCTCGTGTGAGCGGCATGGCTTTTAATCAGCTTATTGACCGCCATTTTGATGCACGCAACCCACGTACTCAAGCTCGCCCCATCCCATCTGGCCGTGCCACTGCAGCACAGGCGCGATGGATAGCGTGGGGTGCTTTGACAGTGTTTATATTCATTTGCTCTCAGCTCAATACTGTTTGCTTGTTTTTAGCACCTTTAGCAGCACTTCTGATCTACGTTTATTCTTACCTTAAAAGGGTACACATTGTTTGTCATTTTGTGCTTGGCACTATTCATTTACTAGGACCTGTTATGGCAGCAGCCGCAATTTGCAATCATCTAGTGGGTCCGGCCTTATTACTAGGCCTTGCAGCCTTGTGTTCCATTTCAGGCCATGACATTGTCTACGCGATTCAAGACTATCGCTTTGATCGCACCCATCAACTACACAGTTTACCTGCGCGTTTTGGACTGAAAGCAAGCTTAAATTTATCTAAACTTCTACACGGTATGTGTGTTCTTTTTCTTTTACTATTAGGCTTTATTACACCGTTAAATCGTATTTTCTTTGCAGCTCCGCTTCTTGCATCTCTGTTATTTCTAGACTTTCATCAAAAAGTCAAACCTCTTGTTGATGATCCTGAGCTCTCACTCAATATCACGCCGCTATTTTTTCGCTGCAATACAGCCATAGCCTTTATTTCTCTGTTATTCGTAGCTTTAGGGGTGTTGTGCAAAGGTTAGTTGTTGGTGTTTCTGGAGCTTCTGGGATTATTCTAGCTCATCATTTGATTAAATATGTTTGCGACAAAGGATTCATGGTAGACTTAGTCATGACTCCACAGGCACTTTATACTGCTCGTTATGAGCTGTGTGAGGATATTTCTACTGCCAAACGTTTTATAGCCACATTTGCCCCTTCAATCCAACAAAACATTCACCTTCATGGCATTCATGATGTGGGAAGTCACATTGCAAGTGGCTCTCATCTAACTTATGGTATGGTGGTCATTCCCTGCAGCATGGCAACTGTTGCAGCTATCGCTGTGGGTCTAGGAGATAATTGCCTACGCAGGGCTGCGGATGTCACATTAAAAGAAAAAAGGCCTCTAGTGTTAGTTCCACGCGAGGCTCCTCTATCAGAACTTCACTTAGAAAATCTGCATAAACTTGCTCGTCTTGGAGCCACCATCGTACCCCCTCTTCCAGCGTGGTACACACGACCTCAAACAATCCAAGACATTGAATTTTTTATCGTTGGCAAAGTACTCGATGCATTAAAGATCGAACACAATCTATATCCTCGCTGGAAAGCAGAAGATACGGCTAAGGAGCTTGCTTGCCATTAATGACTTCATGCAAGTTTTCAACAGCTACGAATGCACTTGGATCTTCGCGGTGAATCAGCTCTTTAAGTTCAGCTAGTTGTAAACGTTCTACAACAATATAGAGAATTTCTCTTGTATCGCCTGTATAGCCACCTCGACCATACATCACTGTTAAGCCCACGCCTAATTCACGCATCAAAACTTCCGCTAGATGCTGAGGATTTTGAGAAATGATCATGACAGATTTTGTTTCTTCAAATCCAACAATCACTGCATCCATCACTTTAGACACAACAACATATGTCATTAAAGAAAGGAAAGCTGTATGCCAGTTCTGGTAAACAAATCCTGCCATACCAAAAATGAAAAAGTTAGAAAACAGGATCACCTGTCCTACAGAAAATCCCATTTTTTTGTTAACAAGAATTCCCAGAATTTCTGTGCCATCTGTTGAAGCACCGTTACGGATAATTAAGCCAGCCCCAACCCCAAGAATGAAACCGCCCAATACGATCACTTCAAGATCATTAGCCTTAAATGTGACAAAAGGCACAAAATAAAAAAGCCCCAGAAACAACGCAAAAATACACACTGCCGTTAACATCTGTATCACAAAATGCTTACCTATCTGACGATAAGCTAAAATGACAAATGGGATATTGAAAAGCACAAGAAAAAATGACAGGTAATGATCTTTGGTCAAATAGGCAGCCATGATCGAAATACCAACTATACCACCGTCAATTAACTTGTTTGGAATCAGGATCATTTGGATGCTCAAAGCAGCCAAAAAGCTTCCTACGATAATCCAAAATAAAGACTTAAGGTAGTACTTTCCAAATTTAAACTGAGAATGTGAATGAAACGGCATTGATATCCTCCATACAGGATTTGCCAAATGAAAGGAAGAAGCAACGCGGGAGACGGGGCTCGAACCCGCAACTTCCGCCGTGACAGGGCGGTGCTCTAACCAATTGAACTACTCCCGCATTTTGTAGTTCGCACTCGATTTACGAGTGAATGGGCGCAACAGGGATTGAACCTATGACCCCCTGTGTGTAAGACAGGTGCTCTGCCGCTGAGCTATACGCCCTAAAAAAGAGAAATTAGCATATTCGCATCGCGAATTAATCTCAACACTAAATTGTTTGAGTAGCTCGCGATTCAACAAGCTCTTGTTGAAAGAAACCCTCAAAATGCTCTTTGCTCTTTTCTAGCATGCTTCGATCTGTTAATTCGTGCACATGCAACGGTACAGCTGTAATGTAACCATGACGCATTAAATCAATGTCACACCCTTTTTCTTCATCTAATTCTTCCGGCTTACCTCCTAACCAATAAAGAGGTCCGTTTGCCGTCTCTCTATGCAAACTAGGATCTTCTGCCCAACGCCCTTTACCCTGGCGCGTCAAACGAAAACCCTTGATTTGCTCAAGCTCTACATGTGGAAAATTAACGTTTAAAACAGTGCCACTGGGAAGAGAATGCTGCATGATGTACTGCGTTAGGCACACAACAAACTTTTCAGCTACGTGAAAATTCGGTTGTTCTCCATTTTCACAAGAAAACGCAATCCCAGGAATTCCTCTTAAAGCTCCCTCAATCACAGCACCTACAGTACCAGAGTGTAAAGCATTGCGTCCAGCATTGGATCCAGCATTAATCCCAGCAATAACCCAGTCTGGAGGTTGCTTAAGAATCACCCTGGATGCCAATTTAACACAATCTGCGGGAGTTCCATTTACAGACCATGCCTGCACACCCGGCCATTCTACTTTTTGAACATGAATAGGTCGATCATATGTAATACCTACACCCGTTCCTGAACGCTCAGAAGAAGGAGCTACAATAAATAGGTCAGCAAAATTGGCTTGATGCAAAGCTTGCCATAGCACTCTAATCCCCGGTGCATAAATTCCGTCATCATTTGTCAAAAGAATTTTTGGTCTCATGAGAACAGTCTAACAAAAATCAGGATTTTCGCCTTGCTTTATCCGATCCATAAATCAAGCCAGCCTGGGCTAGGTTCGAACGAGCATTAGGAAATAAAATTTCTATTTCATCTAGCAACTCATCCACCTTTTTACGCATAGAGCGTTGTCCAACAGGACACTGACAAGTAATTCTTGCAAATCCAGATTCTTGTGCAAATGTTTTGAGTTGTTGTTCACTGACGTAAATAAGAGGGCGAATTAGGGTTACTCCATAATCTACCATTTCAAGTTTAGGCAGATTGCCGGCAAACTCCCCTTTATGCAGCAGATTCATTAATAATGTTTGAGCATGGTCATCACGATGATGTCCAAAAGCAAGCACTTTAGCGCCTACTTCTTTAGTAGCTTCAAATAGCAATGAACGCCGATCTCTAGAACAACTGTAACAAGCAAGCTGCTCTAGTTTTAGATCTGAAGTGCGTATAAGCAAAGGAACATTAAGTTGATCACAAACCTTCTGAAGCAAGGTTACATCCACACCTGCTCCACACGAAAATTCCCCTTGCACATGAATCGCTGTTAATTCAAGAGGAGGTACTCCTCTTCCAGAAATAGCGCACAGCATAATGAGCAAAGAAAGACTATCCTTACCTCCACTTAGAGCTATGGCTATTTTTCCATCTTCTGGAATCATTGAATAAGTAAATAAAGCCTTACGTGTCGCACTTTCTATGCGTTGGCCAAGTCCTTTAAAAGGCGGAGTCACAATCATAGGCCAATGATTATAACGGTTTTTCAAGTGGACATCTACCTAGAAGTTTTGTAAAGTTGGGTTCTAAAATTTTAAAACAGGCTATTTATGAACCAAAAAGTAGGACGTAATGACCCTTGCCCTTGCGGCTCAGGAAAAAAATATAAAAATTGCTGCATGAATAAGGAAGAAGCGTCGAAAAAAGTTTACACATCTACTGGCAAACGAAAATTTAAAGCTAAAGTTATTGACTCCAATCTTGGTAGCCAAGAAATTTTCTCTCAAGCGGCAGGCAATGTTCCTACAGCAAATGGTTCTAGTGACGTGTTTAAAAAGCTTAGATTCCGCATGTCAGATCATGATTACCGCGCTGAAACAAAAGAAGATGCTCCTGTTGTTTCAACTCCTTTTGAACAACCTAAGCCTGCTGCTCAACCTCTTGCGCAATCTGGCCAGGATTTTAATGCATCAACGGATGATTTCCGTGTTGAGAAAAAGTAGGGTTGTTTGTTATAAACCCTTTCTCCTTGCGCTGGAGTAGCTCAATTGGTAGAGCATCCGACTTGTAATCGGACGGTTGAGGGTTCAAGTCCTTTCTCCAGCAAATTTTCCCCAAGATTGGGGGGTGTCGCATAGCGGCCAATTGCATCGGACTGTAAATCCGACTCCATACGGATACGCTGGTTCGAATCCAGCCACCCCCATTTCATTCACATGATTCCAAACAACGTTATGTACATATGGATGTAGAAATAACTAAGCAATTTAGCATTCAAGTCTCAAGCCAAATTCTGTAAGAAGAGTCTCGTGACACTGCAAACGCTTGAGACTATAGAAACTCGACTGTTTACTGTGATCCAGCAAATCAGGGGTACTAGAAAAGGCTTAGGAAACACGTCTATTTCCGCTCTGAGAACGCGTAAAAAAGAGTACAACGCCCTTTGCCTAGGAGGCATTTAATGCCTTCAAACAGCAGTTTTGTGATAGCAGCCTTGGTTCGCATCTGAGATGCGTAATCATCTCGTAGCCTATAAATACTATGGTGATTTAGAGAGGGCGCAGGGTGGCGCAGGCGACAAAATAGCGGTTTGGCAAGGATAATTCATTTATCATCTATTCCCAGAAGTTCCAGGATTGCCTTCTAACCACTAAAGAAAATTTTTGGCTTTAGAATGATTAAGGGTGTATTTTCCAGGGGATTTTGTGCATTTTTTTAATTTGCCTGCAAAAACACCCCCTTCTTTTATTGACTTAGTTACAAAATATAGAACAATAAAGGTATGGAGAGAGATCGCAGTCATTTTTTGAGCAGCTGGTTTACCTCAGCTACAAGGAAACCCCTTGTGGTTAGGGGGGCTCGTCAGGTGGGCAAAACCTGGCTTATTCGAGATCTGGCTCACTTGCAAAATCTTCGATTACTAGAATTTAACTTTGAAAAAAGGCCCGATCTGATTTCCCTGTTTTCCTCAAATGACCCCAAAGAGATCCTTGTCAACATCTCAGCTTTTATCGATTCCCTTCTATCTTCTGGGGCAACTTCACAGACTGATCAAGAATACCCAAAGTTAAGTTTTGCGTTCTTGACTGGATGAACCGACTGTAAATTCGAATTCATACGGATACATTGGAGTTCTTTTGAAACCT
>JAFEGP010000033.1 GCA_018239815.1 Verrucomicrobiota bacterium | reverse complement strand
CAAGAGTGTGGGAGAGTAGGTCGCCGCCAGTTTTTTTTCGCCCTATCAGATTCGTCTGATAGGGCTTTTTTTTTGAAAACAAATTCATAAAAAACTCAATGACCATTCTTGATTTATCACTTCAAAATTTTAGACCCAATTAGATAAAAAAATTGGTTGGTTTTATAAGAAATAAAAATAAAATCACTAGATTTATAAGAGAAAAATTATGTCAATATCAACTCTCCCGTCTGCGCAATCAAGTACTTTGAATGTTTTCTGGAAAGGTGACAATAAGTTTCAGAAGCAGGTTCCGGGTGAAAAACGGACCCTAGCCAGCGTGTATAGTATAGGGCTTAATTTCCCCACTCATACTCTGACTGCTGAGGTCCCGCCTCAGTTATTGTCGAGAGATTGGACAGTTCTTTCTATGAAGGTTCAAGCAGAATCAGAAAGTACAGATCACATAACGTATCCTTGTTCTTGTGATACATTGGCTGCTACACAAAAAGTTATCATCACTATTTTGCATTTTCACGAAGATTTTCGTTATCCAGGCCAATTTATTCCTAATGCTCAACCCCATCCATTTGCGATTAATATTAAGCCTAACACAATTTGTTTTGAGCCAGGCAGTCAATATGGTCTCTATGTTTCACTTGGCATAAATGGTTTTGAAGCTAGTTTTGGTGTCATTAAGGATAGTAAGGATCAAAGTCATGGTGCAATACAAACACCTGTTCTCATCAAACAACCTAAGCTGCCTGCCCCAGTAGTGGATCCAAGGTGTGGTTTAGCTGCTGTAGCATCAGCTCTACCTATTGGAGTGAGCATTGTATGTGCTCCTCATCAAACTTTGAAAGTTGCTCCTATTGTTATTCAGCCTCCACGAAACACAGCGATTGCAGCAGCTCTACCAATAGGGGTAAGTATCGTACGTGCCCCTACTCAACGGGTTTTAACATCTGCTCCTATTGCTATTCAACCTCCCCAAAAAATAGAGACAGTATCGTATACAGATGTACTTCAAAAATTAGTAAGAGTGCTCGATTTGCCAGACTTAGATCAAGAAGCAGCTTGGGAGACGTTAGAAGATCATGTGCTAGAATATATTTTGGATGAAGATGAAGAAACACCACTCAAATTAGAGAGCATTTTAAAAAAACATGACTATTCTGTCTTAATACAACTGCTAAGGTTAGCCAATGCTTCTGTATATGCAAAAACAGGACCTCTTAAGAAACTAGAGGATTGGCTTGTCGATAGATTACGAATAAAAATCAATGTTTTAAGGCTGCAAATAGTTGAGGACTTTAAACATAATCTAGAAAGTGTTTTATGCTATGTATTGGTTGGGGACGTGTGTGATAAGTCTTCGGTATGTTGCATAGAACAAGATCCTGAATTAAAAAAGAAAAAATTAGAAGAGATCGATGCACTGGCCCTTATCTATACAAGCGATCAATGTGCAAAATTTCTGAAAGAGCTTAGAGAGCTATTGATATAACAGAAGTCAATCTCAGCAGCATCCTATTCTTGCAATTGAGAAAAAAGACTTCTTCGCCATGCGGCAAAGAAGTCTTAACTAAGCTATGAGAACAAGGCGGATAAAAAGCTAAGGATGAAGAAAAAGGCTAGGATAAAGAGCACGGCAATCACAACGGCTACCACAGCTCTCCAAGCAGAAAAGCGATGAGCTTCTGCAACAACTTTAAATAAGATGACAAGTCCCCAAATAAAGGCAGTAATACTGATTAAACTAAATAATCCTTGTAAAATAGGGTGAGGCATTGTCAAAGCACTTAAAATGCCGCAGATCCCTGCTATAATAAAAGGATAAAAACTCCAACCTACCGCACACTTCACAGCTTGATACGTACCCTGCCCGCCTAACCACCTACCACAAAACAGGTAGAGCCAAGCGACAACATAAAGCTGTATAATACCTGTAATCGCTCCAGCAAGCAGACAAAGAATGTAAAGAAAAGAAGCTCCTGCATAGGGATAATAAAGTGCAACAGTTGGAACCCAATACAACCCCAAGATAAGCCCGTGTAATAAAGCTAACCATAAAATGTTGGCAGTTGGGGCGCGTTCAATTAACATACGTATAGTATGACGAGTATGAACCCAGAGGTTCAACCAGGCTAATCCTGGCTTTTTTGTAGAATTTTCCATATGGAAATAATATGAGCAAAAAACATGCCAAAAGTTTTGCAATTTTTACCCATCTTAAAACAGACATGGGAGAAGCTGTTCATGCTCAAAAATTTGCAGCGATGCTTCCCCACGCTACTTTACATGATATTCCTGCATTGTTAGGGGAAGACTATGCCACTCTTGCTCAGATGAACCTAGCTTTGGCAGAAGCTGATTATGCTCCCTGTATCTCTTATCCTCATCGCATTGAACATACGCATGATGTATCCATGGTTTTAAGTTGGAACGCCGGTGTTGCTGCGATGCTTGCATCGGGTGTTCAAGAAAATAAATTCACGATTTTAAAGCTGTATGCACATCAGCCTCAGGAACGTATTTTTGCTCAACTTTACAGTTCAGCGGATTTGTTAATTACAGAATCTCTTTTGGCTTCGCAACGGGCTCATGCTTATGGCTTGGATCGTGTTCTTTATCTTCCCCATCACTTTACACACTGTGAACCTGCATCCCGACAATATGTTATTGAATTGGCCAAACGTCTTGGAAAAACGTTGCCAGCGGAAGCTATTATTGTAGGAGTACCGTCCCGGTTTGAGTATTGGAAAAATTGTGAATTTGCTGTGGAAGCTGTTCGGCAGCTACAATCTAAATACCCTCTTGTTCTTGTTCTCAAAGGGAGATTCCCTCAACAAAGCGTTTACCCAGACTACGAACAACATTTTGCACAAATGCTGCAAGCTTACCAACATGAAAATTGGCTGTTATGGGATGACTCATGGACGTCCTATCCCGACGTCTTAAAGCAGTACGCCTCCTTCGATTTTTGTGTACAACCCTCCGGAGCGGAGGGAGGAAGTAATGTGATTGTTGAACTCTTAGCCATGGGCAAACCCGTTATTTTGCTAGATGCTAGTACGCATCCCTACCTATTTAAAGGGGGAGCTTTATTTGTTCCTCCTCAACCCGGGCTTCGCATGGCACAGTTAGCCTATGCCCAACCTAATCTTGATGCTTTGATCCAATCTATTGAACAACTTTGTAATGCTCGAGAACGGGCTAAGTGGAGTCTGTGTGCTCAAACAATTGCACATCAACGCTTTCATCCAAATCTTGCTCAGAAAAAAATAGCCTACATGCTGCAAGCCTTGGAAAAGGATGTTGATTTTCAAAAGATTGAAGAAGAAGATAAAAAATTATATGGGATCTAGGATTGCCATTTGTCCGGGGCCACGTACAGGGTTACTTGATCATTTAGTTCCTTTATGTTCTCTATTAAAGATGCCTTTGGTAGTGCAGGATCCTTGGGTTCAAGCTGCTGCAGAGATTTTCTATCCTCCCATACAGATTGAGTTAGCAGAGCAGCAGTTACAGTCCTTGTTAGATCCTTACCATATTTTGTACACGTTTGAATCCTGTCGTCTCTATCCGGGAGCCCATCGCTTTGGACAAGAGGTTTACCATGGTCCTCAGTTATCAGTTTGTGGTGTGCACGGTAATTCAGATAAATTTCGAGAAGATTACTGGGCTGAGCAATACGCTAATGAGGATATTGTCTTGCTTTATGGTGAGCATATGCGAGCTTGCTTTGACAAAAAAGGAGTTTTGGAACGTGTTAAAAAGTGGGTACGTGTAGGCAACTTTCGTTATGCCTATTACTTAAAACATCGAGAGTTTTTCGATCAAAAAGTACAAAGTTTATTGCCGGCTGCAAAAGGACGATGGCGTCTTTTATACGCTCCAACATGGAGTTTTCCCCCAGCTCAGGGGCCTCAAGATTCGCCTTTTTTTGAGCAGATGCAAAAAATCTTTCAAGTGCCGTCAACGATTCAGCTTATTGTGAAGCTACATCCTTTCATGTATAGACTATTTCCAGAGCTCTTACAGCAGTTAAGAGAGAAATATCAGACAGATCAGATTGTCTTTCTTGACGAGATCCCTTTGGTTTACCCTTTACTCACACAAGTTGATGCTTATCTTGGCGATTATTCTTCTGTGGGATATGATTTCCTGACAACGAATAAACCGTTGTTTTTACTCACAGAGGGTCCTCTTACTCAAGCAGGTGTTTTCATACCTAACTTAGACTTGTTATATCCAACAATCTTACAAACTCAGGATTGTGGGCATCATAACCGTCAGCAGATCTATGACTACACTTTCGGGGAGCCAGTCCCTCTGGATGTGCTAGAGGAGGTCTTGCCTTAATGAAAACTACCAATCCGTTAAGTTTTTGGCAGCAGTTTATACCTGAAACATTTCACTGGTTAAATCGCTCCTATTCATGGCGCTTCTTTCGAGCTGATCTGTTAGCTGGCATCACAGTGGGCATTGTAGCTTTGCCTCTGGGTATGGCTTTTGCCATTGCCTCTGGGCTAACCCCTGCGCAAGGGATTTATACAACCATTGTAGCAGGCTTTTTGACTTCCTTTTTTGGTGGAGGACGTTTTCAGATAGGAGGAGCTACAGGGGCTTTTGTTGTCATCATTTATGGGATTGTGCAGAAAATCGGGTATGATGGACTTGCCATTGTCACTCTTATGGCAGGAGCTATTCTTCTGATAGGAGCTTTTTCAAAATTAGGCAGTCTTATTAAGTATGTTCCTTATCCGCTTGTCACGGGGTTTACAACAGGGATTGCTGTGATCATTTTCTCTTCACAAGTGAAGGATTTTTTAGGTCTAGACATCAACTCTCTTCCTGCAGACTTTTTGCCAAAATGGATAAGCTTACTTTCTCATTTTCATACTGTGCATCTGCCTACATTTGCTTTAGCTTCCAGCACGCTTATTTTGATTCTACTTTTAAGGCGCTACGTCCCGGCACTACCCTGGGGGATGACAGCTGTCGTGATGGCAACTCTTGTTTCTTGGTTTATGCATCTGCCTGTGACCACGATTGCAAGTCGTTTTGGTGAGATTCCTCGTATGCTCCCCATGCCAACATGGCCAGCCTTTGAATTTTCCTTTGCCAACATTCATGAACTAATACCAGATGCCATTACTGTAGCATTTTTAGCAGGTATAGAGTCGTTGCTGTCGTCTGTTGTAGCAGATGGCATGACAGGTACACGCCATCGCTCAAATTGTGAGCTTATGGGGCAGGGGATTGCAAATATAGGATCTATCCTTTTTGGAGGTATTCCTACTACGGGTGCGATCGCTCGTACGGCAACCAATGTTAAAACAGGAGGGCAAACTCCCTTTGCTGGGATGATTCATGCTTTGACAGTAGCTGTGATTGTCATGTTATGTGCACCTGTTGTGAGTTTAATTCCTTTAGCTTCTCTTGCTGCAGTCTTGATGGTCGTAGCGTGGAATATGAGCGAACTGCATCACTTTAAACATCTTTTTAAAGCGCCTAAAAGTGATGTTGTCGTACTCCTTATCACTTTTTTATTAACAGTGCTTGTTGATCTTACCACAGCCGTTTTAGCAGGAGTGCTACTGGCTCTGTTCTTATTAATGCGTAAGTTAGAAAGTAGCGCTAGAGTACAGCCTATAAAAAAAGAAAAGTTAGAGATGGCTCAGCTCCCCAAACATGTGGAGGTATATGAAATCACAGGGCCTTTCTTTTTTGGTGTGGCAGATAGTCTTAAACATGTGCTGTCAGGGCTTGAAAAACCACCCCAATTTTTTATCTTACAGATGAGTCATGTTCCATGGGTGGATGCAAGTGGTATGCATGCTTTGAAAGAGTTTTATTATAGCTGTCATCAGGAAGGAACCATCTTGGTTCTCTCCTCAGTGCATACTTCTGTAAGAGCTAGTTTAAAAAAGTTTAAAGTTTTGGATTTGATTGGAGAACAGCATGTGTTTGCACATGTTGAAGCTGCTTTGCATCACGTACAACGAGCTTAGTATGCATGTTGAGCTGTTTTGTTTTGTTTCACATAAGGAATGTTTAGCTTATCAAGCAGCTCAAGGCTGTCAACAAGCTTTAAAGGAATTAGGTTATGAAACCTGCTTGCAACTTTCTTATGAAGTATCTTGGCAAGATTTGCTAAGACCTTCTGCAGCAAGATGGAGTTTAAGTTTTGGCCAGGCGCCTTCCTCTTTTTTAAAACTGCAAAAGCAACCTCATTTACATTGGCATCTTGACCCCTTATCTTTGGAATTCCCTTGGGAGTGTCCACATCTATGGTTAGGATCTCCTTTTGAAATCACTCATGCTAGGCATCTGTTTTTGCCTCATGCTACGGATGCAAAGATTTTGCCTAGATTGCCTGTTAAATTTCCTATTGTGTTATTTGAAAATCTCACAGAAGACAGCGCATTAGCTCCCTTTTTGAATCTGTTAGGCCCTTTACCTGTACATGTTTTTGGCCAGCATTCAGGAGCAAATTGGTTACGCAGACTAAGCCACTCTCCTTTACGTTTTTTGCACCCACCATTACCTTTTAGTGAACATCAAAGAGTGTTACAACAAAGCCAACTGTTGATACTTCCTCAACAACTGCCGATGCGTACAAGCCATCCGTGGGTCTTGCCAGCTTTAGCCGCGGGGTGTCTTGTGCTGAGCGCCCCTACTCCTTATATGAAGCAATTCTTTCAGGGTTATGAGTTTCTTCTCCTCGGTCATGAAGAAAAAGATAGTTCAAGTTACATCCAAGCTCTGCTAGGCAATTCTAACCACCTTGTACAGCAGTTGCAAAGACAGCTACTGCCTCGTGAAAGCTGGCAAAACCGTCTTCAGACGATTTTGCCTAATTTTCACGATTAGTTTTTTTGCTGACATCTTAGCTAGAACTTACCACTGACTCTGCGGCAGTGCTATCGGTCTGTACTCTCTCAGTTGGGGGTGGTAGGGCTGATGAAGAAGCAGAAGGGGACTGTGTCGGAACTGGGCTTCCTCGTTTTAGAGGTCTTGCCTGCAGGGCTTGAGCAGCCGCTGAAGCAGCACTAGTATCTGTTGAGGATGTACCTGTTCCTGCTGAAACTGTTGCTACAGAAGAGGCTAAACGCTGCGCAAGTAATGCGTCCAAACGTTCGCGATCTTGGAATGAGGTAAATTGACTAACAGCATCAGCTCCTTCTAAAGCCGGGTGAGAGAAAAGGGCCTCATTTGCGAGTTGTTTGATGCTTCTTTCTGTTAGCAATCTCTGCGCCAAGATTTGTGCAGTGTCTTGAGCTAAGGGAGGGAAAATAACTATATCAGTGCCATTTTTCACTAAAAGGAAAGCGAAAGGACTGCGTGCTGCATCGATCTTTATAAAACAAGAATCTGGGGTAGGAAGATCTTTTAATGTTATAGGATCTAAAGGCATAGCAATGTTGGCTATCTTCCATGCCTGTTGTCCTTTTTCTTTTGCCTGTTGCAGCCAAGCATCTAAAGTGTCTTTTTTAGGATCTAGAGGAGAGTATCTTGTATAACCATCGCTTGTCAGTGTGTCTCTCAAAGAAAGACATGCAGTGCTGTCTAATTCGCTTGAAAACCGACTTTCCCCATTTGCTCCTTTTGACAGAATGTGTCTGACAGCATCACTTGATCCTTTAACAAGAACATAGGATTTACAAGGCATTAGATGAAAGTCAAGGCTGTCCTTAGGATCTGGATGATTTGGTTTAAATGTTACTAGATTTCCTGTGGAGTGTGCAAAAGCGGGTGCTGCACTAGCTGCCGGAGGATCTTGTGGGGCAGAAGCTGCTGCAGGATGACTAGCGCTATGGTCGTGTGTTTCTGTCACAGAAGCCATTCTTGATGTAGAGACTGAGCTAGGGGGAGAGTTTGTATAAGTGAAACATGTTCCACCGCTTTGTTGGTATGCCTCTTGGGATGCTTCGTAATCTTTCGCTGCGATTCCTTGTTTCCCGTTTGGCGAAGTAGGTCGTGTTGTGGATGCTGAGCCAGAAGGAGAATTTGTGTAGACGAAAAAATCTTCACTTCTCTCTTTTTCGTATTCTTCTTGGAATATATCGCACTCTTCTTCTCCAATACAACAATAAGAAAGAACTTTATTACTACCAGTTCCTAACTGACAACGAATGAGAAGGACTTGGTGGCTTGAGCTAACAATAGAGAGGAGTTTTTCTTCACCTGTAGTTTGGAATGTTCGGCCGTAAACCTGTATTTCTCCATCATCCAAAACATTTTTACAGGCTTCTGGATCAAAATTTCGAGAATCTTGTTGTTTCACTTCGGAATCGCTAAAGAACGCAGAGGGAAAATCTTTAGAGAATTGTTTTAGCACTCTTTCTAGCAAGCTTGTGCCTTGTGCTTTACCTGCTGCAGGCAAAGAACTAGCTGGAGGAGGAGATAAAGGGAGAGGTGCAGCCATAGGAGCTCCACTTGTTGCAGAGCTTGCTCCTGGTTGATGTTGAGATGAGGAGGCAACTGAGGATAGTGCAGAGGCATCAGCTAAAGGCGAAGCTGGAGGTGGTAGGACAGGAGGTGCTAAGGGAGAAGGAACATGATGAGTTGGAGGTAAAGAACTAGCTGGAGGAGGAGATAAAGGGAGAGGTGCAGCCATAGGAGCTCCACTTGTTGCAGAGCTTGCTCCTGGTTGATGTTGAGGCATGGGAGTCGTTGAGGGTAGAGGAGGATTATGAACTACTGTTGGGAAAGGGGTTGGAAGTGGTAGAGCAGCAGGTGCTGCAGGGGGAGGAACAGGATGAGTTGGAGGAAAGGAGCTCGCTGATGGATGCATAGGCGCTCCGCCTGTTGTAGGTGCTGCTTGGTGCCGTTGTGGACTGCTGTTGACAGTTGAAGTAGTACGGCGATGCCTTGAATGTAATGCAGAGCCATTTGGTGAATGTTTAGAAGGATCTTGTTCCTGATGAGAGGGTAAGGCATCACGTAACTTAACAATGCAGATAACTAGGGTAACAAGACTCAATCCCGATAAAATCGTCATGGGGATATGAGCCGCTGGACTCATGGAAGCAATCCAACTTAAAGACTGAGGCAAAGAAACAACCCCCGTAGTATTAAGCACTCCACCTATGCCTATGCTGCCAAGTACTACGAAAGCAACAGCACTAATCACAATCGCTGCCTTAAGTAAATTCTGAGAGGGGAATTGGGCATTCCTTGAATGTTGAGTAGATATAGCGGGTTGAGAAGCTTCCATGGTGAACCTTTTTTTAAATAAAAGAGGAAGCTTATCGCTTTTTAAAGAAATTGAAAAGAAAAAATGTGTTTTAAAATAAAAAATACTAGATATGATTAATTTTTTATTGATAGGTGTTTTTACAATGAGTGAGCCAAGCAAATCTATTATCAGTTCTCAAGATGTATCTGCACATTACACAGAACCTGCCGTTGCCTCTCTAGGCGTTCATAAAGTCTCTAAACTCGAGGTAAAAGGAGGACCTAACCCCTTAGTTCGCTATGTAGTAGCAGTCTTAAAAAACATAGGATTGTATTTTGTTGGCAAGTGGAACCAAGCTTTTAAGGGCGTGGGCTTTCAGGCATGCCAATATGCTTTAGCTCCTCAAACACGTGCAGTAATCAATCAACAGGTCATGTTTTTAGGGAATGCATCTAGTTTTTCTCCTGCCGAAAAAAGTTATTTTGAAGGTTGGGCTGGAGCTCCCGAGGCGGGTATTCCTCCTCGTCTGAGTGAACTGGAACAAAATGTTGCAGAGATGAAAAAGGAGATGGCTAAACCTGATGGCAAACATCTTTTTCATTTACCTATTGCAACACTCATTGGTTCTGAATTACATGTAGTGGGACTTGTTGTAGATACTAAAGATCAACAGATATTTTTTCTCGATACCAAGGGACGCAAGCCTGAAGAGCTTTATGTGACAACCGACCGTAATAGAGAAAAAAGTGACATGACCTGTGCGGATGTTATTCAGCAGGTTGTGCAGAAAGGGGGACTTGAAGATTACCACCTATTCTTAACCCCAGATATTCAAAAACCTAGAGATTGTGCTATTTGTGTGACTGCTATGGTCGGAAATATTGCCAAACGAGCCGAAAGATCTTCTGCAGAGCAGATTCAGCTTGCAGATGTGGTGGCAGATATTCATGGTAACTATGACCAAATCGACGAGATTCGAGCTCAACATTTCAGACCAAAAGAGCGCTAAAAACAGTTATATTAAGATGCTTTAGTGTTTGTTTGTGTTTTTTTAACTCTCTGTAAAATTTTCTTAATAGAATGTCATTTGCTTTTAAATTTATTAAAAAAATGCTATAATATTTTCTTAAACATATTGTAAAACGCATAAATTTATGCATTTATAGAATAGAGTTCTTCTGAAACCT
>JAFEGP010000032.1 GCA_018239815.1 Verrucomicrobiota bacterium | reverse complement strand
CTGTAGTTGCCCAGCCCTTAGATGAAGCTGAAGGTGAGCGTGCATGTGTCTCATGTACAAATGTAGGTGCGGGTTGTCCGCGACGGCAAGGATTAAAAGAAGCCATAAATTTTTCCTTTTTAAGGTTTAAAGATGAAATGTAAATATATTCTGACAAAATGAGGTTAATTAACCAACAACAAAAAGCTAATGATGTCTTAACAATGAAGGCCGAATTGAAAAATTCCTTTTGAGAGAGGGTTGGACAGAATTGCTATTATAAAAATACTTTAAAAAAGTCCCTGTTGTAGGAAATTAGCCAAGATTGGCTACTCCGGTCGTTATTGAGCTCAAAGCAATGAGTTTTAGTGTAAGACACTAATATTAAATTAATTTTTTAACGATGCCAAAATAAGACGACTGGTTAATGAGCTTAATTAGTTTTTACTAGATATGAAAAATAACCAAATTCTTACTTGATCAAAAACTGTTCTGGTGGAAATAATTAGCCCCCTATTTTATTCCGATATTCTAAGTTCGGATCTTATTTTATGAAAAAAACAGTTGTTGTAGGTCTTTCCGGGGGTGTTGATTCTTCAGTAAGCGCATTGTTGCTTAAACAACGTGGTTATCGTGTCATCGGACTGTTTATGCGCAATTGGGAAGATGATGAGGATTGCCCTGCTGTAGCCGACTATGAAGATGCCTTATGTGTAGCGTCTGCTCTGGATATTCCACTATATTCTGTTAATTTTTCTCATGAGTATTGGCAGGACGTCTTTTCTCAATGCCTTAAAGAGTATGCTGCAGGTTACACACCAAATCCCGACATCCTTTGCAACAGAGAAATCAAATTTAAGGTTTTTTTTAATAAAGCCATGGAACTCGGTGGAGATTACCTCTCTACAGGCCATTATTGCCGCATCTTACAACATCAGGGGCAACTGTGTTTAGCTCGAGGTACAGATGAGAATAAGGACCAAAGCTACTTTCTTTATACTCTTAAGCAATCCATGCTTGAAAAAGTACTGTTCCCTGTTGGAGAGTTAACAAAAAGCGAAGTGCGCAAACTTGCCTTATCTGCCAACCTTGTTACAGCAAGAAAAAAAGATAGCACCGGCATTTGTTTTATTGGGAAGCGTGACTTCAAAAGCTTTTTAAGTCGCTATATTCATCCTCATCCTGGGAATTTTGAGACCCTTTCAGGCCAAGAAGTGGGCAAACACGATGGCATGGAATTTTACACGATCGGACAACGTCGAGGCCTTGGCATAGGAGGCCCTGGCGATGCTTGGTACGTAGTAGGCAAGGACCCTCAGCGCAATGTCGTGGTTGTAGAACAAGGAGACGAACACCCCGCCCTTTTCCACAAAGCACTCATTGCTTATGAAACAAGCTGGGTGGGTAACATCCCTCGGTTTCCCTTTACCTGCACTGCTAAGATCAGATATCGCTCTTCTGACGTTAAATGTACGTTAATTAACCAAGATAGCGATCGCTTATCTATAGAATTTGATACTCCACAAAAAGCTATCACACCCAGGCAGGCCATTGTCTTCTATGACAAAGATGTCTGTCTAGGTGGAGCAACTATTCTGCACGCTTGTTAGCGTGCAGCTTCTGTAAGATCTTCTATCGTTTCAAACTCTAAAGATTCACCTTTAGCTTTGATAAGATATTTTTGCTGACCTCCGGGGCCATGTCGAATTAAACGTTCAGCAAGAGGATCTTCCACATACTGCTCTATCACGCGACGTAAAGGCCGAGCGCCCATCTCTGGCACAAAGCCTAACTTAACAAGCAGATGAACAGCCTCTTCTGTTAACTCAACCTCAACATGGTGTTTTGCAAGACGCGATCTGACCTTTTCAAGCTCCAAATGCACAATGTCATGTAGAGCAGCTTCATCAAGAGGCTTAAAGATAACCGTACCATCTAGGCGGTTCACAAACTCAGGTTTAAAGTGCTTTTTCATAGCACTTTCAATTTTCTCTTGGATAGTCTTGTAATCAGGCATTCCACCTTTGTGTGAGAATCCGATTTCTGTTGTACGACGAATGAGATCCGCCCCTAGATTAGAGGTCATGATAACAATCGCATGTCTAAAATCAACCTTACGACCAAAAGAATCTGTCAGGCGTCCCTCTTCTAAAATTTGTAACAACAAATCCATCACATCTGGATGTGCTTTCTCAATCTCATCAAATAAGACAACACAGTAAGGACGCTGCCTAACTTGCTCTGTCAGCTGACCTCCCTCTTCATGTCCTACATAACCTGGAGGAGAACCCGTCATACGACTTACAGCAAACTTCTCCATATATTCAGACATATCGACCTGAATGAGAGCATCTTCACCACCAAACATATGAATAGCTAGTTGACGAGCCAAATGTGTTTTACCAACGCCTGTAGGCCCTAGGAATAAGAAAGAACCTGTGGGACGATTAGGATCTTTGATACCAATTCTTGCTCGACGAATTGCCTTACAAATCACCGTAACAGCTTCATTTTGTCCGATAATTTTACTTTGCAAACTCTCTTCCATCTTGAGAAGTCTTTGCGTCTCTTCTTCTGTTAGCTGTGTGACAGGGATACCTGTTTGTGAAGCTACTACTTGCGCTACAGCTTCTTCATCAACAGGCAATTGATGTTCTTCTTTATGATTTTCCCACTCACTGCGGATCAATTGCAGCTTTTCACGTAATTTCTTTTCATCATCACGTAAACGAGCTGCTTTTTCATACTCTTGTGTACTAATCGATTTCTCTTTGGCACGTCGCGTTTCTTCAATCTCATTTTCAAGTTTAGAAAGATCTGAAGGTTGATGCATGGTAGCAATACGCATCCTAGCCCCCGCTTCATCTAAAAGATCGATCGCTTTATCTGGTAGAAAACGTCCATGTACATAACGCTCTGATAAGACCGCCGCAGCTTCAATCGCTTGATCTGTAATTGTCACATTGTGATGTTCTTCGTATTTCTTCTTGAGCCCCCTCAAGATTTGGATGGTCTCATCTACACTTGGAGGTTGGACAATGATTTTTTGGAAACGACGTTCTAAAGCGGCATCCTTTTCAATGTGCTTACGATATTCATCAATAGTTGTAGCACCAATACACTGAATTTCCCCTCTTGATAAGGCAGGTTTTAAAATATTAGAAGCATCTATGGCTCCCTCTGCAGCACCTGCCCCAACAATGGTATGCAACTCATCAATAAAAAGCAGAACATTGCCATGTTTACGAATTTCGTCCATGACAGCTTTAATACGTTCTTCAAACTGTCCTCGATACTTTGTCCCAGCAATCATAAGAGCAAGATCCAAAGTAATGAGCTTCTTCTTACGTAAATTATCCGGTACCTCGCCCTTCACAATACGTTGAGCAAGCCCTTCTACAATAGCTGTTTTACCTACCCCGGCTTCTCCAATCAAAACAGGGTTATTTTTACGGCGTCGACATAAGATTAAAATTAAACGCTCGACTTCTGCTTGGCGACCAATAACAGGATCTAGTTTTCCTTCCCGACTCATCTCTGTAAGATCATAACCATAGGCACGCAAGGCCGGCAATTTGTCAGAACCAGGCTTGTCTGTTTTACTACCGTTGGAAGGGGATGGAGAAGAAGGCAATTGTAAGTTAAAAGTTTCTAATTCCTTAAGAACTTCTTTTCGAACTTCACTTAAATCTACATTGAGATTTTCAAGAACTTGAGCCGCCACACCATCTGTTTGCTTCAATAATCCCAATAGCAGATGTTCGGTCCCTACGTAATTATGTCCTAAATGTGTAGCTTCTTCATTAGAATATTCGAATACCTTTTTAACACGTCCTGTCAACGCAGGATCACCATAAACCTGAATTTCAGGACCGTATCCTACTATGCGTTCGACCTCTTGACGAACTGTATCAAAGTCTAGCCCTAAATTGCGCAAGACATTGACAGCTACTCCCTGTCCTAGTTTTAAAAGACCTAATAACAGGTGTTCTGTTCCCAAATAATTGTGGTTGAGTCGTTGGGCTTCTTTTTTGGCCAGTTTAATGACCTGTTTTGCTCGATTTGTAAACTTATCAAACATGCTGTTACTCTACCTGTTGTCGTAGTTAGCTCTTTTTCTATACGCAATGGGAGGAAACCAGGGAGTCTGCTAAGACCGACCTCTGGCTGAATGGTAAGCTCTTTCCTCATTGTATAATGGTAGGCAGGCAAGTGCAACCTTTTTAACAAAAAAACTGAAAAACATATTTTAAGTGGATCTGACTTAAAAATATGAGCTCACAGCAAATTTAGGCTCTTTCTATGTTCAAGACAATCTAACTTATCTGCTGGCGTTGAGAGACAAGCTTACTTTCCCATTCTTTAAGACAGGCAAGCAATTGATCTTTCTGAGGTTTTTGCTGTAAAAACTTACAAATTGTTTCTGAGCTACTTAAATGCGCTATTTTTGACAATAAATTGAGATGACGACGATCGTCACATGCAAAAAGAAAAAAACAGGTATGAACAGGTTGTCCATCTAGACTTTCATAATCCAGGGGTTTTTCTGGATAGACCACTAACACTACATCAAAATGAGTGTTCAACAAAAAGTCGCGTGTGTGAGGAACAGCAATACCGTGACCTAAACCTGTGGACATCATCTTTTCTCGGTCCATAAATAAATCTGTAAGTACGTCTGCATCCAGATCAAATCGATGAGCCATTTCCTGCATACAAAGACTGATTAACTCTTGCTTAGATCGTGCGGGCACTGAATCTAAAACTAAACCTCGATGCACAGCGCGAAATAATCCAAATTGCAAATCACCAGAAACGTTTTCTGGTTCCGCAAGTTCCTCTCCAACACCAATTTTTTGACGTAATAACCAACCTTCTATTTCAGAGCGATTAAAACGATATTGATCATGAAGCCGATAGGAAGGCACTCTTCCTTCTTCAATCCAACGCTTTAGCGTGCTTTCTGAAACACGCAAAAGCTCTGCGACTTCTTTGAGTTGTAGATCCATTCGATCCTCTGAAGCTGAGTTATTAAAGTCCCCGAAACAGGGCCATGATGTCCTTTGAATGACTCAATTGCAACATTTTTTTGCGTCTTTCTTCATCTTTAACTGCAAGCGTTAGACGCGAAAGAAGTTGTAAATATTCTGTTTGTTTGTCATCTGGCCCTCCAATCATAAAGACCAAACGTACAGGCAAACCGTCTAATGCATCCCATGCGATACCCTTAGAATGAATCCCTATGGCAATAAAAAAAGAATCATAACCAGGCAATTTTGCATGAGGTAGAGCTACACCCATACCAATGCCCGTTGAAACAATTTTTTCGCGATCCATAATGGCTTTAAAAAAAACCTCTTTATCTTCGATTTTATGTTGACGATCCAATAACTCCACAAGTTCTCTTAATACTCCAACCCGATCTTCCGATTGCAAAAACGTAATTGTTTTAGGGCTGAGATATTTAGAAATGATCTCAGTGGGTGGTTCATTAGATTTTCGGTTTTTATTAGAAAACATGCATTCAACCGTTTATAAGATAAGATTGAGATTTATTTTTTATTTTCCTTTGTAAGACTCAAGAAAAAAATTTTAGCGCCTTTTATTTGCATCTTTATTCCCAAACTCTTTGATGCGCCCATTCAAAAATTAATCGATAAGAAGGACCGTTTTCTTTCGCTCTCAATGCGTGAGAAGCTAATAGATTTATCCAATCATGTCCACTAATTACTGAATTGCCGCTAAGCCTGTATGTCCAAATCCTCCCTCTGCACGTGAAGATATGGCTAACGCCTCTACTTTTATATAACGTGCACGGCATACTGCGGCCAAAACAGCCTGAGCAATACGCATACCTGGTTCAATGATAAAAGGATATTGACCATGATTAATTAAAATCACACCTATCTCACCCCTATAATCTGAATCGATAGTACCTGGTGTGTTTAAGACTGTAATTTGATGTTTTAAAGCCAATCCACTACGAGGTCGAATTTGCAACTCATACCCTTCTGGTATTTCTACACATAATCCCGTAGGGATACAGATTGAAGCACCTGGTTGTAACTGTAGAGCATGATCAAGGGCGGCACAAAGATCTGCCCCTGCTGCTTGCTCTGTTGCGTAAACAGGTACAGGTCCTTTTGTTTTAACTAAAATTTCAACTTCTTCCATATGCCTTCCTGTTAAGTTGGAAGCATCGGGATCATCTCTTAATCTTTGTCATCTGTCAACAAAAACAACCGGTGAATCTCTTGGGATTCATCCCCTTGTTTTCTATCTATAAGAGAATCGGGTGTGAAATATTGGAGTATAAGGGAAATTTGTTTTTTTAATTCGTGACGAGACACAATGGCATCGATCATACCATGACGAAGCAAAAACTCTGACTTTTGCGCATCTTCTGGTAATTTTTGACGGATGACTTGCTCTACAACACGAGGACCAGCAAACCCAATAAGAGCTTGAGGTTCGGCAATAATAACATCCCCTAATGAAGCAAAAGAAGCCGTGACACCCCCTAATGTTGGGTTTGTCATGACGGAGATATAAGGAATGGCCTCATCATGTAACTTAGCTAAGGCTGCCGATGTTTTTGCCATTTGCATCAAAGATAAAGCTGATTCTTGCATACGCGCGCCCCCTGAGGCCACCACTGTGACAAGAGGAATACGTTCTGCTAAAGCATACTCCATAAGACGTGTGAGTTTTTCGCCCACAACGGATCCCATGGAACCGGCCATAAAGTTAAAATCAAAAACTCCTAAAGCAATGCGCTGTGAATCTAAAGTACACTCTCCTACAATCACCGCATCCTCGCGCCCTGATTGATGCTCTGCTCTTTTTAATCTCTGAGGATAAGTTTCTGTATCTATGAATTGCAGAACATCCACAGGCAGAATGTCTGTAAACATTTCTTTAAAAGTTTCAACATCTGCAAGGCTTTCTATGCGCTTTTGAGCTGAAAGACGATAATGGTATTCACATTTAGGACAACAATTGCTGTTTTGAGCCAGCTCATTGGCATGAACCATCTCATTGCAATGTGTGCATTTCAACCACCCGCTAAATCCATCGGATTTCGAGGTCTCAACTTTAATTTTAGGTTTATCTCTAAAAAATAAGCGCATAGTTAGTATTATAAAGGATTACGGCACATCCTGACAATCCATCAAAATTTTAATACTAGGATCAGCTGTTACTTTCATATAATTTTCTTGGTTTTCAAGAAAATTATATGAAAGGGATGCTTTGCGCAACAATCCAAAGAATTTGGTTATTTAGCAGTTAGTTTTTCAGCTGATACAGCTTGTTCATAACGTTGAGCTACAGTGCGCCAATTGATAACTTTCCAAATATTTTTTAAGTACTCAACACGTGCATTCTTGTATTGGAGGTAATAGGCATGTTCCCAAACATCAATACCTAAAAGAGGAACATGAGCTGTTGTTGCAAACAAAGGATCTTGATTTGCACAAGTTTGAATTGTTAAAGAAGGTTGCCCTTCTTTACTTAAGCACAACCATCCCCATCCTGAGCCCTGGATTGCACCTGTTTTGTTATTAAATTTTTCAATAAATGCATCTAAAGAACCGAAAGTTTTCTCAATAGCCTGCAACAACGCCCCTGAAGGAAGCGCACCCCCTCCTTGATCTTTAGGAGCTAAATTCTCCCAAAATAAAGCATGATTGATATGTCCTCCTCCATTAAAGCGGATGGCAGGCTGCAGGCTAATTAACGTCTCTAAATCCCCTGCTTTTTCTGCATGGGCTGCTTTTTCTAGAGCAGCGTTTAAATTTGTCACATAAGCTTGGTGGTGTTTTTGGTGATGAATACGCATGATATCAGCGCTAATTACGGGTTCAAGAGCTTCATAAGCATAGGGCAGTGATGGTAAAGAAAACTGTGTCATACGACTCCTTATGGGTTTTGCCAAAAAACTAACCTAGATAGCAGATATGATCAACTTGAAAAAGATCGAGAAGCTAGTTTTAATAGGAAAAAAAATTAAGTTAAAAAACTATTTTCCTAACAAAATTTAACGTGTTACTTGCACAGAACAAACTCTTAGCTTATACTAAAAATATGCAATACAATTTTAAGTTTCTTTGCTTTTTTCTTTTGAAACGTAAGCGCTAGCAGCGCAAATCTATCTTTTTTCTTAACTCATTTTTTTTTAAACGTCTGCAAATGCTAGGTAAAGTTATGTTTCAACAGATCGACACTTTCTTCTGGGGTTATATCGGGTTTAGCCTCATCATGCTCTTGGGTATCTATTTCAGTTTTAAAACTCGTTTTTTTCAGATCACAGCTTTCCCCTCTATTTTCAAAACTTTTTTCTCTTTTTTATTTCAAAAACAGAAAGATAAAAATGGTCTGCATCCTTTAAGAGCCTTTTTTGCTTCGGTGGGAGGCATGATTGGAATAGGAAGCGTTGTGGGTATTGTAACAGCCTTACAAATTGGAGGCCCAGGAGCTCTATTTTGGGTATGGGTAGCAGCTTTGTTTGGTAGTATCATCAAGTATGCAGAAATCTATCTAGGTCTTAAGTACCGCATAACACGAGAAGATGGTGGGTTCAATGGCGGTCCTATGTATTTTCTTGCACAGGCTTTTAAAAGCAAAATGATTCCTTTTATTATTGCTTTACTCCTTTGCCTCTATGGCATTGAGATTTATCAATTTTCCGTCTTAACAAGCACGATTGAGATGAACTGGCACGTCAACCATTATCTGGCTATTTTTGTGTTATTAGGTTGTGTGCTCTATGCGGTATTAGGAGGCGTAAAACGTGTTAGCAAAATTTGTAGCACTTTGATGCCTGTATTTATGCTGATTTATATGTTTATGAGTTTATGGGTTATTGCTCATCATCTAACAGATATTCCTCATATGCTTGCGATGGTTGTAAAATCTGCCTTTACCGGTCATGCAGCGGTAGGAGGCTTTGTGGGAGGTTCTGTCCTGTTAGCTATCCAACATGGTATGGCTCGGCTTTCTTATTCCGCAGATCTTGGCATTGGTTATGATTCGATCATTCATAGCGAGTCCTCTTCAACAAAACCAGAGCAACAGGCGCGCCTTGCCTTACTGGGCGTCTTTCTTGATTGCACCATGTGCTCTTTATCCCTCATCCTTGTTCTATTAACGGGGGTATGGTTAGCAGATGATCCCCTACCGGCATCCTTGCTTGTACAAACAGCACTTAGTCATTATTTTCCTTTTATGCATGTTTTTATGCCTTGTTTTTTGCTGATTCTTGGCTATACCACTATCATTGGCTATGCATGCGTCGGCATAAAGTGCGCTCAGTTTTTACACCCTCAAAGAGGGAAACAGATTTATCTTATCTATGGTGTAGGAGCATGGTTATTATCGTCTTTCTTTGACCAGTCTCAAGCCCTACTTGTTATGTCACTAGCTCAGGCTTGCCTACTTATGATTAATCTACTTGGACTTTTCAAACTGCGAAAAGAAATTATTTTCACTCAACCAAAGCTACAAATTCAAACGGAATTGATTTAATTTTGTAATTAAACAAAAAAGACACAAACCATAATTATAAGGCAGCCATAGAATCGATATAGATAGCAACGTCTGTAATTTTTTCTGCTCTTAAAGTTCCTATGGAATCCATGATTGTCATTTCAAATGTTAAAGAATCGGCTATTTCATCATAACGAGGATATTGCAGCCGCACTCTTGAATTACCAACTTGATTATCCGATACATACAAAATACCAGATTGGTCACTGACCAAAACGGACCCTTCTTTCCATTTCTTCAAAAAGTCATGGATAGGCAACATGCCTACTCTTGGATTCAATTGTGCAGTCAAATAGGTCACAACCTCACTGACTTTTCTTAAAGTTAAATACACTTCGCTTGCATCATCCGCTGCATAATGCACATCTGCTTGCTGAGCAAAAACAAGAAAAAGATAAACAGAATGTCGAGCATTCTGTGCATCTATCTCTCGACCACAACTATGAAATGCTACACACGAACAGGAAAGAATTAAAAAGACTAAAATTTTTCTTATCATATAAATATCCGAACACTAAAAAAGACACCAAAACTTGTCAACTTCATTTATTACTCGAAAAAAATAGACAAAAGATTTATTTGGTAAACAAAAGAGACATAATATGCGTAAAGGCCAATTTTTTATCATAGTCAGCCTAGTCTTATTTTCTATCTTGAGCGTTTATAGTTTTGGCATGTTAGCTAAGGATACGACAACAGGAACGCACTCTCCAACATGTTATGTTATTTTTGCACCTCATGCTAAGTTAGAAATTTCAGCTGATCATCCTCAAAATGGTCAATTGACTCTGCAAGATGTTGAATCCACCGTCAATGCATTTAATTTGATACCGAACATAAGGGGGAAAAAAATTCCCATGTCAGTATTTTTGACGTACTGGGAATCTACACCCTCTCCAAGTCTCTTCTCACAAATCAACCCTGCAGGTTTAGTCACTTATGATGAGAAAAACAAAGAAGCCCTGCACCTCAATCTTCCTTTAAATAATCCGCGTTACGACTCATCAAAAAAGCTATTAATCTTTGATGTGAATTTTTCTAAAGACCAACCTCTTTCAGCTCGTGTATTTGACCAGTTAGTCCTTTATCTTGAAGAGCCTTAGTCAAAGCTTGTTTTGTAACAGGCCCTATTGCAAGCAAATTCAGTTCTAAAGGCAAAGAGGCATAACAAGCAAAAAAAGCTTTCACCGTAGAGGGGCTTGTAAAGACAACTCTTTCATAATCTTGCAAACAAGGAAGAGGTTGAGGGACACATGCTTGGGTTTGATAAAGAGCAAATTCTACATGTGGAAGATGACATGTCTTGAGATAAGTAGAAATGACATCTCTTGCTTGCTGTGCATGAGGATAAAACAAATAGGTAGGACGGTGTGTTTGTAAAAGAGAGCAAACACCTTCAGAACATTCTTGCTGCGCGACAAAAATTTTATGCACTGCAAATTCTCTGAGCAAAGAAGCTGTTGCTTGACCTACCACAAAAAACTGCTTATCGACAAATTTTTGCTTAACTTTCCTCGCATAGTCGACAAATAACAAAACAGCCGATCGACTTGTTAGCAGCACATCAGAGAATGGTGCCAAATTTTGAAAGTAAGCCTGCACGTCTTGCAAAGGATAGGGGACAATTTGGATAAAGGGAACATGATCCACCTCCAATACAAAGCGACTGGGGTCCAAACCTAAGTAAAGAGTTTTATGCTTCAATTTGATGTTCTAAACATTTCTTCTTGGGGAGCTGCCCATGAAAACAACTCTGCCATATCTTGATCTTCTTGACGTGCTATAACAGCTAGTCGTCCCTGTAAAGGAGCTGGCTCTCCAGGTAATGTAAGTCGATATACATGATGTAATTTTAAACGGATTAAAGCGGCTTCTGCCATCACCATACCATCAAACTCTGCCGCATCCATTTTTCTTAAACGCTCTTCTATTGTTCCCCGAATATCTTGACATCGAACATAAGGATAGAGTTGTTGAATGAGTTGTTCCCGTCGCAAGGAAGAGGTGGCGATGAGAGCTCCCTCTTTGAGGGCTAAGGGATCTCTTAAAACAAGAGAATCTCGAGGATCCACTCCTTTTGTAAGAGCAATACACTTTAATCCTTTTGTAAGAGGATCTGGCAAATCTTTAGCTGAGTGAATTCCTAAACGAGATCTCCCAGACAAGACCTCTTGATCTACTTCTCTTGTGAAAACATCTGTCTTATCCAACGTACGCAAAGATATGGAATGATCCCTATCTCCATAGGTGCTGACATAGCTACACTCAAATGAATAGGTGGGATGATAGCTTTGTAATTCTTGCAAAATTTCTTGCACTTGGACACGCGACAATTGAGAACCACGTGCAGCAATTTTAATGCAACAAAGCGGCGATAGCTTGTTCGACATTTTCCACCCCTATGATTTCAATATGTTCAGAAAGCTCTTTTTGATGACGAGCCGGAACAATGCAGCGTTTAAAACCCATATGGATCGCTTCTTTGATGCGTGTTTCAATACGACTGACTGTACGCACTTCTCCAGCCAAGCCTACTTCTCCTACAACGATTGTCTCAGGGTCAATACGACGATTTGTTAAGGAGGAGCTAATGGCGACCATGGCTGGTAAATCCATTGCAGGTTCTACAATTTTCATCCCTCCAGCAATTGAGACAAAGACATCGCGATTATGAAGTTGATAGCCTACCCTTTTTTCCAACACTGCTAACAATAAAGCAAGCCGATTAGCATCAAAACCTGTACAACGACGCGAAGGTGTACTATAGGTACTTTGTGTTACTAAAGCTTGCACTTCGACTAAAATAGGACGGGATCCTTCAATGGTTGGGACTACTACAGACCCAGGATTCCCCTTGACTCGTTCCTCTAAAAAGATTTGAGAAGGATTAGAAACCTCACTTAAGCCCGCCACATGCATCTGAAAAACAGCTAATTCATCTGTCGAGCCAAAACGATTTTTAATAGCTCTAAGCATCCTATAGTTATTTTGCTTTTCTCCCTCAAAATAAAGAACCGTATCGACAATATGCTCTAAAACACGAGGTCCTGCTATTTCTCCAGATTTTGTGACATGTCCAATTAAAAAAGTGGAGATGTGTCTTTGTTTTGCCAAATGCATGAGTTCTGTAGCACATTCACGCACTTGTGCTACAGAACCAGGTGCTGATGGAATATCACTCTTATAAATAATTTGGATAGAGTCCACGACTAAGACATCGGGCTTTAACGCATCGATCTGCTCTTTAATTGATTCAAAATTTGTTTCGGAAAGTAAGAGCAGATGGTCGCTAGATACCCCTAGCCGTTTAGCGCGCAAAGAAGTCTGTAAGACTGACTCCTCCCCACAAACATACAAGACAATCAATCCTTGCTGAGCAATAGCGTGTGAAGCTTGCATCAGTAAGGTTGATTTCCCAATGCCGGGGTCTCCCCCTACTAATGTCAAAGAACCCTTAACAAGTCCCCCACCTAATAAGCGATCCAATTCTTGCATAGAAGTGAGAATGCGTGGTTCTTCTGTAGAGGTCACATCTTTTATTCTCACAGCTTTGCTTTTTTGAGCTTCAAAACGTGTAGCAATCACCTTTTCCTGTTGATAAGTGTTCCACTGCTGACATTGAGAACACTGTCCGGACCATTTTGGTTGATGATGACCACACTCTACACAACACCAAACGGTTTTAGTTGCCATGATTTTTACCTGTTTCCTTCAAGAGCTCATAAGCCTTTTTAGCTGCTTGGACTTGAGCCTCTTTTTTAGAAGGCCCTTCTCCTTCAGCTAGGATATCATGTTCAATCAATACAGCCACACGAAAATAACGGTGATGATCAGGGCCACTTTCTTCTAAAATTTGATAAACAGGTGTTTGACGTCGCTGCTTTTGCACAAGGTCTTGCAGAAGAGATTTCCAATTTTGAGATGGGTGAGTTTGTTGCGTCTGCATCTCTAATCTAATTTGTGGGAGCATACAGTCTCTTACTGCCTGTATGCCTCCATCTAAAAAAATAGATCCCACTAAAGCCTCAAAAAAATCAGCTAGAATCGACTCACGTCCCCGGCCTTCATTAAGTTGTTCTCCCTTTCCTAGTAAAAGGTAGGTATCTAGCTTCATATGTAAACAATATTTGGCACAAGCCGTCGCTTCAACAAGTTGAGCTCTCATACGTGTGAGCTCTCCCTCACTAAGATGAGGCAGTTGTGTGTATAACTCATCCGCCACAACTAAGTTTAGAACGGCATCGCCTAAAAATTCTAGACGCTCATTATGTCCTGCCACCTCAGCCTTATGTTCGTTCCAATAAGAACGATGAACCAAAGCTAATTGCAAAAAAGAAATATTCTTAAATTGATAATTAAGTATTTTTTCAAGCTCTAGACGTTTTTGATCTGAAATAAGCATTTTCATTTGAAGAAAAAAAATCTTAGGTTATGAAGATGAATACGTCCGAAGGAACAGATATAGAAGAGGGGGTAGCAAGGACGGGCATTGTGAGTAAAGATCTCTCCCCGGGACATAGATCAAACGGTAAGGGAGCGAGATGAAAAAGTCAAATCTGAAAGGCGAATTACAATTTGAAAATGACCAGGTGTGTGTCTGGAAAACCCTAGTTCAAGACGATGAGCTTCTAACCTTAGGCCAAGGATCTCAAATTGTTGTAGGTGTTCAAAGCGGGCAAATACAAAAACTGAGTCCCCAAGGAGAAAGTCAAGTTTTACATATAGAACCTCACCAAGCCTACTGGATAGGAGACCATCAAATCCGTTCTTGTCAACGTCCCATAGAGGTCATGGTGATTGAAATGAAATCTCCACGCGATCGTCTCTTGCCAAGTATGCCTATTGACTAGTACACTGTTTGGATGCGTAAAGCCCTTGCACCTGAACACCGGTCTCATTTTATTAGACTCGGTTCCATTATTTTTGAAGACGTCCTCGGTGAAAAAGACTTAAAGAAGCTAAATTCTTTGCAACCTTTCTCCCCGAATTCTGCACCTCTTATCTCTTTTTTACGTCACAAACAGCTAGCAGAAATTGCCTTTGAATTAACAGGTAAGGAGCCCTTACGTATTGCAAAAATATTTTTAGGTAATCAAGTTGATCTTCAAGAAGATCAATATGCCCTATGCATTGCTCTTGACCAAGGAGCTTTGATCTATAGTCAACTTCCTAGTTTGCTTTTGCAGACAGAAGAAGCTTTGGTCATCATCTTAACCTCGCGCTACCTCGACCCAGATCGTCATCCTGTGGTATTTCGTCGAGATTAAACATATTTTTTGGAGATTGTATGACTAAATGGTACGCAGAAGGCCTCAAATTTAAATGTACAGGTTGTGGAAAATGTTGTACTGGAAGTCCTGGTTATGTTTGGGTCAATGAAGAAGAAATTGCCACGATGTCTCAGGCGCTTGGTATCACTGTTGAAGTCTTTTATCGTCGTTACATCCGCAGAGTAGGTCAACGTTTATCTTTAACTGAAAAGGGCCCTAATTATGACTGTGTCTTTTTAGAAGATGGCAAAACATGCCGTCTGTATCAAGCTCGTCCCAAACAGTGCCGCACTTTTCCTTTTTGGTCTCACACTCTTGCTTCTAAAGAAACATGGGAACATGCAGCACAAGATTGCGAGGGCATCAATCATCCTGAAGCCAAGCACTATTCTCAGGAAGAAATTGACTCTATTTTAGATACCTAAAAAAAAATCAAAACGTTAGGCTGAGACCATGGGTACGACTGCAGTTGTCTTTGATGCCGTTACGCAAGCTAATATTGATCAGTGGTTAAATGGAGATTATGACGAAACTTCAAAGCAACAAATACGTCAACTTCAACAAGACAATCCCGCTGAACTTTTGAACGCCTTTTATCAACACCTGAGCTTTGGAACAGGTGGTCTACGTGGCTTGATGGGGATAGGAACAAATCGTATTAACCCCTACACGATACAAACAGCGACACAGGGTCTTGCTAACTATATTCGTTCTATAACCTCGTCTGGTTCTGTTTTAATTGCTTATGACTGCCGCCTTTCTTCTCAAGATTTAGCTTATGCCGCTGCGCGTGTTTTAGCCGCAAATGGGATCAGAGTTTTTATTTTTAAAGACATCAGACCTGTCCCATTAGTGTCTTTTGGGGTCATCCATAAAAAATGCACAGCAGGGATTATGATCACAGCTTCTCATAATCCTCCTCAATACAATGGTTATAAAGTCTATTGGTCAGATGGAGGGCAACTGCTGCCTCCCCATGAACAAGGCATCATTGAACAGATCCGATGTGTACAAGAAGTAAAAACAGTGTCCGCACCTCATCCCTTGATTGAAGAAATAGGGCAGCAGCTTGACCAAGATTTTTTAACAACACTGGAACAAGTTAGATTATACCCTCAAGATAATCTGCAAAAAGGTCCTCAACTTCATATCATCTATAGCAACTTACATGGCACAGGGGCTACGCTTTTGCCTCAAGCTCTATCTAAAGCTGGATTTACACATGTCGAATTTGTTAAGACACAGCACGTACCCGATGGAAATTTTCCTACTGTGGCCTTTCCAAATCCAGAGGAGCCCTCCGCTTTACAGTTAGGTATTGAGCAATTACAAGCTCAACACGCTGATATCTTCATGGCGACTGATCCTGATGCTGACCGTTTAGGTGTTGTTGTGATGCATCAAAATCGCCCTGTTTTATTAAGTGGCAATGAACTTGCCTGCTTAGCTACAGAGCATATTTGTCATGCTTTGACACAGACAGGTTCTTTGCCCCCACGTGCTGCCGTGGTTAAAACAATTGTAACTTCTGAGCTCATGCGTGCGATTGCAGAACACTATGGAGTACAATGTTTAGATGTATTGACAGGCTTCAAATATATCGGTCAAAAAATGACTGAATGGGATCTAGCACAAAAGCAGGGGTTACCTTTCTCACAATTTATTTTTGGAGCAGAAGAATCTTATGGTTATCTTTTAGGAACTTATGCTCGTGATAAAGACGCTATTGGTACAGCCGTCCTAATTGCTGAAATGGCTCTACATCTGAAACTGCAGAATCAAACACTTGTAGATTGTCTACATCATTTGTATACAAAATATGGCCTGTATCGTGAACAACTGCGATCCATGACTTTTGAGGGTAAACAAGGTGCACAGACCATCCAAAACATGATGACAAAGTTAAGAGAAACCCCTCCTCAACAACTTGCTGGACTTGCCCTGAAATCTTTAGATGATTATCAAACAGGTCGCTGTGTAGATATGAAAACAGGTCAACAACTCCCCCTGCTCCTGCCATGCTCCAATGTTCTATGCCTATGGTTAGAAGATGGAACAAAACTTGTGATACGTCCTTCCGGAACTGAACCAAAGGTCAAGATATATTGTGCCCTGAAATCTTCTTGTTCTTCTGTTTCCGAACAAGACATTTTACACTGTGATCAGCGTTTGACAACGCTTATCAATGAGCTTTGCTCTTTTGTTATGCCTACAACGTAAAATTCTTGGGAGGAGGACCAATCCAACGAGGTTCTCTTTTAAGATGCTGAAGAAGTTTTTTTACAGCTGCTAAATCTCGCCGCGTAACAAGTGTAATACACACCCCTGACTCCCCGCTTCTACCCGTACGTCCTGCTCGATGTAAGTAAGTATCTTGATCTGGAGGCAAGTGTAGATTAATCACATGTGTCACTTGAGAAAAATCTAACCCTCTTGAGGCCACATCCGATGCTACTAGGTAACGAACTTTCCCTTTGGCAAAACGCTGAATAATGGATGTGCGCAAATTTTGATCAAGCCCACCATGCAAATACTCGATAGGATGAAATTTTGGTTTAAGAAGGTAATATAATTTTTCAACCTCTTGTCGAGCATTTCCAAATATAATACATTGTTGGACTTGCAATGAACCAAGCAACTCAATTAAATTTTCTATTTTATGGTGTGGGATAGCACTGAACAAAAATTCAAAGCTTAAATTGGCAGGGGTAGGTTTTTTATAATTTAACCTAATCTCTTTGGGTTGCTGCATATGTGATTTGGATAGCTTTAAGATCCTATCCGGCATTGTAGCAGAAAACAACAACGTCTGATGCTTTTGCACCAGACAGTTCATAATAAAATCTAGATCATCATAAAAACCCAAAGACAGCATTTGATCTGCTTCATCAAGAATTAAAGTTGTAAGATGAGACAGATCGATAGCTTGTTGATAAATAAAATCAATCAGACGCCCTGGCGTAGCAATTAAAATATGTACTCCGCTTTTTAACTTAGCTCTCTGTAAGCTCGTATCTTCTCCGCCAAATAAAGCGAAGGCCTTAACTCCTTTAAGTCGACCTATTTTTTGAGTTTCAGTGGCATACTGTAAAGCTAATTCTCGAGTAGGCACCATCACAAGCGCTTGGATATGTGTAGAACTTACATCAACTTTAGAACAGATAGGAATAGCACAGGCTGCTGTCTTCCCTGAGCCTGTTTCAGCTAAAGCAACGCAATCACTACCTTCAAGAATAAGAGGTATAGTTTCTTCTTGAATAGGAGTAGGTGCTGTAAAGCCCATGTCATTTAAAGAACTTAACACTAAAGGATCTAATGGATAAGAAGAAAAATTTGTCATCGTTTTGAGACATTTCTCCAGAAGATCTGACTGAGCCAAAAGTTAGGAATAAAGGGTAATAACAAGTGTAGGATTTTATACTTCCAGTCAATTATAGTCTTGGTTTTTCTTTTATTAATTTGTTTCCATATTTTTTCTGCTGCCTGTTGTGCACTCATTACAAAAGCTCCGTGCTGGAAAGGGCGTTGTGCAGCTCGCGTCACAAAAGGCGTGACTACCATGCCTGGGCACGTTACAAGTACACGAATGCCCTGGGGAGCAAGTTCAAAATCTAAAGATTGACACAGGTGGGTTAAACAGGCTTTAGAAGCACCATACATCGCCATACCGGGGGTAGGCAAATCTGCTGCAAAAGAAGAAAGATGTAAAATCACCCCTTGCTGCTGATGCTTTTGAAGAGTTTCTGCTGCTGCCAATGTGATTTCTAAGGCAGCTTGGACATGAACCTGCAACATTTGATAAGCAAGTGGTAGAGTCTGTTGCGTTGTGACACCATAATAACCAAACCCTGCTGCATGAATCACAAGATCAGGAACCCTTTGCTCAATGATCTGTAGCACCGGCTTACTGCCTTGTGTAAGATCATGAGCCAACACCTCGGCCCCTATTTTTTTAAGCTCTTCCAAGGCTTGAATATTACGCCCTGTGGCCAGCACACAAAGCTGTTGAGCCCTTAAAAGTTCAACCAACGCACGACCTATACCCGATGTTGCGCCGGTAACAAGAGCTAATCTAAAACCCATATTAGCCTTCTTCTCCTGGAGAATGGGGAGGATATTTAATCCTAGGGTGAGATGCTGCTAAAAGAGTTTTGATTAAAACCTTTTTAACAACGCTTAGTTCTTCAAAAGTCAGAGTAGAATGGTTAAATTGACCATCTTCCATTTTTTGTGAGATGAGCTTGTCTACTAACTCAGTGACTGTTTGTTCATTGAACAGATCCAAGGAGCGAGAAGCAGCTTCTAGAGTGTCAGCGATCATGATAATGGTAGATTCTTTAGAACGCGGTTGAGGACCTGCATAGCGATAATCTGCTTCTTGAACTTTGGAATGATCCCCACCTTCAAACTCTAACTGTTTATGATAAAAATAATAAACTAAAGTTGTACCGTGGTGTTCTTTGATAATATCAATAAACTGTTCTGGCAATCCCACTTTACGCGCTAAAGCAACACCTTCGCTTACATGCGCAATGATCACCTGAGCAGATTCTTGCGGCGTCAACAGCTGATGCATGTCTACAGACCCCAATTGATTTTCTGTGAAATACTGGGGATTAGCAAGTTTACCAATATCATGATACTGCGTAGCAACCCGACAAAAAAGACCATTGCAACCAATTGCAGAGGAAGCAGCCTCAGCTAAATTACCTACAACAATGGAATGTTGATAGGTGCCAGGAGCTTCTATTGTCAAACGACGTAAGAGCTCATTGCTTGGATCCAAGAATTCCATCAGTGTAATATCTGTCATGATACGGAACACTGCTTCAAAGATCGGCAGAAAACCCACTACAACAATTGCGGTTGCTCCCATAAACACCAAAGAGCTGATGAGATCATAAATAACTGTGACGCTCAAGAATACATTGCGATATAAATCCCAAGAAATAATGACAACAAAAGCGGCCATCCATGCTTTTGTGCAAACAATAAATACCTCTTTACGGCGACGGATCGTTTGTCCTGATAGAATGGCAATAATCGAAGCGATGATGTTAATAAGCAAAAACGGTACAGGATCAACAGCAAGACCTAATGCAAATAGTACACTGAGTAAAATCGTACTCAATGCAGCAATACGCAAATTACATAAATTGGTAAGTAAGACAGCTGCAAAGGGTACTAAAAGAGGAAAACGCACCAGGGCAAAGAAATTATTGCGATCATGCACCAAGATAAATTCAATAGATTTAGCCACTGCAATCGCCAAAATTAAAACGGAGACAAGCAAAGCGAGTTTGCGATTAGAAAAAAAGATCTGCTTATGATTCTGAGCCAAATAAAATGAACCCAGTGTGATAAAAATTAGTGACATTAAACATGTCCCTAAAATCGTCAAGGGGCTGTAAATATTACGCTGTTGTTGCAGGGTTTCTTTCATGGCTTGCATCATGGCAAGATGACGTGGATTAACTTTTTCTCCTTGATCAAGAATGGTTTCCCCTGCTCGAACATGCGTCATACGAGGCACAATCGCTTTTTGAGCTAATTTACGTAATGCATTTTCCAAACCTTGATCTTCTTGAAAGCTCCATAAAAAAGGCTCGAAGTAATCCAACATAAAAGTCACAACAGGTCCTGGGATAGGAGAATCCTGAAAAAATCGCTGTCGAAATGTCTCCCAAAATTGTAATGGCAGCAGTTCTGGTGAACCTATAAATGTTGGGATAAAGATAAAAAAATTATCTAAATTGGTAGGAAAATCCTGTTTTGCAAAATGTGAAACGCGCTGGATCGTACGCGCATCACTAAATCTAATTTGATAAAATTTCTCAGCAAATAGACTCAATGCCAAGGCAATATCTTCAAAGGGAGTGTCCAGATTAGCTTGTTGCCACCTCTGCTTTCCTTCTTCATTTTGGGTAATGTATTTCTGAAAATCTGTCACATGCGATTTGATTTGCATTTCATCAATGCGAAAAATCGTCCCAATCTCAAAGGCTGCTTCGTGTCTTAAAATGGCAGTCGCCTCATCATCTGGAAAAACAAAATCTACCTGAGACACAATGTATTGCTTTGCCTCTGCACCCAATTCCAAGTTTTCAACATAAACTTCTCGATAATGCAAAAATACAAACAAAACGGCCATAAAGACCAACCCAATAAAGATACGAATCGTTAGGCTTTGGTCAAAATAGCTTTGCGTACGGGCAAACTTCATCTCATTAAGATCTTCTAGACTAGATGAGTCCTCGTAAAAATCATCACTCATCGTTTAAACGGCATAGAGACCTTAGCTTGAAGCCTAGCAGACACTACCGCTCCTCTTTGTATAATATAAAAATTTCAGCGTACTCCAATACATGGTTTTAAGCAATGTTCTGCTTTTCCCTAAGTTAGGATTGACCTTTGTTTTTCTTGAAAAAGCACCAACCTATGTAGGAATTGCTAAAATTTTCCTAGCATCAAGTGTTTTAAGTCCATCCAAATTCAGAATAAATTTGGTTTTGTTGGATAGCTTTTAAAGCAATGCCATTATGTTCTACAAGATTAGAAGGAAGCTGATCTAAAGAAAAAAAATCTAAACCATCACACTTATGTGGTTCACAATTACGAATCTGACCCTTCCAAGATAAACACTGGAAAAAGATATCAATATTAAGACGCTCTGTCTTTCTGTGCATCACATGTATAACTTTTAAATCCGTTGGCTCTAAAAGAAGACCTATTTCTTCTTGAGCCTCTCTTATCATACCTTCTGTTGCGCACTCTACTTCTTCAACATGTCCTGCTATCAAACTCCACATGCCATCACAATATCCCGTATTTTGTCGCAATTGAAGTAACAACTTGCCATCTTGTTCTAAAATTAAGTAGGCATTGACGCTTGCTCCCACACGTTTTAAACGTGACATCGCTGCTTTGTAATACTCTATAAGTTTGTGGGCTCCATCCATTAACTCCAATTTGGCACGTTCTTGTTCAGAAGCCCAGGCATACTCTTTATGTTCTTGTGACAATACCACCTGAGGTTGCTGATCCAGATGGATATAGAACATATGATACAAATAATCGATGTGCGGCTTGCGTATACAAAGAGTCCTTAAGTAACGCACGTGAGAAGGATGTGCAGGCATAATTGCCGTCTCTTCTTTTAATTCTCTTAAAGCTGCTTGATGTGGAGACTCATCTTGTTCTAATTTACCTGCTGGGACTCCCCATTTTCCACCTTCTATTTTTTCTTCAGAACGCTTAAGAACAAGCAATTTTCCATCAAATTCAAGATAGCAGGCAGCCACTTGAAGTTTAGGGATAAAATCATGGGGAGCATGCTCATAAATGTTTGTATCAGACAACGTCATGTTTTTTCACCTGTATTCAAGTGAGCAAGCAATTTCAAATTCGATAGCATGCCATCTTGAGAATTCTGTAAGGGAGCAAAAAAATGCGCATCAGCTTGCTCGACAGCAGGCAGCGCTTTGTTTAAAAGCGTTGTCCCTATTTCAGTTAAACAAGGAGATTTGCTTCTTTCGTCGCAACGATGAGTGCGTTGAATCCACCCTTTAGCTTCTAAACTTCTTAGAATTTGAGAGGTTGTATTAGGGTCTAAAGCAGCGTAACGCCCCACTTCTGTTTGAGTCACGGACTGCCCTGTTCTTGTTAACCACCCTGTTGTAGCTAAGATGACAAATTGAGGATGTGTTAAACCTAGAGGCTTTAAGACTTCTTCTATTTTACGACGCCATAATGTGCTCACACTCCATAGCAGAAATCCAGGGCTTTTTTCAGCAGATTCATGTTGACTTAATTTACCAAAGTTCACCGGTTGACTCATGCCCTATTTTCACTCCCATGTTTTTGGCAATGTATTCAAAATCTTCTTTAGATATTGCAAAACAGCCAAAACGGAAAGGATATCCCCATTTCCCCTTATTCACAATAAAATCTAAATGATCAATAAGAGGCTCGATAGCAACTTCTTGTGCTGTGTAAAACAAGACATCTCTACGCCAAGGGATAAAATCCGTTGACATAGGAAACAAATAAGGCTCCTTGTCCTGAATTTTTCCTATAGCTGTAAACCTACGGCATGGCTTGTTCTCGCCTAAAACTTCTGTAGGTGAATAATACAGAATGCCATCTCCTACCCTCATCTTGTTTAGAGGACCAAGTTTTCCATGGCAAACTTGCATAAAACCACCTTCTTTGCCTTTCAGCACATGTTGGCGACATGCTACAGCCACCCAATACATTAGACTTCTTCCTTTAGCCTATTAATTCTAATCCTATGTCCATCGGGATCCAGAGCAACAAAAGTACGACCATGCTCCATCTCAGTGGGTGGCTGGGCCATTTGAATACCCAGATCCAACCAGCTCTGGTATAAACCGTCTATATCTTCGTAATTAAAAGAGATTTCCATGGCCCCAGGTAAAGAGGTCACAGCGGGTTGAGCGGTATAACGCGACCACAAACCCAACATGACACCATTTGCCAAAGCAAACATTACAAACGTAGATGAGGACTCAACAGGAGATTGTTGTAAAAGATGCGTATAAAACTCCTGACTTTTCTGAGGACTCTCTACAAATAATAAAACAAAATCTAGCTTGGGTTGACATAACATCTCTGACTCCTATTTTTTATACACGTCATTATAATACGTATACGTATTTAATGAACAGATGATTTTTTCTTCACTAAATAATCACGCAAAAAACTTAATATTATCTATTTATAAAATAAATTTATTAAAAATTAATATTTAGATTTTACAATTATTAATAAATAAAAAAGAGGTAATTATTGTTTCTTCTATTACAACAACTTTATCAAAAATGACACCCGGGGAAAAACTGGGTGCTGCCGTTGGAACACTTGCAGGGCTTGCTATCCTTGCAGGTTGTATCTTCGGTACTGTACACATGGCGACTCACTACAGCATGTATCATGGAGACTGGGGCATCGATCGCATTACCCTTCTTAAAGTATGGAAACCTGATTACATGAACAGTCTTGGCATGGGTGCCGTATTTGGCCAACTTTTCGGTTATATAATAGGTACTGCAGCAGTCGTTGGATCTATAGCATCTTTTGCTAACAACTACAAAGACGCTAAACAACGCCCCTTGACTCAAGCAACAGCTAGGCCATTTGCCATACAAGAAAGATAGTAATTAATAAGGATGTTTATAATTTTAAAATCATTAATAAAAAAGAGTAATTATAATTTCTTCTATCATGACAAATTTATCAAAAATGACACGCAATAGAGTTCTTCTGAAACCTAAATTTTAATTGTCATATCA
>JAFEGP010000031.1:76306-83080 GCA_018239815.1 Verrucomicrobiota bacterium | reverse complement strand
CCTTTAGGCGTGGGAGTAGTCACGGATCTGCCAACTTATGGGAATCCACGCGCGGCTTTGCAGACTCCTCGCTTTTTCGATGCCCAAAGGAATCTCAAGGCCTTTATAAATGATAAGGATGAAGTAGATGCTCTCGTAAAAAAAATAGTTCTAGAAGCTCTTGAAATACGAGGAGATGAAGTCGTGTTTAAAGGTCCGTGGGCCAAAGTTTAAATTTTATGCAATCCTTAGAAACAAAATCTCGTTGTTTTGGCAATAAGCCCGGTCAGGATTTTTATGCCCACTATCATGATAAAGAATGGGGAATTCCCGTGCATGATGATAGGCTCTTATTTGAAATGTTGTGTTTAGAAGGGGCTCAGGCTGGGTTAAGCTGGGAGACAATTTTAAAGCGTAGAGAGGGGTATTGCCAGGTCTTTTATAATTTTGACGCAAACAAGATTGTCAAGATGACGGATCAGGAGCTAAATCAACTTTGTCAGGATCCTAGGATTATTCGTCATCGGTTGAAAATCTACAGTATTCGCCAAAATGCTCAGGTGTTTTTGGAGATTTGCCAGGAGTTTGGGTCTTTCGATGCCTACATTTGGGGCTTTGTTGAGCATAACCCCATCTCTAACCATTGGAAAAGTTTCAAGGAAGTGCCAGTAAAAACAGCTCAAAGTGATGCATTATCCCGGGATTTAAAGAAAAGAGGGATGTCTTTTGTAGGGTCTACTATTATCTACGCCTTTATGCAGGCTGTTGGGCTTGTAAATGATCATCTTACAAGCTGTTGGTGTTATCAGCACAATAAGAAGGAAGCGGGTTTAAATCCAACCGCTCAAAAAAATCCATAGTCTGCTTCTTTATAATATTGAAGCTTAATGCTATTAGTTAATAAAAAATTATTTACCTAAATTATTATTATACAGTAAAATTTCTACTATAATTGAGTCGTAAATCTCTTAATACAAGGGAGGTAAGTGATGTCTTATAACACAGATTATCTCTTTATGACAAAAGCAGTTCCTTTATGTTCTTCTGCTTTTTCACCCTTTTTTGAGGGATTTAATACAAGGAACCTGGATACATCCTTCCTGGCTGGCCAGATTCTTAATGGTATGGGTTTCCCTTCTTGTGTAGGAGAGGGAGGAGAGGGAGGAGAGGGAGGGGCAGGACAAAGAACTCATTATATTTCTTCCAGTCCAGTTTTAAATACGCCTGTTTTGGCCTTTTTCGAGGCTTTTTCAGGCCTGCCAATTGAGATGCCCCTTTATCAAGGCTATGAAACAAGCACTGAAAGAGAGGCTTTTTATGAGCCAATAGCGGCGTGTACGGATGAAGAAGCCGGCTCTGTTGTTCAAGAACTCATTGAATTTGAAGTTGTTGAACCAGAGTCTCTAGAATTACCGGAAGAAGAAGGCACCTCAGAAGAGTTATCTCAAGAAGGCCCGAATTATGATAGTGCTGAAGCTGATCTAGGTAATCAAGGCGCTGGTAATGATGACTCTGAATCCGAGGACGAGCGACAAGAAGAGAAGAGTTTTGAGCTCCTAAATCTTGAGTAATTTTCTTACCGCTGTATTTTGTTGGTTTTCTGTTAAATTTATTAATAATTCGTTAATTATTTTAAATTGATATCAAACAATTTTAAAAAATTTTAGAACATAACAATTAAATTTTATTTTATTATGAAAGAATAAAAGTTAATTGCGATGTTAAATCTATCTAATATTCTTTCTTTGTCGAGGGCGGGCTTTGCTCTTGCATTTTTGCAAGATAATGTTGCTATTCGTGTATTAGCAATTATCTTGGCCATGGTCAGTGATTTCCTAGATGGTTATCTTGCTCGTTTATCACATAGTACGACTCAGTTTGGTGCCATTTTAGATCCTATTATGGATAAGTTCTTTGTCTTTTTTGTAGGTGGGATCCTTTATTTAGAGGATCGTTTAGGTGGATGGGAGCTCAGTGCTTTGATTTCTAGGGATATTTCTTTGTGTTTATTTGGTCTTTTTCTTCTTTTGATGGGAAGTTGGAATAACTATGAATGTAAAGCCTTATGGTGGGGAAAGATTACAACAGTCTTGCAGTTCTGTATTTTAATAGGATTGGCTCTTCATTTTATGTTCCCTTGGTATGTCTATCTTATCTTTGTTTTGATGGCTGCGTGTGCTTTCTTAGAACTTGTAATGCGCTATAAACGTTGTGGCGAGACTGGTTCTTAAGAAAGCTGTCTGAAATTTTAGCATTGTTAAAATTTCTTTTAGGTTCTATAGCCATAAAGCATGAACAAGTACTTATTAGCCCTCGTTATTTGTCCTTTATTTGCATGCACTGATTTTGTGTTACCGACTCAAGATGGGAATTTTATCACGGGTCGTTCTATGGATTTTTCTGCTATTTTTAATAACTTGGAGTTTCATATACAGCCACGTGGAGAAAGGTTGACCAGTGGTACCGAAGAGCAACCACAAGCTATGTCCTGGACCTCTAGCTACGGATATTTGGCCATCATGTCTCAGCCTAATATGATTTTCGATGGTTTAAATGAAAAAGGGCTTTCTACAGCAGTATTATGGCTCAGCGAGGGGCAATATCCCGACATTAACTTTGAATCTCCTAAGCCTATTTTAAGTTTTTTAGATCTCCCTAGATGGATTTTGGGGAATTTTGCTTTAGTTGATGAGGTTAAGCGTGCTATGCAGGGGGTGCAGATATATGCCTTTAGCTTGCCTCTTTTTCAAGGTATCCCACCTATTCATCTTTCCATTCATGATGCCGAAGGTAAGAGTCTTGTGATTGAGTTTTTACAAGGGCAGATTGTTGTAAGTGATAATCCTGTGGGTGTTGTGACAAATGACCCCAATTTTGCTTGGCATCTTACAAATCTAGATAATTATATTAATCTCTCAGCAAAAAATGCTTCTTCTCATGTGTTAGGAGACCTTCTTGTGCAGCCTACAGGTAGCGGCAGCGGTTTGTTGGGCTTGCCAGGGGACTGGACGCCTCCTTCTCGTTTTGTAAGAACAGTGCTAATGAAATATATGTCGCAGGTACCTAAGGATCGCAGTGGAGGGATTGTTTTAACAAATCATCTACTTAATGCAGTAGATCTTCCTTATGGATTAGTTCGCAATTCTGCTGCAGAGCCTGAAGATTATACTCAGTGGATTGTGATTAAAGATCTTAAAAATAAACAAGTCTACTATCGTGCTTATAATAATTTGAATATACAAAAACTGGACTTGTTAGCTCAGAGTTTACACAAGGGAGCTAAACCCCAGTCGATACAGATTCCTCTACAAGAGGTTGTGCCTTAGCAGGAACAACGGGCTGCTCTTCTTTATGTTGAGCGGTCAGATTTTTAAACTGACGGCCTAAAGAAAGAACGGCTGCTAACCAGCAGCAAATAACCCCAAACAGGATCACTGCAACGATGTGAGCGCTTGCTGAAATTGTTGCAAAGATCAGTAGCAGACTTTGATGGATAAGAGATCCTGCAGATTTTCCAAGTCGAGAGCCTACTCCATCGATAGCAGCTTTCCCTTTAAGTTTGCTTTCCAAGCTCAAAGGAATAAAGGCCATCTCTTTAGTGGCATCAAAAAGAGTGAACTTGCTAGCTCTGGAGAGGCAGTTTTGGGCCGATCCGAATAGAACAACTAAAGCTAGAGGAGAAGTACCCAGGGCTGCAAGGACACCTAACATTGTCTGGCCGCCGAAGAAGAAAAAGAAAAAGCCTGCTGTAGCAACGCTTAAAACAACGGGTGTAAATATAGCACCTGCTGTCCATCCATATTTTCTAATGATTTGGCCAGAAACTAATAGAGACAAGAAGAAGGAAATCACACCTGTAATAGAAGTGATTTGGCTCATATAAGCATTGAAATCGCCAGGGCTTGGATAAAGTTGTCTAACCTGGTCCTTCCAAATGACTTCGACTAAATTAATGACGACATTATAGGCCAATACAATAACTGCAATAGAGAGCAGATATTTGGAGCGTGCTAAGTAAGCAAAGTTCTCCCTCATGGACATCTTAATTTTTTCTCGTTTTACGGGGGTGACAGATTCATATTCTTCACGACGTAGAACATGATGAGTCAGGTAGCGATAGAGCCCTAAGATAGCAACCCCGGAGATTAAAATAATTGTTGTAAGAAGAATGACAGACTGGTGCCAGGGATTTTCAACAAGATGCAGGCGTTGGTTGAGGAATGTACTGCTAATAAAGACAGATATTTGGCCAGCATTGATAGCGGCAAGATTTAATCCGATGGCAATAAGCCCATAAAACCTCTTTGCCTCTCCTAAACGAGTCACTTCATTTGTAAAGCCCCAAAAGAGCATAGATAGAATGGCGCTGCTCCACAGCTCTGACATGATGTAAAAGCTACTGAATGTCCAGTAGCGAAACATGGCGATTAATCCCTTAAAACCCGCAGGAAGATGGGATTGTAAATAGTCCGCTGCAGCGTGAGGATGCAACACATCTCGGAAGGGATAAATTACAAATGTGAAAAAGGCAAAAAAGCTTAGAAAAATTGTCACCATTGAATAAAAAACGCGCTCTCGCGTTAAACGGTTATTCAAACGGCTGTAGAGAAAAGTCATGAGTACAGCGCCGGGTAGAATCCCCCAGACCTTAATAAAAGGAATGACTTCAGCGCCGGAAGAGGCTGCTGTAACCAACAAAGCATCCTTCATATTACGAAGAATGTTGTAGTTAAAGCCTATAAAAAAGGCCATAAGGAACAGTGGCAAAAACTTACGCAATTCACTTGCGCGAATTGGCCAGAGATAAGCCCTTATGGGAGAAAAGGTAAGGCTATCTTGTGTCATGCTTCCTGCCGGTTAAGGTTTGAACCTGACATAGGGGTCGACAACTCAATATGATCCGTACATTACTCGATGTTAGACTTTCATTATAAAGTATTAGTAAAAAAGGAACAAGTTTCAAATTATTTCTTGTTTCTATCTACGAGATAGGCCTGCTTGAAGCAGGCATTTCGGATAAGGCTTCAATGGCTGGCAGAGTTCCGTATTCTATGTACTCTAGTGTTGCACCCCCTCCTGTAGAAAGATGGGTCATTTGTTCTGCTACACCACTGGCATTGACGGCTGAGATAAGATCTCCTCCTCCAATAATGCTGACTGCTTGAGAAGCTGCAATGGCCCGAGCAAGGGCAAAAGTTCCTTTTGCAAAAGGGGCCATTTCAAAGATTCCAAGGGGGCCATTCCATAAGATGGTTTTTGCTGTTTTGAGTTCTGAAGAGAATAGATCAACTGTTTTAGGACCAATATCTACACCTTCTAAGTGTGCTGGAATGCCTTGCTCTGTGGAGATAATTTCCCATTTAGCGCGTTCACTTTCAGATTCTGCTGCAACAACGTCAACAGGAAGTAACAGCTTGATGCCCTTTTTATTGCAGCTAGCAATGATTTCTTCTGCTACGGGTACAAGTTCAGTCTCACATAAAGAATTGCCAATTTCACGCCCCATAGCTTTAAGGAACGTATAGCTCATGGCTCCCCCGATTAAAAGAGCATCGACGCGTTCCAAAAGAGCTCTTAATACGCCAATTTTAGTGGAAATTTTAGCTCCTCCGATCAGAGCATAGAAGGGGCGTTTGGGTTGGGATAGAGTGCTACCAATAAAATTGATTTCTTTTTGTAAGAGATAGCCGGCCGCTGCTTTATCAGAGAAATACTGAGTGATGGTATAGGTAGAGCTATGCTTACGATGGGCAGTGCCGAAAGCGTCATTAACATAGAGATCGCCATAAGAAGCCAAGGTTTGTGCAAATTCAGGATCTTCTTCAGGAAATTCCTCTGCTCGATAAAACCGTAGGTTTTCTAGCATTAGGATATTCCCAGGTTTTAATTCACTTGTTGCTTTACGTGCATCTCTACCTATGCAATTTGGAATAAAAGTTACAGGTTTATCCAGCGCAGCCTTTACAAAAGAAACGCAAGGTTTAAGGGAATAAGCAGGATCAGGAGCTCCTTGAGGGCGTCCGAGGTGGCTCATGAGAATCACCGATCCTCCTTGTGAGAGGATATAACGGATTGTTGGAATAGAAGCATCAATACGCGTCGCGTCTAATACATTACCTTCTCCTCCTAAGGGAACATTAAAATCGACACGGACAAGAACGCGTTTACCGGTAATCTGTAGTTGTTCAACAAAAAGTTTTGTCATATTCTTTAGACGATATAGCACAAGCTTATAATCGGGTCTACGAGGAAATGAACATTCCAGCTGCCTATGTTATCGCTAATTTTGGAGGGCCTCGTTGCCTAGATGAAGTTACGAGTTTTCTTACAGCTTTACTCACTGATCAAGAAGTTTTACGTACTTCTTTGCCAGCATGTGTACATCGCTGGCTGTTTTCCTATGTAGCTAAATGCCGCGCGAAAACTATTTCGAAAGAATATAAAAAAATGGGAGGAGGCTCTCCTATTTTTGCAGATACAGAGGCAATTGCTCAGAGTTTGCGTTGCAAGGTACAAGCTCCTATACTGACATTCCATAGATATTTACCCAGCACTCATCAGGCATTCATAGACGAGTTGGAAAAGTTGCCATGTGGGGAAATTCGTGTTTTCCCTATGTTTCCTCAGTTTACGTATGCAACAACAGGCAGTATTGCCTCATTTTTTGCTAAAAATTTATCAATAAAGCTCCAACAAAGATTACGTTGGATTAAGTCATATCCTGCACATTCTAGTTATATTAACGTTATGCGACATATGCTCAAACAGTACATGGTCACACAGCAATTAAAAGAG
>JAFEGP010000031.1:0-76261 GCA_018239815.1 Verrucomicrobiota bacterium | reverse complement strand
ACAGGGGACCTATATTTAAGCGAATGTCAGGCTACTTTTCAGGCTATTATGCAGGATTTTCCAGGTGTTTTGGGTAAACTTTGTTTTCAGTCCAAATTTGGACCAGGAGAATGGATTCGTCCTTATACTATCGATTGTTGTGAACAGGTATTAAATTGGCACCAAGGTAGAAAGAATGTCATTTTTGTCCCTATGAGTTTTACATCAGATCACATAGAAACTCTTTGTGAAATTGAAGATCAATATATGCCTGTTATCGAAAAACAAGGATTAAAGGCTTTGCGTTTACCCGCTATGAATCAACATGAAGAGTGGATTGAAGCTATTCATCTTATTCTACATGAAGTGACTACGGTTTCTAATCAAATGTTACTTCGACATTAGAGTAGTGATGTTAACCTAATAACAACTCTGAAAATAGCATGGCAGATGGTAAACGCACGCCTGGCAGATAGGTTTGCATGATAAGATCCAGCTGATCACATTGAGTCTGCATTTCTTTAAGCGTTGTTTGAGCGGGAATAACAAAACCACAAAAATCTTTGCCCTCGAGAGTTGTAAAGCTTAACGGAGCGTGTTGAAGAACACTGCGTTGCTCATAGGTGATACGAATGCCTAGAAATAAGCGTCCCTTCATAAGCGTTCTCATAACATGTCTCACTTTTTGCTTTAAGAGTAAAAATGAAAAATTTGCTCCGATAACCGTGTGTTTTTAAATCTTCTAAATTAGTTGTTTCGTGTTTTTGTTTGTTTTTATTATTAAAAATAGTTTGAAAAAGTTATTTTTTTTAGTTATAACAGCAATTAAGAGTTGTTGATTTCTAATTCAAAAATTAACGGGGAATAAAAGTGAACTTATTCACACGGGCACAGCCGGAAAATAAAACGATCGTTAGTCCCCAAAATCCGCCCCGTTTAAATTTGGATCGAATAGCTGTTATCATTTTAGGAGGAGGCGAGGGAAAGCGTTTAGATCCTTTAACAAAGACTCGTTGCAAACCTGCAGTCAGCTTTGGAGGGCGCTATACTCTTATCGATGTGCCTATTTCTCATTCGCTTGCTTCAGGATTAAGCAAAATTTACGTCATTGGACAATATTTAGCATATACGCTTCAAAAACATCTTTTTCAGACATATCTGCATTATGGAATCTCTCAGAATCAGATTCAGCTTATTGTTCCTGAGGAACGGGATAGTCAGCAGATTTGGTATCAAGGGACTGCTGATGCAGTGCGTAAAAATCTTCATTATTTTTCTGAGATTCAAGCCGACTATTTTCTTATTCTCTCTGGAGATCAACTGTACAATATTAACTTCCAGGACATGATAGAATATGGGATTAGAAAAGATGCTGGAATGTTAATTGCTGCTCAACCTGTGACAGAAAAAAATGCAACGCGTATGGGTTTAATGCACTTAGATAAATCAGGGCGTGTTACTGATTTTTATGAAAAACCTCAAGATGAAGCTCTGCTCCAGCAGTTTTACATAGATCAAATTTCCTTAGCAGAAATGGGTTGCAATGCAAAGCCTGGCCATTCTTATCTTGGTTCTATGGGGATTTACTTTTTTAAAAGACAGACTCTTTTTAATTTATTGAATGAGGACAAGCGCGAAGACTTTGGAAAGCATTTAATTGCTTCTCAAATGAAAAAGAAAGATGTCTATGCTTATATTTATGATGGATATTGGGAAGACATTGGTACGGTAGAATCTTACTATCACGCCAATCTTGCTTTAACCAGAAGATTCAAAAATTCCAAAGAGGGATTACAGTGTTATGATGGCACAAGCATGATCATCACAAAAACACAGCATCTTCCTGGTACTCAAGTTTCTAACTGCAAACTAGAAGATGTGTTATTGTGTGAAGGTTCGATAGTGAGAGCGCGAGAAGTGACTAATAGTGTAGTTGGCATACGTTCTGTTATCGAACAGGGGGCTACAATTCGAGACTCCATCTTGATGGGCAATGAATTTTATGAAAGGCCTCCTTTAGAATTGGGGCAACGTCCTTTGAATCCCAAAATTGGAGAAAATAGCTTGATCTGTAAGGCTATCATCGATGAAAATGTAAGCATTGGGAATGGGGTTAAATTAATTAATCAGCATCATTACAAAGAATACAATGCTTCAGATGGCCGTCTTTTTGTAAGAGATGGCATTATCATAGTTCCTCGTGGAGCCGTTATTCCTGACCATTATATTTTTTAATTATGTCGATTTGGGCATTAGCCGATCTACATCTGTCTCTGGGCGTCCCAGATAAAACCATGGAAGTTTTCGGTCCACATTGGGATCAATACATCGACAAAATGGCTACTCATTGGCAGCAATGCGTCCATGTTGATGACCTTGTGTTAATTGCTGGAGATATTTCTTGGGCAATGCGTTTAGAAGAAGCTGAAAAGGATTTGCAATGGATTGATCAGCTTCCTGGTACTAAGGTGCTTATTCGAGGGAATCATGATTACTGGTGGGATTCCGTGTCAAAGGTAAAACGCGCCTTGCCTCCATCTTTACATATTATTCAAAATGATTCGTTTGATTGGAAAGATATTAGCATAGGCGGATCCCGGTTATGGGATACACAGGAGTATAGCTTTAATCAAACTTTCGCTGCTGTTGATCCCCAAGCGGAAAAAATTTATGACCGAGAGCTGGCTCGTTTGGAGATGAGTTTAAAAAGTATGCGTCAAGACCGTAGATTAGTGATGACACACTACCCGCCACTTGGATCCGATTTACGCCCCTCTCGGGCATCACGTATGCTTACACAGTATGGGGTGACAGATTGCGTGTTCGGCCACTTACACGGTTTGGATAATTCCCAAAATTATTTTGGTCAAAAAGATGGAGTGAAATATCACCTGACCGCGAGCGACTACCTCAATTTTTGTCCGAAAAAAATTCTCTGATTTTCTTTTCAATAGATTTATGATCGGCAAGTGGGGCTTCAGGGTCTTTTAAGCTCTGTTGTTGGATAAGAGAATCAAAATAAGCATCTTCACTGTAGGAAGCACAGCATTGCAGTAGATCAAGCAAATCTCCTTCTGTATTCAGTAAAGCAAGAGTGTAGGGGAGTAAGATTTTAAAAAGAGGATCTGCTGTTTGAGCTAGAAAATCGAGTATTTCCAAAGCCAGTTGAACATCCTCGACCCTTTCAATAAGAGCCAGTAGGTGTTGATGACCATGTTGAGGATTGTGAGCCATTTCAAGACGAATGGCCAGATAATCAAACCAGTCTGGATAGGTAAGATAAGGATAAAAACCCTCGAGAAGCTCAGCTGCTAAATCATATTGCTTTTCTTCAATTTGAGCCAAAATATAATCGTATAGAAATGCTTCGATATCATGACAACAAGCATCTTGTAGAGCTGGCAAAATATCTGTGGCTTGGACTCCACTGTCGACGTTGTCATCCAGGATTTGTTTGAGGTATTCAAGCGTATCTAGAACTTCTTCTTCTTGTTCTTCACCACCACGGTAATAGCTAGCAATCTGGTGATCTAATTCATCGCAAAATACTGATACACTGCGTTTTTCTGGTGCAACATGTCGCCATAATTCAAAAATAAGCAGAAAAAAAAAATCGGGGCTAGACGCGTTTTTAGGACATAAGGCCTCTGCCATGTCTTCCGGAGAATCGAAGTTTTGAGCAATTTGCTCAAAATTCTCTAAAGAAGTGAAAGAAGCGCAGATGCCTTGGAGGGAATGTAAAAGTTGAGAAGGTGTGAAAGAGCGATAGTTTGTTGTTTCCCATGACAAGTTAAGAGCTTCATCGGGAGTTGAGAAAAATAAAAAATTGTAGTGAGCTTTTTTGTTTTCAAACATTGTAACTTAAGTCTCTAGTTTTTAGTGAGTAAACGTATCCTTTTCACTGTTTCAAAGCTCATGTTTTGTTTAAGTTGTTGTTATTCAACGTTTTTCTTATGTAAAAATGAGATTTTGCAACTGAGAAGAGTGTAATATTTATCCTAACATACTGTCTAGATTTCTTTCTCCATGGAGAAAAGAAATAAAGAAAGAAAAGTTAAGGGATTTTTAAAGATTTTAGAAGATTAATTGCCTATTTTTTAATAAGAAAAATGGTTTTTCTCGTTTTTTATTAAAAAAAAATTTAGTAAAATTAACACAAAGAGTGGGGATGGGGATCAGTTCTTCGTTTTTTATTTTGGAGAGTCATGTATGAGTCAATCTAATCATCATAAGGATGAAGGGTCTGCGTTTAACCTTGACCCTATGGAACACGCGCTGGATGTCTTAATTGAAGCCGATAAAAAAGTCAGTGGAGATAAATACCATTCAGGCATTCATTTTATTTTTAAAGCGATTCAAAATGATCCCAGGTTGGTGACAAAGTTTTGCGATCAATTTTTAGGCAAAATTATCAAAGAAATGGATCATTTAGCACAAAGCGGTTCATTTTCTGATTTGACGCGTCGTCAGATGTTGGCTAATCTTTATCAAAATCTACCAGAGATGCGAAAGCTAGCGGAAGGTTTTTCGGATCAAATTTCATCCAAAAAATTTCCTTGGGTTCAGCAGTTTATAAGTCAGACGGAGCAAAATTTGCAGAAGGGCTTGGATACGGCAGAGGATCAATTGGTCATCACAGCCATCCAAGATATTGGGCGTTATAGCGCAGCAACAGGTGGTTGTGCTTTGTTTACGACAATGATGAACCAAGCCAAAGAACGGATTCATCTTTTCTTCCAAAAAACCGGATCTTCCGCCCAGGTTCAAAGTCAAATAGCTAGGCTTACTCCAAAACTTCAAGTATTTGGGATTGAGATTTCTAAATCTGTGTCCGCAGCTTCTCGTTGAAAGATTGAGAGAATACTTTGCTTTTGCTAATCTTTTTTCTTCTTATAGGAGGAAAAGGTTTGCGCTACATTTTTGCTGTTTTTATCTTGTTAAATCTTGCTTTTGTTTTTGCTGATGATAGCTTTTCCTTGCGTGTTAGACAGCCCAATTGGAAGCCTCATGTTTTAGAGAATTATGCTAATGGGAATCCTGAAAAGGTCGTATTTTATGCGCCTACGCAGACAGCAGATATGCAAGCTGTCAAGCTATTAGAATTTTATCCTTCAGGTCGCGTGAAGTGTGAAAGCGATTTACTTGATGAAAATCAGTTACACGGTGCGTCAGTCACTTATTATCCCGATGGTACAATCAGTCGCATTGCCAGATATGATCAGGGTCTTTTACAAGGTCCTGTTGAGACCTACTATTCTAATAGGCAATTAGAAAGCCGTTCAGATTACGATAAGGGTCATCAACACGGTGCTTATATCAAATATTATGAAGATGGAAAAGTGCAATTAGAGGGGCATTATGAACAAGACCGACAGGTTGGGGAGTGGATCGCATACCACACAGATGGTTCTAAGGCTTCTCAAACCCGTTATGTGAATGGGTTGCCTTGTGGCAAAGTATGTGAATGGTATTGCAAAAGCGAAGCAGATGGTGAGCTTAAATCAACACGTTTTTATGTGGATGGCGTGTTGCACGGTTCTGACAAACAGCCTGCTGTGATGTGTTTTGCTCCGGATCAAACTGTGATAGAGATTCAGGATTTTCGTTATGGAGTCCCGGTTGGGTTGCATGTCAAATATACGGCTCAAGGGAAAGTTGCTTATCGTATCAGCTATGTAAATGGTGAAAAAGAGGGAGAGGAGCAGTTTTTTCATGAGGATGGATCTATAGCGGGGAGTGGGAAATTTTTAAAAGGCAAACCCGTTGGGGAGCATCTTCGTAAATATCCTAACGGAAAAATACAGATACGCTCTTTGTATAATCAAGAAGGGCATTTACTAGAGCCTATTTGTACATATTATGATTCAGGGCAGCTCCAAACTCGGTATATGCAAGACAATGGAGTCTACCAAGGTGCTTATGAAGAATGGTATGAAAACGGGACTTTAAAGAATAGTTATGTCTATCTAGATGGCGATCTGGATGGTGAACAAAAAGAATTTTACGCTAATGGTAAACCTCAACTCAAAGCACATTTTCGTAATAAAAAATGGGATGGGCTTTTTGAAGAATGGTATGAAAATGGTCAAAAAAAGACTGTTAAGCATTTTGTAGCAGGGAATGTAACGGGTAAAGTAAGAGAATGGCATGCGAACGGGAAAGTGAAGTTAGAAGCCGAATTTGCCTTAGGTGAGAAAAATGGGGCTCATCATGAGTGGAATGAAAACGGAATTTTAACATTTGAAGGAAATTATCAACGAGGCCTTCCTCACGGGACATTGAAAATACGTCATAAAAATGGTCAATTAAGTCAGGTTTCTCACTTTACGCAAGGTAAAAGAGAAGGCTTGGAAGAAAAATTTTATGACACTGGAGCCAAGCTAGCCGTCGCTAATTTTAAACAGGATTTATTAGATGGTCAGATGACAAGCTGGCATGTTGATGGAACAATTCAATCATTAATGGAATACAAAGAAGGTATTCCTGTTGGAGAACACAGAGAATATTATCCCCGTGAAAATGCCGGTCTTGCTACGCAGCTCTACCGTGTATGTCACTATGAAAATGGATATCTCCAAGGGACACAACAGTCTTTTCATCCCAATGGGCAGTTGGCTGTTATTGTCAATTATAGGGACGGTAAATTACATGGGAAAAAAGCGCAATACGATGAAAGCGGCAAACTGATGGAAGAAGCTAATTATGATTCAGGATTGCTTCAAGGACGCTATTTTCAAATATTGCCCAGTGGAGAGGAAGTGGTTTTCCACTATGCTCAGGATGCAAAAGAAGGTGAACATCAAATTTTTTATCCTGAAAATGAAAAGGCAGAGCGCATTCAGAAGTTGCAAGCTAATTTTGTCAGAGACCTTTTAGAAGGGGAAGTCATAGAATACGATCCTGCGGGAGTAAAGGTAGCCAGTACCTTTTACAAAAATGGGCAAAGGGAAGGGTTGGCTACTCTCTATGCACCTAATGGCATGATGATGATGACGCTGGAATTTCACTCCGATCAACGAGAAGGCAAGGGAATTAGTTACTATCCTGATGGAAAGATTCATAGAGAGATGGCCTTTGTTCACGACTTGAAAGAGGGCCCTATGCGTGTTTACCATGAAAATGGCAAAGTGGCTGCTGTTCATCAGTATCATGAAGATCATTTAGAGGGATTAAGCCAGGAATGGAATCAGGATGGGGTTTTAGTTTTTGAAGCTGAATATCATCATGATCTTAAACATGGTAAATTCAACAAATATTATGATGATGGTTCTCCCCGCATCTTAGCTCGCTATAACCAAGACCAGCTTATAGGAGAGAAAAAGACATTTAGTCCTCAAGGACAGCAGATTCAATAATGTTTAAGAACATATTGTTGTAGAACGCTACGACTGATCTTGCGTGTACTTTTTAAACAGAGACTTTTGAGATCAGGACTCATGGAGGAGTCTTCTTCTACAAAAATTATACCATGTGGTTTTAAAAGGGATAGGGAGTCGAGCTGTAAGAGCGTTTTTTCTGCCAACTGTTTCCCATAAGGAGGGTCGATATAAATAAGATCGAATTTTTCTTCTTTAGTTTGCAGTTGGATAAGGGCTCGTTGTACATCATAAGGATAGATGGTACAGGAGTTTTCTACAGCAAATGAGGCGATATTTTTGTGTAGAATTTTGAGAGCTTGCCGATTATTCTCAACAAAGATCACATGGCGTGCTCCTCGGCTTAAAGCCTCTAATCCGATCGCTCCTGAGCCTGCGAATAAATCTAGCACACAAGCATTTTCAATATCCCCTTGGCAAATGTTAAAGATAGCTTCTCGCAACACTCCTAAGGTGGGACGAGTAACCTCTTTAGGGACTTCTAGGACACGGTTTTTAAATTTTCCAGCAATAATACGCATTAGTCAATAAAGAGAAGGGGTAGTTGCATAGGTATCAATAGGTGTTTAGCTGCATCTAAATGTTTAAAGTTACCATCTTCAAAAAAGCGTTCATAAAGATCTTGAACAACCAGCTGAGTCCATAGTTTTTCAAGGGTAGGCGCTCCTACCTTCGCTTGTTCAAAGCAGATGTTTTTTTTAATATCAAAGTGATGATCATAATACTTGCCCTGTAAAAATAAAACAAAATCAGTAAGTCGATTGATAGAACCATAAATTACAAAGGGACGATTTTGATAGAGATCAGGTAGTCTTTGATTTTTGGGTTGTAGCAGAATGGTAGCCTGTTTGTCTGCTGTAATGGCTGTAGCAACCATTTGTTTCCCAATTGGATTACGAATAGAACTTAGAAGTTGTAAAACGCGTTCTGCTAATAGGCGATGATCGTAGCTATAAATAAGACTTCCTTTATTGAAAGTGCTGATAAGCTCTAGAAGAGGCAGATTGTTACCTCCTCCTGAAGCAGCTGCATAGAGAGACACTTTTCCTTGATTGCGTGTTGTCCATTCTCCAATTGTTTGGCGTTGCTTGTCTAAAGATAAGTAAGTATCACCATCTGAAAGTAAAATGACCGTATTCACTTCATGGTCACTCACATTGTCAGGAATAATTTTACCTAAGGAACCATAGAGTTCTGTTGCAGCAAAGTAACCGCCGTGACTTTGTTTTGTTAAGAACTCCCTTGCTAGTTTGATATTTTGTTCATTCCACAGTAATTTTTTCTCCGAGAGTCGACACACTTTGTCATCAAACAACAAAATATTAAATGAGTCTTGAGGTTTGAGCAGTTCTAAAGCTTTGCTGACAATTTCTTTATTTAATGCAAAGCGTGCTCTAGGGATAGAATTAGATCGGTCAAGAAGGAAAAAATAGTTATGAGCAATGCGTTTAAATAAGATTTCTTGTTTTGGTGTAAATGTAATTTTAAAAATGTAGCCGGGTCGAAATTGTCTTTGAGTGTACTCTACAGAAATATCAAAGTGATCGCTTTCTGCCAGCATTTCTAATCCATCATAAGGGCAAGGCTGCGGTAGAAGTTCTGAAATCATAAAAAGATCTTCAAGTGTGCCTTGGGAGGAAGGAGTAATAAGGGACTGGCTTTGCCACGTTAGAAATGTTTCTTCATCAGGGGACAGAAATTTTGGTGTTTCTGAGTCTAGGTTAAAGGGATGATCAGAAATTTTAAAAGGCGTTGAAATGTCCAGGGATAGAGGCTCTTTTTGCGGAATTAAAAGAGCAGTAGAGGGAGCAAATTCAGGTTGAAGTTGCTGGAACTCCTGCTTAACTTCCACTTCTTTATTAGTCACTTGATCGAATAATTGACTTACAACGGCAGCCCGTTCCTTGGACTTAATAAGTTCAAAGGTTTGTTGTTCAAAATCAGCAGAAAAATATGGGAGGTGAGAGACTCGATAAGGTAACGAGCAATGATGTAAACAATACAGTCCAAAAGTATGTACAAAGAGATCTAAAAGGAGCACATAGCTTAAGATCCGAAGATTGAATGACAAGTCAGTTTACCTCAAGTCGAGCTTTTTGTGTAATATAGGCTGTTTGAGCATATTTGCCTTGTAAAAGTGTTGAAAATAGCGCATGGGCAGCTTTCTTTTTAGATTCTGCTTCTTGAGAGGAGAGTTTAAGTTCATTAGCTTCTGCTAAACAGATTTTTGCATCTAATAAACGCATATAGGATTGATAGAGGCGGTCTTTTTCATACAACCCTCGACGTGATTCATGATAATCCTTAGAGCAAATATCACGCTCACTGGTGAAATGATCTTTAATGGAGCGTAATAAGGTGAGTTGAGATTCTTTGGGATGAGTACGAGTGTAAAAATCGATATAATCTAAAGCAGCTTCTAGATGTATAGGTTCTGAAACTAGTGATTTTTGTACCCATAGGTCTTTTAAGGTTTGTAAGGCTTGTTGGGAGTTTCCTTCTACTTCAGGGTGGGATAACACAAGACGGGCGTTTTCTAACTGCGCTGACAATGCAATTTGTATATCGCTACAAGATTCTAGGCTTTTGAATAAAAGGAAAGCTTTTTGATAGTGCCCTAAATCTTTATGTGTTGAGGCAAGACATAGGCAAGTGTTTAAAGATGGATTGGATTGATACAAGGGTTCTAATAAATCTAAGGCTTTAAGAGGTGCTCCAGTTTGTTGATAGATGGAGGCAAGTAATAAAACTTCAGGGTGCAGTTTATGCATTTTTTCCTTATTGCCTAACAAAATACGCTCTAAAATGTGGCGTGCACGTGAGAGTTGAGAAGGTTGTTTCGCATAGGTGTGTGCTAGCCACAACTGGTTCTCCAGTGAGATAGGAAGATGATCAATCACAGAGAAAAGATGGTCTGCAGCCTGTTGGGCATAGGCATCATTATGCAGTTTACAGCTAAGTTCCAGATAAGCATTAAAGAGATAAAGATGTAAGCGATTTATCTCATAGAATTGAGGATCCATCGTTAAGACTTTTTCACCATGTTCGATAATCTGCTCAGGCGTGCCGTTAGTCTGCAGCAAGCTTAAAGTGAATAAATAGTGTATCTCAGCAGATTGCAAACCTTCCTGGACAAGTTCATTAAGCAGGACTAGGCTTGCAGGATAATTTGCTAAATTGACATAGCATTTTGCTAATAAAAGCCTGTATTCTAAGGTTTCTGAAGGAGTATAGAGATTAGGAATAGATAAAGCCTGTTGTAGATCGCAAGCAAGTTGTGTGTAATGGTGAGTAGAAGATAAATCAGCCAAAGAGAGCTCTACAGCTAAACGCAACATATTCAAGCGCTGTAGAGATAAGGGGAAGCGATTTAAGAACTCTTGTATACGATTATGGGCGTCTTCCCATTTATGCTGATCTGTTAGCAATTGTATGTCTTCAAGATAGGCTGTTTCTAAAATAGGTAGAGAGTGGCCCATTGTAATGATATGAGATAACATCTCTGAGGCAAGATCAAGCTGTCCGGCCTTGCGGTAGCAAATACCCCTTGTTAATGAAGCTTCTTCAATATCTTCGGGATAACGTTCTTTAATAACGTTATAGGCATATTCAGCCGTTTCAGGACTCATCATCTCTCTAGCACAAATTAACAAAGCGGTTGCAGCATTTCGATCATGAGGGGGTTTGAGTCCCAAGACAAGGCTTTGTTTTAAGGGCTCTGAGGCTTCTTGGTAATGGCCTTCTTCATAGGTCAACATACCTAAATAGAAATGGTAAATGCATAGATGCGGTTCTGTTAGAGTTGAAAGAAAACATCGCCGTTCTTTTTTTAATACAGACCATTGTTTAGTTTTTGCTAGTAGTTGCAACCACTGATAAGCTGCTTCTGCAGCACGTGTTCCTCCTCCTTTAGCTAATCTAGCAAACAAATCCAGAGCTTTAGTTTCATCACAAAGAGCTAAAAGTGTGGCTGCGCGATAGAGGATTTGGGGATTTTTTTGTTCTTGTGCAATAGCATAGTATAATTTTGCTGCTTGATCAAGGTGACCTAAATAGCGATAAATCTCTGCCATTGCAAGCTGTGCATTGCCAGAAAAACGCTCGCTTTTTTGTAGTTTGCTGTAAGCATCCAAGGCTGTTTCAAGAAGCATATGTTGTTGTAGTTCTTGTTCAGGAAGATCCTTAAGATTAAGAGCTTCTCTTAATGCTGCTTCAGCGTAGTAGAAAATGCCCTCTTCTTCTTGTACGAAGGCTAGTTGAGGAGCAATTTCATAATAAAGCTGAGTATAGTGATGCAATTGATACAGTGCATACCATCTCTTAATGCGCACGCGATTAATAATCTCAGTATTTTTAATAAGAGAATAGGAAGCTAAAGCACGTTCAAAATCTCGTTGTTCTATAAAGATATCCGCTAAAATAGCGTAAAAATGATCTGTGAATTCACTTTCTGGATATTGAGATAAAAAATTTTCTATCTGGTTTTGAATGAAGGTTCGATCATGATCCCTCCAAAATTCAATAATACGACGAGCAAAAAGCAATTCCTCATCATTCTTAATATCAGAGGGTAAAGCAAATAAGCTACTTGTAACAAAAGTGCAGATTATCAGGATCTTTTGCATTGCTAAAATCACTTTGTATCGTAGAATTGCTGAAATCAAAAGGCAAGGTGGATTTTTGATATGGGCTTAATTTTTGTATTGATTGCAGCGCTTTTAGCGGCTTTGTCTAATTTATTACTCCGTATCAGCGTAGGCGTTGGAGGTAGTAGTAAAGGTTATTTGGCAATTCAAGTCATGGTGTCATGCCTAGTTATGATTTTACTAAATCCTATACGTATGCAGGATTTTAGCATTTATGTGCCTGCTGTGGCTCTTGGGTGTGTAGGCGGTTTTATTTTAGGGGTCTTTTTTTGGGGGCTTGGAAAAACATTGGAAAAAGGACCAGCAGGCCTATCTATTGCTGTTTTGAATGCATCGTCTATTATGCCTGCCTTAGTATTAGCGGTATGTTTTGGTGAGGCTTTTGGTCATGTGTTAACCAGATTCCATGGGATGGGATTTATTCTTGTGACTGTAGGGATTTTTTGGGCTGGCTGGACAAGCGAGTACAATCCTCATAAGCGACAGTGGGCGATATTTGCTTTGCTGATGTTTGCCTGTCATGCCCTATATCTTATTTTTCTGCAGTGGTGGGCAATGGTCTTGAATCCGGAATTATCTTTAACAAAATTATTGCCATTTCATATTAACACCACCCATATTCAATGGTTTATGCCTGCTATTTTCTTTGTTGCAGGTCTATTTCAGTGGATTGTGTTTATAAAACAAGAAAAAAGATTTCCTGTAAGACATGAGCTTATGTACGGTCTTATTGGGGGTGTTGCCACTGGAATTTGTTCTTATTTTTTAATTTTGGCACCTCAGATATCAGCCCCTTGGGAAAATGCCTTGCTTTTTCCTGTATTCACTGTAGGTGTGTTAGTATTCTGTAATCTTTGGGCTGTTAGGCTCTATAAGGAAAAAGTAAACTGGAAGGCCTGTTCTTTGTGTATTGTGGGCCTTTTGCTTGGAATGATGCGCTAAATACTAGGAAGCGCTGCCATAGAATTTGATGAGACTTTCAGCTTTTTTAAAATGAGAGTGCTTAAGACGTTCAAAAATGTGCAGTCCTTTGGCATTGAGCCCTTGTTGGAAGTAGAGAACACCCAACTTAAATAGAGTATCAGGATCATCGGGTTTAAGGTGTAGAAGCGCTTCATATTCCGTAATTTCTTCTGCAGGCATATGTAAGTCATGATAGCTATAAGCAAGCTGCATGTGTACCCATGGATCATGGGGAGCATAGTCTTTGAGAATTTTAAATTCTTCTATGGCCTTCTGAGCTGTAAGTCGGAATTTTTCCTGCATAGAAGAGCCTAGCCTTTGAGGAGGGAGCCATCTTTCTCCATCATAACCTTGATATTTTCTAGGGTCAGCATATAAAGCTGAAAGCGTCACGTAAGCATTGGCCAATGCTGCATGCACTTCTAGGTTAGTGGGCTCACACTTTACAACTTTGATATGTTCGTCCACAGCGGCCTGAAGTAGTAGTTCTTTGATTTGAAAAAAATCTTTCCAGTGACAGAAGCAACTAAATTTTTCAAAAGTAGCAGAGAGATTTTTTAGAAAAAAAGGCGGTGTATAGTACGTATATTCTTTCTCATGTAGGTAGTGAGCTAACTTATGAGCAGCATTAGCTAAAGCAATGTGATGTTCAGGAATGCCTTCTTGATAACGCAACATTTCCTTGCAACGTAATAGATAGTCATCCACAAGATCAGCAACCACATCAGGGCGTTTAGCAAAGACATATAGGCGTAAGACCAGAAAAGAAAAAACGGTCATAAAAAATAGAGCGAGAGTAAAAGCAAGAACAGTAGGATGAGATAAGTTGTGTAAGAAAGATAGAAAGCATGCCAGCTCTAATAAACAGATCGCAACGAAAACAGCATGAAACAAAACAAAACGTATGAGCAGGGTGTTTAAGCGATCAAGAGTCAAGTCCCATAACGAACTTACTTTTTGATGATAGTTTTGATGGTTAAAAGTAATGTCAGATGCGCTCACTTTCGTTTTTCATAAGCATTTTTGATTTAGTATGCAATAAGTTCACTCGCCTTCATTCAAATTTTCTAAGTCATTTTTTTGTGCGATGTGTTCTTTTTGCTTTTCTTTAGCATAAGCATGTGCAAAGGCAAGTGCTTGTTGTACGTAGAGATCAGGGTAGGGCAATTGTCTTAAAAATTCTATAGCTTGCTGATGTTGTCCCAATTGAAATGAACTCAGGCCCATGAGACGTTGCGCACAGACATTATCAGGATCGAGTTTAAGCACCCAAGCAGCGTGTGTTTGTGAAGCAAGGTAATTACGAGCTTTATACAAATACGCAGCATCAGCAAGGTGGTTAGCGATTTTTTCATGGTTCATGAAGGCTGCTTGATTCATGTTAATTTGGAAATGGGACAAGGCTTCATGAATAAATACCAAGCGGGGAAGTAAGTTGTTAGCTTCAGCTTTTACAAACAAATCCTTTAAAAAAATTTCGATTTGTTGTTCTAACTCATGTCTATGATGAGAAAATGTTAAAACAAAATCCATGAGATAAATGCTTTTTTCTTCCTGCCCAATATGTCGCCAGAGCTGAAAAGCCTGCTGAATGAGTGCGAAAGCAAGCAGATCATTATTGTGAGGCAAAAGAGTGAGATAAATGTCTGCCAAATGCTGTGTGTTTGATAAGTCAGTTTCATCCCAGTAAATAGTTTTTAGCATGTGCTCATAGACTTTTTCAGCTAGATGATGGATCTGGGCCTCAGAAAGAGAATGGAATTCGGAAATGGTGTTCCATAAAGTACAAAATGAGGGTAAGCAATCGCGATAGACAGCTTGTTCGATATTGATGACAAGAGAATCACAAAATGTATGATAAAACAAGCTACCTTGGAATTCTTCACGTAAAGTTGTAAGTAGCTTTTGCTGGTCTTTTGGAGATTCAAAAACAATTTGCTGAGCGAGCATATCAGCTAAGTTATTCAAAATAGACGTCTCTTGCCAATCTTGTAATAAATGCAAAAGCGCAAGGCACCAAGATTGATTGAATATAGATAGAGAAGAGCCAAGTAAGCCGGAAAGCTCTTGATTTAAGTGGCGGATCACTCGTTGTTTTTCATCAGCATAAGGGTTGAGTTGAGCAGTTTTTCTAAAATAAAAGTGAGCGAGTTGATAGTAAGATGTGCGTTCAGCAAGAGGAAAGCTGTTAGCTTCTTTAAGATAGCACAAACCAAGGAAAAGGGATGCAAGCTGTTGAGTTGGATGTTCAGGATTATCAATAAGGTGTTGTTCTTTTTCTAGAAGTTGGCGGGCTATTTTAATGTCACCTTGCTCGATTAAACAATGAGCCAGATGGACCTGTACCCAGCATGAAGGGTAAAAGCGATTTAAAATAGCTATCAACCAGTCACATTGGGAAGAGTTTTGTAAGGAAATATAAGTCGTCCAAGAAGTAGTTGCTTCGGAATAATAACCCTGCAGATAATAATTTAACGCTTCAAAAAACGGCATAGCAGGGTGGGAGAATGGAGTTTGTTTTGCCTTTTGAAACAGCTCTAAAAATTGTTCTTCTTGTTGCATTTGATACGCACAAAGAGCAAGAGCAAGCTGGCTTTGTACAAGCACAGATGGATCCTCCAAGGGAAGAGGCAAGAGTTGATTAAAGTAATAAGAGGCTTGATCAAAATGCTCCTGGGCTAACTCTAAATAACCTAAATATAAAGGAAGAGGAGAGCTCAGTCGATGAGAGGGAAGGTTTTGAAGAGACTCAGAAGCTGCCAACAAGTCTCCATTTACTAAACAGTGATAAGCTTTGTCAGGATAGAAAGAACGGGAGAAAAATTTAAAACCGTAGTATCCGGAAACGGTTAACACACTCAGAAACACAAAAAAAATAATGATTTTTTTACACGTCATAGGGAGGGCTCATGGTCGATCTTTAAATATTGAGCTACTGAGGGTGTCATTTGATTGCGCAAATTAGCAAGGTCTGCGGTCATGGGGAAATTACTTGTTTCGTTATTAGGCTGTCTAAGATGAGGCGCCATCTTAAATATAAGACGCTAAAAATTCAAATAGAAACTAGAAAATCTTAAAAGAAGCTTGTTTAGAATAAAGAAAATGTAAAGATAAAAATAATATGAAAAAAATTAGAGTTTTAATAATGTTCTGTTAACATTGAGATAAAGAAAAACAAAAATAGGTGTTAGTTTATGACTCAAAAAAAATCCATCTTGCTTATTGAAGATGAAGAAGATATTGCTGCCCTTATCAAATTACAGGCCGAGATTTCTGGATATAAATTATTTGTAGAAACAGACGGTATTAATGGATACAGAGCGGTTGAGCTTAATCGTCCTGATCTTGTTGTTTTAGATATTATGTTGCCTGGACAAAATGGGTTGGATATCTGTCGAAAAATGAAACATAATCCTGAGTTAAAAAACATTCCTGTTATCATTCTATCAGCTAAAAATGAAGAGTTGGATGTTGTATTGGGATTGGAGTTAGGTGCGGATGATTATGTGGCTAAACCTTTCTCCCCAAAAATACTGTTTTCTCGGGTTAAAGCTGTTCTGCGCCGAGGCCGCGAAGGGGGAGAGAAGCTCCTTACAAAAACAATGAGTTTTGGCGATTTTACTTTGGAAGTCGATCGTTATTTGTTGCGTAAGGGGGATAAATATATTCCTGTTACGCTTTCGGAATTCGGTATTTTGCGACGATTTTTAACGAATCGCGGAAAAGTTTTAACAAGAAACCAGCTTTTGGACGATGTGCAAAATGATGATGCCTTCATTATGGATCGTAATATTGATGTGCATATTGCAGCATTGCGTAAGAAACTGGGCCCTAACTTTCATTGGATTGAGACTGTGAGAGGGGTAGGCTATCGATTTAAAGAAGAAGAAGAAATGGCTTACGCTTCTTGATTCTGTTTAATTTGTTCTAGCCAATAGCGATGAATGGTGCCATCTTCTGTCAGTTCAGGATGGAAGGTGGCAGCTAAATGATGACCTTGCTGAACGCATACAGGCATCCCTTGATGGGTAGCTAAAACTTCTACTGTAGACCCTAGTTCTCGAATAATAGGTGCGCGAATAAATAGCGCTGAAAAGCAATGTTTTTGAAAAGATATGGGTTCACAGAAAGAAGCGATTTGTCTGCCGTAGGCATTTCTTTCCACATTCACATCTAAAATACCTAATTTGGCCATTAAAATGGCACCTGCGCAGGTGCCAAAGAGGGGAGCTCTTTTTGCAAAGCGGAGCAAGGGCTCTAGCAAATTCATACGTTGGGCTTGGATATAGATAGTTGTGGACTCTCCGCCAGGCAAAATTAAACCATGACAAAGATCGAGCTCATACGCATAGCGTACCTCTCTAGGCCGATATCCCAGGCTCTGTAACATATGGATATGAGGTGCAAATCCTCCTTGTAAAGCCAGTACTCCAATGTTAGTTCCCTCTTTGTGCAAAGCGCTCCTCCTGGCTCAGACGACGAACATCTATCCCCTGCATGCCTTCTAGGAGTCCTGAAGAAGCTTGAATAAGCATGTTAGGATCGTGGTAGTATGTTGTAGCTAAAACAATAGCTTTAGCGCGTGCTACAGGATCTTCGGACTTAAAAATACCAGAACCGACAAAAACACTTTGTGCACCTAGTTGCATCATTAGAGCTGCATCCGCAGGCGTTGCAATGCCTCCTGCAGAAAAATTAGGGACAGGTAAGCGTCCTAGTTTGGCAGTTTGGCAGACCAACTCATAAGGCGCACGTAAGGCTTTTGCTTCTTGCATCCATTCCGCAGGATCCATGGCTGCTAGTTTGCGGATGGTTCCTTGCAAAGAACGCATGTGGCGTACAGCTTCGACAATATTACCTGTTCCAGCTTCGCCTTTTGTACGAATAAGAGCAGCTCCTTCTGCAATACGGCGTAAAGCTTCTCCTAAATCGCAGGCTCCACATACAAATGGGATGGCAAATTTGTGTTTATCAATATGGTGCAGTTCATCAGCAGGAGTCAACACTTCACTCTCATCAATAAAATCTATTTCCAAGGCTTGAAGGATTTGTGCTTCTACAAAGTGGCCGATACGGCATTTAGCCATTACAGGAATAGAAACAGCTTCTTGAATAGCCATAATTCGATCTGGGCTAGACATACGTGCAATTTTTCCTTCAGCACGGATGTCGGAAGGGATTTTTTCAAGAGCCATAACAGCCACAGCACCTGCATCCTCAGCAATACGTGCTTGTTCAGGAGTTGTGACATCCATAATGACGCCCCCTTTCAACATTTCTGCGAGCGCGATTTTGACAGAATGCTTTTCCATAACGTCTCCTAAAGCTGAGAAAATGGGTTGGTGACCTGTGAGAAGCCCCCACCTTTTTTTCGTTTTTTTAATTCTAGTTTAATTGAGTAGAGCAAGTCTTGATCGAATTCCATGGTGACAGCCCATTTGAGATAAGTTAAGGGTATTTCAGAGAATAACCGTCCCTTATACTTACCAAGAGGCATGTATTTCATTTGAATAGGATGATCAAGGACTTTTTGAATATCTTTAAGTGTTTTGAAGCGATGAACTAGATGCCGAAACACACTAATATTCATCATCACATCGTCCATTGCACGGTGAGTTTTCCCAATTTCAACATTAAAATGCTTAGCAAGTGTTTCAAGAGAGTTATTAGGGCTATCTCCATAGTGACGTGCTAAACGTAAGGTATCGATAACGCGGTCTGGCGGAACAAGCAAAGCAAATTGAGAACGTTCAGCTTCTTTTTGTAACATTTGCAAATCAAAATTGATAGCATGGCCTACGATCCATTGGCCTTTTAGTAGTTCACTAAGATGAGGCAAGACCTCAGCAATTTTGGGTTTGCCTTGTATCATCTCCACGCTAATGTGGTGCACTTTTTGAGCACCTTCAGAAATGGGATGTTCCGGGTCAATGAGAGTTTCCCAACTGTCTAAGATATCGCAAAGAGTAAAGCGAGCAACCGCAATTTCCATAACGCGATCTGCATCAGGATCAAGGCCTGTAAGCTCTGTATCCAAACAAACGAACTGAAGATCTTTTAATAATTTCATAGGTTTTTCCCAATCAAGGCAATCAACTCGTTACGGCCCTCGTTATGAGTTGATGAATATTCTACATAAGGGGGGAGTTGTTCTCCAAAAATTTTAAGAATCATACCAGGGTGACGGGTGCGCTCAGATTTTGTTAGTTTGTCCACCTTAGTTAGGACAACGATGGTGCGAAAATGTAGATGTTGCAGCCAAGCTGCCATTTGCTTGTCAAGTTCGGAAGGTTCATGACGACTATCTAATAGAAACAAGATTAAGCGCAGATGTTCTCTTTGAGTTAAATAGGTTTCAATCATAGAACCCCATCCTTCATCTTGTTTTTTAGCAAAGCCGTAACCTGGTAAATCAACAAATACCAACTGATTATCTATGCAAAAAAAATTAATAAGACGAGTTTTACCCGGGACACGAGAGGTTTTGGCTAAACCGCGATGTCTAAAAAGATGATTGAGTAAACTTGATTTTCCCACATTAGAACGACCAATAATGGCGATTTCCGGCAGGTGAGTGTGCGGATATTGTGAAGGCTCTGTTGCAGATGTTAGAAAACGGGGTTCATGAAACGTTAAGCGCATAGGACCTCAATTACTCTTGTGTGTTCGTCAACATATTCAAAAAGAATAGTATGAACGTTTTTAGGCAACAAAGAAGCGATACGTTCGCTCCATTCGATACAAACAAAACCCTCAGCTAACAAATAATCCTGTAAGCCTAAGTCGTAGAACTGCTGAACATGGGTTAAACGATAGAGATCAAAATGGTAAACCCGATCATAGATATTAAGATAAGAGAAGGTAGGGCTTGTCACATTCAAAGGGTCTTCCGTTGTGACAGCCGCTACAATCCCTTTAACAAGAGAAGTTTTTCCACTGCCAAGATCTCCTTTCAAGCAAAAAATGCCTCCTTCAGGAAACCAGCTTGCTATCTGTCTACCCAATTCAATGGTTTCGTCTTGGGAAGAAGTTATGATTCGTCGCTTTCCACCCATTTAGTCACATATGGAGCAAAAGTCTCATCTTCAGCAAGAGCTTCTACAAAAGCAGCAATTTTGTTCTCTGCGAGCTGATCTTGAATAAACTGGAGGAAAGAATCTTCAATTTCGAAGCGGTTTTGATTCTGTACCTCAAGAAGGCTCATAGGTTTAAGAAAACTGCGACGGAATTCTTCAATAATTGTTTCTTTAGAATTATAGAGTTTTCCTGTCAGAGCAGAAGAGAATACTATTTTTGAAATAGGTTCTTTGCGAGGTTGAATGTATGTTTTAATGACATCAGGGTCATCAGATACAAAAAAACGTTTAGCAGGCACGCCTCCGACACGTTCTGTATTTTGAGGGCATTTTGCCACCCAATCGTAAATGGCATCTTGAGGGTTAGGGTGTGTGTTATCAGCGAACACTTTTCCTGTAAAAGGGCAAATGTAAATCCGCTTGGTTTCAGCATTCACCGTTGGAGGACCATATCCAATTTTAATTTCTGTTTCACGCCACACAAAGCCAGCCGATTCGAGTTTTTTTATGGCCTCATCAGCGCTTTTGTAAACTTTTTTATTTTGCAAACAGGCGACGGGACTGAGCTTGAGTTGTCGTTCAATGTAAAAGAAGTAGGCTACTAAGAGCTCTGGTGAGCGATGTTTTTTAAGAAAGTCGAGCAGGTCTTTTTTTAATTTTTCTGAAATTGCCATTGTGTCCTCTGGAGAATTGGTGGAAAGTTTAACAAAGTTCAAGCGATTTAGTCTATAGATATCATACAAGCTTGCCAAGAGCAAAAAATCAAAAAAAGACTGTTTTTAGAGTTGGGGAATAGGAACAATCTAATTATCAAAGTGATTATAAGCGTCTTAGTCTCAAAATATTGAAATTTTTGCTGTCCAAGAAATCAAATAATTTAAACAAGCTAGAACATGAAAGGTCAAAGCAAATGCGGCCGAGAAGACTCGAACTTCCACCAGGTTGCCCTAACTAGAACCTGAATCTAGCGCGTCTACCAATTCCGCCACGGCCGCAAGGCAAAAAATGATAGCGTAGAGGATGGAAAAAAACAATGATGAATTATTTTCCATGGATAGGTAAAATGGCGGCTACAATATTTCATTGAGGAGAACAAAATGGCTGCTTCCAACCAGATTAAAAACTTAAACGATGATAATTTCGACCAGGGTGTTCTTTCAGGCGTTGTCTTAGTCGATTTCTACGCAGATTGGTGTGGTCCTTGTCGTATGCTGGCTCCTGTTATTGAAGAGTTAGCTCAAGAAATGGCCGGAAAGATCACCGTTGCTAAAGTTGACACAGATCAGGCTATGAGTGTTGCTTCTCGTTTTGAAGTCACTTCTATTCCGACTATTATCTTGTTTAAAAATGGCCAAGTTGTAAAACGCGTTGTAGGTCTTAAAGATCTAGATGCATTGCGCAAAATGGTTACAGAAGCTCTTTAAAGTGATGTTGGCGTAGAGCTTCATACAAAGCAATCGCTACAGAATTAGAGAGATTAAGAGAGCGCCTTCCCGCTAGCATAGGGATTTTAACCACTTGTTGTGGGAAGCGTGCTAAAAGTTCTTTAGGTAACCCTGAAGATTCAGGCCCAAATACCAATCTAGAATTAGATTCGAATTTTACTGAGTGGTAAGAAATGTGACCATGCGTAGAAAAAAAATATGTCGGGGCTTCCTCCCAATCTACTTCTTCTACGACTGTATAATCCAAATGTTCCCAATAATCTAACCCTGCTCGTTTGAGTTGGCGATCTGACAAAGAGAAGCCAAGAGGTTTAACAAAAACTAAACGTGTGCCTGTTGCGGCACACGTTCTGGCAATATTGCCAGCATTTTGTGGAATCTCAGGTTGGACAAGAATGATTTCCATTAGGATGCCGGCTGCGAAGGAGCCTCTGATTCTATAGCAAGGGCTTCGGATTCGCTATTTGCTTTTACAATTTCCACTTCAAAAATAAGAAGGGAATTAGGAGGCAATTGACCTGCAACACCATAAGCTAAATCTGGATGAATATACAGGACACGTTTTTCTCCTTCTTTCATACCAACAAGGCCTTTAGCAAACCCAGCAATGGTATGTTTAAGAGGTAAAGAAATAGGTGTTTCGCTCTCACGAGAGCTTGCAAAGACAGTCCCGTCAATTAGAGTGCCATGATAGTGGATAAGAGGCATACTGTCTTCTGTTACAGCTTTACCCTGGCCGTTATGCTCTAAACGATAAATAAGACGCTCAGGTTCGATAACGCAGATACCATCTTCCTTAGCTTGTTTAGTTAGAAACTCCTTGGCAGCTTCTAAATTACTTTGGGATGTTTTTTCAAACAACTCTTGAGAAATAGCAAGAACAGCTTGTTCATACTCTTCTTCACTCATGGGGGAAGGGATTCCATTCTGTTCGTCTTGAATTCCTGCCACGACTTTATCAAGATTAAGTTCAAAAGCGCTGTTGCCTAAGTGACGAACTAGCAAATGTCCTAGTGTTTGGGACAATTGGTCTCTGTCTACTGTTTGTTCAGCATATAAAGAAGCTGCAGCAAACATTAACATACATGCAAAACGTCTCATTTATCCCCCTTTGGGTGTTTGTTCAACATAAATTTTAAGTTCTCTTAATTGCTCATGGGTTACATCAGAAGGAGCTTCAAGCATAAGATCAGCGGCACGCTGTGTTTTGGGGAAAGCGATGACATCGCGGATATTATCCGTTTGAGCAAGAAGCATGACAAGCCGATCCAACCCAAAAGCTAATCCCATATGAGGAGGTGTTCCATACTGTAAGGCTTCTAAGAAAAAACCGAAGCGATGTTGCATCTCTTCAGTTGAGAGCTTGAGTAAATTAAAAATTCTTTGCTGCAATTCTCGTTCAAAAATGCGGCAAGAACCGCCTCCAATTTCATAGCCATTACACACTAAATCATAGCTAGCAGAGCGAACACTTAAAGGATCTGTTTCAATAAGAGGAATGTCCTCGTGGTAAGGAGCTGTAAAAGGGTGAGGGGAGCATTCGTAACGCTGCATCTGGTCATCCCATAGCAAAAGAGGGAATTCTGTGATCCATACAAATTCATAACCAGGTCCGATCAAGTTAAGATCTTTAGCGAGCTGGCGACGCAAGTGATCTAGAGATTGATTAACAATTTCTTCTGAAGCTGCTACAAAAAAAACTAGATCTCCTGATTCTGCTTGCATTGTGGTAGCGATTTCTGTCAGCAAAGAGGGGTCAAAAAATTTTGTGATATTGGAAGAAAGGCCTTCAGGAGTCATACGCATCCAGGCTAAACCAGGTGCTCCAAATCTTCCTACTAAGTCTGTATAATTTTCGATTTGTTTACGGGATAGCTGCTCTGCAGCTTTGACACAGATCCCTTTGATGCATCCTTTGTCTTTTAGAGCCTGCTGAAATACAGCAAACTCTGAACGCTGTACAAGAGAATCAAGTCGTTGCAAAGGCATTCCAAAACGTAAATCCGGCTTGTCAGTGCCGTAAGTTTCCAAAGCTTCTTTATAAGGCATGCGACGGAAAGGAGGGAAAAGTTCCTGCCCTATAGTCTCTTTAAACACAGAAACAACCAACTCTTCGATAAGAGGAAGGAAAGTCTCTTGGTTGCTAAAGCTCAGTTCTATATCAATCTGATGAAATTCTGGTTGACGATCTGCACGCAAATCTTCGTCGCGAAAACAGGGTGCGATTTGAAAATAGCGATCCATCCCAGCAATCATAAGAAGCTGTTTGAATAGCTGAGGGGATTGAGGTAGAGCATAAAAGCTGCCGGGAGTAACACGAGAAGGAACTAAATAATCACGCGCTCCTTCAGGCGTAGATTTGGCTAAGATAGGCGTTGTCACTTCTAGGAATCCTCGAGAATTCAAAAAATTACGTGCAGCTAACATCGCCTTATGACGCATCACTAAATTTTTTGCAATTTCTCCCCTTCGGATATCTAAATAGCGATATTTTAAACGAAGCTCTTCATTAACATTGAGAGCCTCATCACAAATAGAAAAAGGTGGAGTTTTAGCTTTAGAAAGAATTGTTAAATGATGCGCTTCAACTTCAATTTCTCCCGTGACTAGCTTTGTATTGATCATCTGCGCATCGCGTGCAATGACCATGCCTTGTATGGCAATGACAAACTCTTGGCGTAAACTTCCAGCAAGTTGGTGCATGTGAGGATCACATTCCGGGCGAAAAACCACCTGAGTCAAACCAAAACGATCTCGCAGATCAATAAAAATCACTCCCCCATGATCTCTGCGACGATGGACCCATCCCATAAGTGTGACTGTTTGCTGAAGGTGTTCTTTGCACAAAGTCCCACAATTGTGTGTGCGCATTAGAGTGTACATGGACACAGCCTCTTTATCAGGTCGTCTATAGGTAAACGTTCAACCTGGCCACTTGCCATTTGTTTCAACTCAATATAGCCAGTTTCCAGTTCACGATCTCCCATGACAATGACATAAGGAATGCCCAGTTCACTTGCGCGACTTAAGACATTTTTCAATCTTTTTTCAGACAATTCCAATTCACACGCAATCTGCGCTTCACGTAGTTGGCTAATCAGCTGAAAACCTTTTAACATAGCTTGCATCCCCATCGGGACAAGTAGTAATTGAACCACAGGCGGTTTAGGGAGATTGATATTTTGTCTAAGTAAAGTTTGTAAAACGCGCTCTAAACCACAACCAAAACCAAAAGCAGGAAGGTCGGGGCCTCCCACTTGTTTAAGTAAGCCATCGTAGCGGCCTCCTCCTCCCAGGCTGTTCTGTGCTCCCAAGTCTTGGCTGGTAATTTCAAAGACAGTGTCATTGTAGTAGTCAAGACCTCGGACTAGGCGTGGATTCAACTGGTAAGGAATTTTGCGTGTTTGCATCAGCTCAATAACAGTGTCAAAATGAGTTTTAGATTCTTGGCTGAGAAAATCAAGAATAGAGGGGATCCCAACAAGTTGCTGCTGATCGTTAGGATCTTTGGAATCTAAAATTCTTAAAGGGTTACTTTGATAACGACGCTGACTATCTTCAGAGAGCAAAGAAAGTTTAGAGGATAAAAAATCTTTAAGAGCCTGAATATAAGCTTGCCGTGCCTCTTTACGGCCAATAGAATTGATCTGGAGGGTGAGATTCTTTAGCCCAAAAGAAGATAAGAAGGTGAATAGCAGATCAATACATTCAGCATCTTGACAGGCAGAACTGCTGCCTATGGCTTCTACTCCAAATTGATGATGTTGACGATATCGGCCTGCTTGTTGTCTTTCATACCGAAACATTGGACCGATATAAAAAAATTTGTGGACAGGGCTTTTTTCTGCAAGGTGGTGCTCAACAAAAGCTCGCATCACAGAAGCCGTTCCTTCAGGGCGTAGTGTCATAGAACGTTCAGCTTTATCCAAGAAAGTGTACATTTCTTTTGAGACAATATCCGTTTCTCCCCCGATACTACGTGTAAAAAGCTCAGTAGATTCAAACAAAGGAGTGCGAATCTCTCGATACCCATAAAGGGAGGTTAGAGTCTTGATGCGCTGTTCTAAGAATTGCCATAAGTAAGAGCTCTTCCATAGTTCAGAGGGATCGGGTTCGATAGGTAAAATGTCAAAGACACCTTTAGCTGCATGATACATGCCAGACAGAATAGCTTAAGTTAAACAAGAGGTCAAGTTGTGCGCTTGATCGTTTCATTAGGCTGTAGAGGTTGAATGATCTCCTGTGTAGTTGGATGGGGAGGATCTTCATATTGTTTAAGTTGATTCATCAAAGTTTGAACATGATCGGAAAGTTGGACAACAGATTTTTCAAATTTCTTTTTAACAGACAGGTTCCAAGGAGCCATGAGTAAGAGTCCTAGACCAAGTCCTAGCAGAAAAGTAACAAGCATGGGACGTGTGATTTCATGGCTAAAGCTACGTTTAAGAGGAGGGACTTGTTCCTCCATGGGTAAAGAAGCTAGAGTCTGTTTTAAAGAGTCCGTGGCTTCACTATGTAAAGGGACGTCAATACCCAATACAATTTGCTGAACTTCTTCGTCGGTTAAAGGAGGCGCTGTGTTCATCCTTTGTACAAATTATCAGGAGCAAGAAAAATCGGCTAGTAAAATTCAAAATTTTTTCCTGTTGCAAAAAGCGCAAGAGTAAAATTTTTTTTATTATAAAAACTTCTTTTTTTAAAAATTTAGTTTTTTAGAGAGTTTTTTTGTAATTATGCATTTTTTTTGTTATAATCTTACTTTTTGGAGGTAGATTTATGTCGATTATAGCAGGTTTAACAGCATCGGAAACTACGATAGCTCAGAATATGTTCCGTCGTTCAAAGAGTGGAGTTTTTGAGGATTGTAATACATCAAGAGGTTGTTGTTGCTCTCACACAGGTGGCAGAGCAACCGACATATGCATGCCGGTGTGGGGAGCTTTTGCGGCAGTTGTAGCGTTTGTGGGTGCGATCCATCAGGTGGAGAGTGCAATGCAAAGTCAGCGCGATATAACAACGCTTCTTTCAAGTCAAGAAGCGCAAGGACAGGAAGCTAGACAATCCTTAGTTCGAGTATTAAAAGAACAGCATGTATCGGAATCGATTCATGCAACTTCCTGGTCTATTGCAACAATTAGCTTGGGAGTGTTAACTGCGGCGGCTGTCCTTAGTCTTTATATTTACATTAAACATGTTGGCTTTTCTGGTTCTTATGGTCCTCTCCTCGCTAAATTAGGTATATCGGGAGGCGCGGGTATTGGCGGAGCTCTTTTGCTTACGGGTACTTATGCAGGAGTAAGACGTTGTTGCTATAAGGATGTTATGGCAGAGCGGCAGCAGTTACAGATAGCTCTTTCCTCTACACACACAAGTTAGGACGCTTTAGTCTTGTCTAATTAAAATTTTTGAATTTTTTAGAAAAAAGACATCTTGTATTCCTATTTTTAAGGTAGAGGCGTGAGCTGCTATTGCAAAGGAAAATAGATCTTTGTAATAAGTTTTGCAGGATCTGAATCCACGTATTCAAGATTAAAATGCTCACAAAAGCTTACTCGTGATTCGTCAAAAGTTTCTCCACTTGCAGGCAACCATTTAAACACAATTCTATCAAAAAATGGATCTAGATCCGAATGTGGTCCGTCATGCGTAAATACGGCATAGCGGCCTTTTTTGAGTATTTGTCGACCTATCTCTGCTTGAGGCTGGATAGGGTCAGGTGTGTAAATACAAGCGTCAAAACGCAGTTTTTCTTCGCTAGTAATCATTGGATTATCATGAGCAATGCTAAAATAACGGAGCTTGCCATGATGATTTAGGTGTTGGTCATCAATGAATTTTCTCATAGCTGTCCAAGCATCCTCAGATGAGCTTTCGTAAGGACCAGATTTTCTAATAAAGAGAACAGAAAGATCGGTTATCTTATCGATGCTATCGGGTTGGATGATGGGAAGGTTTTGCAGTTTTTTTTCCATACGATGGATCTCCTTGTGAAATAAGCGATAATTTTTTGGTGATTCGCCTAAAAAATGTTTAAAAGCGCGTGTAAAAGCAGAAGGAGTCTCGTAGTTAGTTTCTAAAGCTATTTGTGTAATAGGTTGTTGGGAATGAGCTAACCTACTAGCAGCTCGTTCCAATCTCAGTCTTTTTACATAGTGATGAGCTGTTTCTCCCACAACAAGTTGAAAAATACGATGAAAATGGAAAGATGAGTAGCAAGCAACTTTAGCTAAATCTTCCACAGAGATCGTGTCTTCAAGATGACTCTCAATGTAAACAAGAACTTTTAAAATACGTTTGATGTAATCTTCCACCGAAACCACCCTTTGCTTATTGCTAAGTATAGCATGTGAACTTCAAACCAAACTTTCCAATTTTTGCGATGTTTTTAATTGGAACAACTTGCAGTGTACGGTCCTTTCTTCATTTAGTAATGATAGTCTGGGGGTCTCTTTTAGGTAATTAAAGGACATAATTGGAGTAGATAAATTCTAGTAAGCACTGGCTAAAATTAACAGAAGTCTAGAAATTTAAAATTGATAAAAACCTTTAATCATGTGCATAATCTATCGAAAACAAAATAGGTTCAAAAAAGGATGACTGTATCAAATATTGTGCTGCAATCAGCCATTTTTATTCTGTATTTCTCGCTGATGTTACTTGTTGTATTGTTTTCCTATAGACGGCAGCAATCAGATACAGATTTTATTTTAGGGAATAGATCATTAAATTTTTGGTTAACAGCGCTTTCTGCTCAAGCGAGCGATATGAGTAGTTGGTTGTTTTTGGGCTATCCTGCTCTAGTTTTTGGAGGAGGAGTGTTTGCAACATGGGCCGCTATCGGTCTTATTATTGGAATGTTTTTAAATTGGCATTTTGTTGCTCCTCGCTTACGTGCTATTACAGGACAATTTGGGAGCTTAACTTTAAGCGACTATTTTGAAAAAAGATTTCAAGACCCTTCAGGGGGATTAAGAATTATAGCTGGCTTAATGTCAGTTGTCTTTTTTACCATTTATATCTCTTCTGGACTTGTAGCAATGGGCATTTTAGTCGAGTCCCTTTTAGGTTTAAGCTACTATTTAGGCATTACTCTAGGGTTATTCATTGTTGTAGGTTACGTTTTTGTAGGAGGTTACCGTACGGTTGCCTGGATTGATCTTTTCCAAGGATTTTTTCTGCTTGGGGTTGTCATCTTTATTCCTACTTATCTCTTAATTAAGATCGGAGGTCTTGCCCCTGTTTTAGAAGCTGTGGGTCGCCAGAATCTTACAACAACCCTATTCCCAGCTATTGGGGGATGGGCTCTATGGAAAATCTTGATGATCGCAGCAGGTTGGGGGCTTGGATACTTTGGTCAGCCGCATATTTTAACCAAATTTATGGGAATTCGTGATCCCAGTGAAATGGGGAAAGCAAAATATTTGGGAATGAGTTGGCTTGTCTTAGCATTGGGAGCAGCAACATTAATAGGATTGCTTGGAATTTTCTTATTTCCTCAAGGATTGGAAGATACTCAGCAAGTTGTTCTCAGTATTGTGAAGACGACCATGGCACCTGTATTTGCAGCCTTAGTGTTGTGTGCGATTCTTGCTGCCACAACAAATGTTATGGCGGCTCATATTCTGATCGTTGCTTCTAACCTTTCAGAAGATTTTTATAAAAAAATGTTCCGCCGTACACCTTCTGTAAAAAAGCTTCTTAGAGTGTCTAGAATTAGTGTTTTATTAACTGCTATTGTGGGCATGACAATTGCTTATTTTAAACCAAGCACTATCTACCATTTAGTGTTATACGCTTGGTCAGGTTTAGGGGCGTCTTTTGGTCCTCTCGTGTTGTTGTCTTTATACATGAAAAATCTAAATCGATATGCTGCTTTTGCGGGGATTTTGGTAGGGGGTGTTACATCTGCGCTATGGCCTTACCTGAACCATCTTTATCATTGGGAGATTGCGCCCATCATACCAGGTTTTGTATTGAGTGTAGTGGCTATTTATGGGACAACTTTATTGACACGGCGCAGTCATTGTAAAATAAGTTAGTCTCTTCTCAGCTGATAGTTGAGTAAATTGGAAGAAGGAGGATAAGATGCCAAACCTTTCTTTGAAATGGGTAGTCTTAGCTGTCAATGTGCTGTGTGTTATGACACTGGCTTTCAATACAACAGCCATGATGAATGCCATTCCTTCTATTCAGTCAGAGCTTATGATGAGCCCTTCGCTATCTCGCTGGGTTGTCAATAGCTACATTTTATGCGGAGCTGCTTTCATTCTATTAGGAGGCTGTTTAGGGGATTTCTTTGGCCCATTTCGGGTATTATTTTTTGCCCTTCTTATTTTTGGTTTGACGAGTTTAAGTATGGCGGTATGTTCTTCCTCCTTAGTCATGGTTGGATTGCGTAGTCTGCAAGGGACTGCAGCTGCTGTAATTTCAGCTGTTGCTCTTTCCAGTATCAGTAGTGTTTTTCCTCTTGCACAACGTGCTTTTGCCATCACAATATGGGGAGGCATGGTGGGGTTAGGTTTTGGCTTAGGACCATTATTAGGAGGGGCCTTAACGACACTTGTAGGATGGAGATATTTGTTTGTAGTGATTGCTAGCGTCATGTGGATAGGGATCCTTGGCAATGGCATCTTTTGGCGAGTCTATCCTCACATAAGTCAAAAGGGTTCTTTAGATTTTAAAGGGGCTTTCTTTTTGATGGGATGGATGGGTGCTTTAGTCTTTCTTATTATGGAAGGTCAACATATTGGATGGACAAGCCCACTTATGCTGGGCACAGCTATAGTTTGTATAGCAATGCTTATCTTATGTGTGCGTCACATGTGTATAGAGCCTTTCCCCTTGATTTCTTTGTCACTTTTCAAACAACCGCAACTTATTGGGAGTGTCGCTCTTTTTTTTATTACGCTTTTTTCTCTAATTGCCTTCTTATTTTTTTATAATAGATTTTTACAATGGCCAGCTCTACATCATGCTTCGGCTTTTCAAGCAGGTCTTTGGATTTTACCCATGAATCTTGCTATGTGTATTACGGCACTTTTTGCTTCTAAAATAGCACGTAGGGTAGGTAATGGAGCTGCTCTAATGCTTGGTATGTTTTTATTAACAATAGGGTTTGGGTGGTTTGCATGTTTCCCTCACCATCAGATAGATTGGATGCAAAAAAGTTTTCTCATTGTGATGGGAGGAGGGTTTGGACTTGCTTTTCCTCTGGCTCCTTATGTTGGATTGCAGGCTTTGCCACAATCTGAACAAGGTAAAGGCTCGGGGATTATCAATACGGCTAATTATTTAGGCGGCTGCTTAGCTATTTCCCTTGGCTCTGTTATTTATCTTCAAGCTTCTTGCTCTTATTTAGAGGGGTGCGATGCGCAAACGCGGGATGTCTTGTTAATGGGTTCTGAAAAAGAGATTTTTAATTTGGCTTTAGATCCGACTTTTAAAGCATCTTTAGAACAAGCGGGATGCCATAGCTTTTCCATCCTTATGGCCGTTCTGGCAGCAATGTGTTGTATAGGGGTTGTGATGTGTAAATGTTTTGTTAAATCAAAAATTGATTGCGCTTCAAAAATAGAGTGATTTTTTCCCTTAAAATAGGTATGCTGGACCAGGGTCAACTCCAGATCAAGGATATCTAGACATAATAAGATAAATATATTATTTTGCTGTCCACCCGGGGGATGAAAATAAGTGAATCACATGACCAAGATGTGTCCTTAAAGAAGTGTGGGAATTTTTCTCATAAACTATAGAACGAGATTACGCATGAATATATCTCTCAATTTTCTCAAGCCTGCAGAACACACCAAAGAAATCGAAGATGCAGAGATAGTCAAAAAGAAATATCGTTACTGGCGCATTCGAATTTTCTATACCATGTTCATTGGGTATGTCTTCTACTATTTTACGAGAAAAAGTTTTACTTTTGCTATGCCAGCCTTAATGCAGGATCTTGGTTTTAACAAGGCTCAGCTAGGCATGTTAGGTAGCATGCTCTATATCACATATGGGCTTAGTAAATTTGCAAGTGGTGTGATGTCAGATCAGTCCAATCCACGCTTTTTTATGGCTATTGGTTTGATTATCACCGGGATAACAAATATTTGTTTTGGCTTGTCCTCAAGCTTGGTATTTTTTGCAATTTTTTGGGGATTAAATGGTTGGTTCCAGGGGTGGGGATGGCCGCCTTGTGCACGCTTATTGACTCATTGGTACTCACAGTCAGAAAGGGGGTCGTGGTGGAGTGTATGGAGTACCTCTCATAATGTTGGTGGCTTTCTTATTCCTATTGTTGCTGGATTTTGTGCACAACATTGGGGGTGGAGATGGGCTATGTTTGTTCCAGGTACCCTTTGTATTTGCGTAGGATTTTTGCTTATGAATCGCCTACGAGATACTCCTCAGTCATTGGGGCTCCCGTCGATTGAAAAATATCGGCAAGACTATCCTAATAAAGAAGCTGTCAATGTTAAAGAGCACGAGTTAAGCACAAGACAGATTTTATTTGATTATGTTCTGACCAATAAATGGATCTGGATGCTTGCAGTCGCTTCATTTTTTGTTTATGTCGTAAGGATGGCCATTAATGATTGGAGTGCTTTGTATTTAATAGAAACACGAGGCTATTCCATGATTAAAGCCAATTCTTGTGTGGCTTTATTTGATATAGGGGGTCTTTTTGGCATGTTAACTGCAGGTTGGTTGTCAGACAAACTGCATGCAGGTCGACGAGGTCCCATTAATGTCATGTTTTCGCTAGGTATGCTATGTGCTGTATTAGTACTATGGAAGTATCCTGATTTAAATGGGCTTTGGACGTTTATTACACTCTTTACAATCGGATTTTTCTTGTTTGGTCCTCAGATGCTAATCGGGCTTGCAGCAGCAGAACTGTCTCATAAAAAAGCAGCTGGAACAGCCAGCGGTTTTGCAGGATGGTTTGCTTACTTTGGTGCTGCAGGGGCTGGGTATCCGCTTGGTAAGGTAGCTCAAGAGTTTGGGTGGCCCGGTTATTTTGTGATCCTTTCAGTGTGTTGTGTCATCACACTTGTCCTGTTCTTGCCAATGTGGAATGCTAAGGCTGGAACCATCAAAGAGAGTGCAGCGAGTTAAAGGTTGACCTTGTAGAAGAGGAGTGTTAGACTCCCCCTCAGCTTATGTGGGCTCCTCTTCACGTACACTCTCAATATTCTATTCTTGATGCATCTTGTTCTGTCACAGCACTTGCTGAAAAAGCCGCAGACTTTAAGATGCCTGCATTGGCTTTGACTGATCATGGCAATTTGCATGGGGCTGTTGATTTTTATAAGGCATGCCATGGCAAGGGTGTTAAACCTATCATTGGGTGCGAAGTCTATGTTGCTCCTACTTCCCGTTTAGAAAAAAAGAAATTAGGCCCGCGTACAGCTTATCATCTCACTCTGTTAGCTAAAAATAAGACGGGCTATCACAACTTATGTAAACTATCTTCTTTAGGCTATCTTGAGGGATTTTATTATCATCCTCGCGTTGATAAAGAATTATTGGAGCGCTATCGGGAAGGAATCATCTGTTTGTCAGGCTGTATGTCTTCAGAAATTTCTCAGACGGTTTTACAAGGAAAAGAGGAAAGTATCACACAAACGCTAACATGGTATCGCGAACTCTTTGGTGATGACTTTTATATTGAATTACAGCGTCATCGTATGACAGAGGAAAATGTCCATCGATTATCTGAAACTTGGCTTCAACAACAGTATTATGACTTCATTGAAAAACAAGAGAGAGTAGGAAAAAAATTACTAGAATTGAGCCGCGAGTTCTCCATTCCTTGTGTGGCAACTAATGATTCTCATTATTTGGAACCTGAGGATTGGGAAGCTCATGAAATTTTGCTTAATATTCAGTCCGGAGAGCCCGTTGAGATCTGGGAACGAGATATTCAAGGCAATCCAGTTCACCGCATCCCAAATCCTAAAAGAAGAGTGTATGCCAGCCATGAGCTCTATTTTAAAAGCCCAGAGCAAATGCAGGCTGTTTTTGTAGATGTTCCCGAAGCTATTTCTCAGACCTTGGAGGTGGCAAATAAGTGTAATGTTGAGCTTGATTTTAAAAGTAAACACTACCCTGTGTTTGTCGCTCCTGAGTTAAAAGGAACCTCATACACTCATGAACAACAACAGAAGGCTTCGATTCAATACCTACGTAACCTGTGTGAAGACGGTATTGTAAAACGTTACAACGAAGCTCGTCTAAAAAAAATCGCACAGAAATATCCGCAGCAAGATCCAAAGCAGATTGTACGTCAACGCTTAGAAACGGAGTTTGAGATTATTTCTTCTAAAGGCATGTGTGATTATTTGCTTATTGTGTGGGATTTTATCCATTGGGCAAAAAGAAATCAGATCCCTATGGGCCCAGGTCGGGGATCCGGGGTAGGATCGATTATCTTGTATCTGATTGGAATCACAGATATTGAGCCTTTAAGATTTAACTTGTTCTTTGAAAGATTCATCAATCCAGAACGTTTATCCTATCCTGATATAGATGTTGATATCTGTATGGAAGGACGTGGTCGTGTGATCGAACATACAGTACAGACGTATGGCAAAGATAACGTGGCTTCCATCATTACTTTTGGAACGATGAAAGCCAAGATGACGATCAAAGATGTAGGTCGTGTTCTTTCAGTCCCTCTTTCCAAGGTCAATGCGATTGCAAAACTTGTGCCTGAAGATCCTCAAATGACTTTGGAAAAAGCGTTAGAATTGGATGTTGAACTCAGTGAAATGGTGCAACAGGATGAAGAGGCAAGACGTATCCTCAAGATAGGTCAACGTATCGAGGGTTCTATTCGTAATTTAGGTATCCACGCTGCGGGTATGATTATCTGTGGAGATTCTCTCACAGAACATATTCCCATTTGCTTAGCTAAAGATTCTGAGATGGCTGCAACACAGTACTCGATGAAACCGGTTGAAGCAGTGGGTATGTTGAAAATAGACTTTTTAGGGCTAAAGACCCTCACAAGTATTCATCTTGCTGTTGAGGCTATTGCCAAACATACGGGCACGCATATCGATTGGGTGCAATTAGACTTAGAAGATAAAGCTACTTATCAACTCTTACAACAAGGTAAGACTTTAGGAGTGTTCCAAATGGAATCTGGCGGGATGCAGGAGCTAGCTCGTCATTTGCAGCCAGATAAATTTGAAGAAATTATGGCGATAGGCGCGTTGTATCGCCCAGGTCCTATGGACATGATTCCGTCCTTTATTAGTCGTAAGCATGGGAAAGAAAAAATAGAATATGATCATCCTCTGTTAGAACCTATCTTAGCTGAAACTTACGGAATTATGGTCTACCAAGAACAAGTCATGCAGATTGCTCAAAACTTAGCAGGGTATTCCTTAGGTGAAGGGGATGTGCTACGTAAGGCAATGGGAAAAAAAGACAAAGAGCAAATGGCCAAAGAAGGGGAGAAATTCCGTCAGGGGGCCTTGAAAGCTGGAATTTCAGAAGCTGTTGCCACAACGATCTTTGATAAGATGGAGAAATTTGCAGCCTATGGATTTAATAAATCACACGCTGCTGCTTATGGTTATCTTACTTACGTGACGGCGTATCTTAAAGCCAACTATCCACGAGAATGGATGGCAGCTTTAATGACGTGTGATCGTGATGATATCTCTAAAGTTGCAAAGTTTATCCGTGAATGTCAAGCCCTAGGTATTGCAATTCTATCTCCCGATGTCAATGAAGCAGGCAAGGACTTTGTTGCAACTGAGCAAGGGGTGCGCTTTGCTATGACAGGAATCAAAGGAGTCGGAGAAGGCGTTGTCGAAGCTATTTTAGAAGAGCGGACTAAAGGAGGGCGTTTCAAAGACTTTTATAGCTGCTTTCAACGCATTGATCTTAAGAAAGTAGGTAAAAAAACACTGGAATGTTTAGTGGATGCGGGAAGTTTTGATTTTACCAATTGGTCCCGAGATGCCATGAAACTCAGTATAGAACGTATGTATGACACAGCAGCAAAAGAACAAAAAGAAAAAGCACAGGGCGTTAGGACGTTGTTTGAAGTCATGCATCAACCTAGAGATCAGGAATTCACAGTTCCTCCTGAGGTCATAAAACCAACTGCGGCTGTTGAAATCCTAAAAAAAGAAAAAGAATTGCTTGGATTTTTTCTGACAGGACATCCTATGGATGCATACCGTAAGATTTTGGATCGGCTGTCTTGTATCCCATTGTGTCAATTAGAAGATCTTGAGCATCAGGCTGTTGTACGTGTTGCGTTTATTGTAGAATCGATGACTGTGCGTCTGTCAGCCAAGAATCAGAAAAAATTTGCTATTCTGATGATCAGTGACGGTATGGAAACTTATGAATTGCCTATTTGGTCAGATCTTTACGAAGAAAAAGGGAATCTCTTAGCAGAAAATCAACTTCTCTATGCTGTCTTGCAAGTGGATCGTAAAGAAGAGACCATGAAATTGAGTTGTCGCTGGTTAGATGATTTAACACGTGTAGATGAAGCTATGATAGAAGCCTGTGATCAGGCTTATGACAGAGCTAAACATATGATTCAACGCAACGAACATTTTCGACAACAAAGTAAAAACAAACAACAGCAGAAGATGGAAGAAATTTTAAGCTTAAAAATCGATGCAAAACGAGCACATCTAACACACATTCTAAATTTGCAAAAAATATTCAAAAGCTCTCCAGGGCAAACTGCTGTGGAGATTACTTTTGAGTATGAAGGGAAATGTACAGGGAAACTTAAAATCCCATCTAGTGCTGGAGTGAGTGTGAATTCTGAATTAAAAAAGGCCTGTCAGGCGATCATCTCAGTTATGGAGCTGCTCCCATAACATCAAAGCGTTTGCCGTTAAGAGCATTCCAATAAGTGGTTAAGATCGAACCATCAGGGTTTTGCACCCCAACGCTATAAACAGGCAGATAAATTTGTTCTACCCTGCGAATCGCAAAGTCAGTTCCAAAAGCCATTTCTGCTAATTTACAAATTTGTTGTTCTGAATAGTGTTTATTAGATCGATAACACTCTTTAGTGGGTTTTGCTACTAAAGGGTCATGAATAAGTGTGAGGGGCAGATTATCCATTTTAGGATTTTGTAGATGGAGTCTAACACGATTACCCGTGCTAACAATAAGCTTCTTATCGCGACATTGGTTAATCCAATGATCTACAACTTGACCGTCTTCTTTAAATTTTTGATATAAGCGATCTCGGTCTAAAGCACCGCCCGCTTCCATGACAGCTTTTAAAATTTTAAAGTCGCTTTCATTAGCTTTAGAGATTAGACAATCTTCAAAACCATGTGTACGTTCCCATGTAGCCGTGTCAAGCACCATCTCTCCATCTGTAAGGCCCCACAGAACGATACCTTCTTGTGTGGAAGAGTTATTGGTCGTAAATTTAGTATGCATCATGATGTAGGGATAAAAAAGCAAACGAGGTTCTAAAAAAGTGTAGTCGCTTCCTTTGATAAGTTCACGACGATGCCGATTCATAATGTCATCGGCAGAGTAACGTATTTCAAGGGTGCGGCATTCACGAGCATGAATTTTTTCTTCGACTAACTGATGAAGGAAAGGAAAACGATCCCATACATACCAACCCCCTCCAACGCATCCGGCTATGAGAAAAAGATAGAAAACAAAACGTAACATTGACCTGCTTATAACTGTTTGTTTGAAAATTGACAAGAGCGATGATATTGTGTTAGGCTCTGGCTCCCATGCGATTTTATCTTTTGATCCTTCTATTTTGCTGTGCGTCTTTACAAGCCGGGTTTGTTCGTGTTGGACAAAACTGGTCTCATGAACGTTATGCTCCAACACTACCTGTTCAAGAACATTATGATTTAGGGATACGTTACTTGGCGGAAGAAAATTGGGAGGCAGCTTTAAATCAATTTATGATTGTAAAGCACCATTTTCAAGATTCTATGTTCTTCTCTGATAGTATTTACTATATCGGTGTATGTTATTACTCTCAGGGACATCTTGATCTGGCCAACAAATATTTGACGCAATATCTAGAGCTCAATGGGAATCTTAAACATTTTGAAAACGTGTTTGAGCATAAGTACAGCATTGCCGAAGCCTATCAAGAGGGAAAAAAAAGGCATCTTTTTGGAGCCATAGGATTGCCGCGTATTATGAGCGGTAAAAAACAGGTCATTGAGCTTTACGATGAAGTGATAGCTTCTTTACCTAGCCGTGATGTAGCAGCGAAAGCTCTTTTAGCTAAAGCAATGTTTTTACGTAAGCAGAAAGAATTCAAAGAAAGTTTAGATACTTTACAGGTTTTGATTCGTCGGTTTCCTAAGCATGAACTGGCTGCTGAAGCATTCTTAAAAATAGGGGAAATTTATCTACAGCAAATGCAATACGAGGCCCAAAACCCAGATTTTATTGCTTTGGCTCAATTGAATTTGCAGAAATTTGTAAAGAGCTTCCCAGGAGATGATCGAAGAGATACCATTGCAGCCAATATTGCAGCCATGCAAGAAGTTCATGCCCAGAGTCTTTTTGATACAGCTCGTTTTTATGAACGCATTAAACGTCCTAAAGCCGCGTTGATCTATTACAATGATACTATTCGGCGTTTCCCTGAAACTGAATCAGCTCAGAAAAGTCGGGAAAAATTGAATCATCTTATTCCCTCGCAATAACTAACATTTTTACTTTTATTCAAAAGGTAACTGAATATGAAATATTATCGCTTGAGCATCTGGATGAGTTTAAGCCTCTTTGCCATGTTGCTAAGCTCTTGCGGCTATCACTTAGGTACTTCGTCTCTATCAGGTCAGTACCAAACATTTTATGTCCCCTATGTAAAAGGGGATGTTCAGGGGTATTTTACGCAGACTTTAATTAATAGAATAGCTGTTGCAACTCCTTTGAGATACGATCAAGACGGTGCAGATTTAGAAGTGAAAGTTTGTTTATCAGCGCCGGCACAGCGTAATATTGGATATATTTATGCCCCTAATCTTCCTAATGTGACAACACCTAATGAGGGGAGATTGACTCAAACAGCAACGGTGACAGTTGTAGATTGCGCGCGTCGTTGCACTGTCATGGGGCCTACCGAAATTACAGCTTGGTTAGACTATGATTTTGAGCCAGATTTGGGTACTGTAAATCGACATGCATTTTCTTTGGGTCAACTTGAAATGAATCCTCTTGCTAGAGATGCTGCAGGCCCAGCACTTTATGGATTGTTGTCTGAAAAGATAGTGGATTATGTTAACAATAGCTGGTAGTTTAGCGTTATATGCGCTTTACGGCTGATTTGGGGCTTTTGCCTCAAATGTTATGCTACATTTGTGAGCAAGCAAGACAAAGGGGAGTCAGTGCTGCCTTAGTCAGCAAGATTGAGTTGGCTTGTGAAGAAGCTATTGTAAATATTGTTTCTTATGCTTTCCCTCAACAAAAAGGGGAAATTGAGATCTCTTTTTCTCAGCAAGGTCAGAGGTTTGAAGTCATCATTCAGGATAAGGGCCGGCCTTTTAACCCCATTGAATCAGAGATCGATCCTCAATTTGATGTTGCTATTCAAGAGCGTTTTATAGGAGGCCTGGGTATTTTTTTGATTCGTAAGCTCATGGATGAATCTACGTATCAGAGAGTAAATGATACCAACATCTTACGGATGGCCATTAGGCTTGATGTCGATCATGACTGATCGTACGGAATGATAGCAGCTTCGGTCTCGTCTATTTGTTCTAAAAATCGTTCTAAGATACGTAAAACAAGACCAGAATGGTTATAAACCCCTGTAGTAGAAAAGGCTATTTCTAAATGAGGATCTTTAGTAGCTAAAGGATGTTTACGTGCAATCAGAGTATAGGTTGTAGGGACTTCTTGGGTGATTTTAGGAACGATCCAGATTGCAAAGCGTTCGTTAAAAAGAGTGAGCTTTTCAGCAGATTCTAAAACGTAAAAATCCTGCGCTAAAACATCTTCTTCCACAGGTTTTGGGATGTCTTCTTGCAAAAGATGCAGATCCTGAAGGAGTTGCAAATCAACCTCAATCATGCCATCAGGAAGAAATGCAGGCAAGTTATCCCAATAACGAGAAAATTGCGCTTCTAAATCTTCCGCCTCATCCATATTGCACCCTCCCAGGTTTATTGTAGCGTAGTTTTTCTTGTTGTGTCAACTTTTGTGTAGCTGCGCGATAACTAAAGATTTGCTAAAATCTGTAAACCTTAAGGGAAGAGCATGATTGGAAGAAACGTTTGGTGGTGTTTATTATGGATGCTGAATTTCCAATTTCTTTATGCACAGAAACTTAACGTTTCTTTGCATGCTGAGAATGCTATTCTTATCAATGCTAAAACCGGAAGCGTGCTTTTTGAAAAAAAAGCAGATGAACCTACCTATCCAGCAAGTACAACAAAAATAGCCCCTTGTCTTTATGTTTTAGAGCATTATAGTCAATCTTTAAATGCTGTTGTCACAGTTAAGAAAGAAGCCTTAGCAAGTATTACTCCTCAGGCTAAACGAGACTCAAATTATCGCAGTCCTCCTCATTGGTTAGAGACAGATGGTACACATATAGGTTTAAAAGCAGGGGAAGAAATGACTCTATATCACTTGCTTCATGCTGCTTTGATTTCTTCAGCAAATGACGCTTGCAATTCGCTAGCATTGTATTGTGAAAAAAATGTGCCTACGTTCATGGAAAAACTGAATACCTATTTAAAGTCCATAGGTTGTGAGCAGACAAATTTTAATAATCCGCATGGCTTGCATCATCCTGCTCATGTCACAACTGCAAGAGATCTAGCGTCTATGGCACGTCGTGGATTGACCATCCCTCTTTTTCGAGAAATTGTGGCGCATCCTCGTTATACTTGCCCTCGTTCTAATCTGCAGGAAGAAAGAACGCTTCTTCAAACAAATCTTTTCTTGAGAAATGGAGCTCATTTTGATCCCAGAGTCATAGGCATCAAGACGGGTGGTACGCAAGCCGCTGGTAAAAATCTTGTTGCGGCAGCAAAAGAGGGCGATAGGGAGCTTATTGCAGTGATTTTAGGATGCAAGGTTCGAGCTGAAGTCTATCAAGATACCAAAGCTTTATTTGATGCTGCTTTTTCTCAACCTTTGATGAGACGTGTGATTATGCCTGAGGGGCCTAGTTCTTTAAGCTGCAAAATTAAGGGAGCGCGTGGCAAGTTGCAAACTATGCTCATAGAGGCTGTTAACTATGATTTTTATCCTGCAGAGGAAGAAACTGTTTATGCTACGGTAACGTGGCAAATCCCTTCATTACCCATTAAAAAAGGCACGTGTGTAGGCACAATCAATGTGATCAATGATCAGGGGGCCGTTATTAAATCTGGGCAACTTTATGCTGCTAATGATGTAAAAAAATCTATTATTTTGTTGTCGATTGTTCTCTGTTTGATTCTCACATTTATCATTTTTCTTGTCTTTTGCAGGCGCTAATATTAAAATACGGTTAAGACGAGCTTAAAGCTCAAGGAGGCAAGCTATGTTTTATGCCCAGGGTGTCAACCCATGTCAGTCTTTCCCAAATACAACTCCTCAGTACATGGCGGGTGCAGCTGCTGCGGCAGTTCCGCATCTCCAGCAAAAGATTGTGTCTCAGCAGGCAGCTGCTGAATCACCTGCAAGTAGGTTATATGCCTATGCGCGTATCAAAGTAAGGGAGCCAAAATGGATGTCGTACGATTTACTAGTTACACATTACCATGTTAACATGGCTACTCGTTTATCAGGAGTGTTTCCAGAATTTATATTTCATGCGGAGCTTCCACGAGAAATAGAAACCGTTCCTACCGGAAGTAGTCTTGTTGAGGCAGTGACTCAATTAGAGAGCAGGGCGACTGTAAGCAAACGAACAGGTTGGAAAGTCACGTGTTATCCTATCCTACATCCTCATCGTACGTATATCATGAGTGGGGAAGAGGTTGCAGCACATGGTCTTCACTCTGATTCAAAGGTTTCAGAATTAACAGTGTATAATTCCTTTGTCTTCAATGTTGTACCGCAAGCACAGCAATATAGAGTCGAAGTCATTGCAAGACAAAGGATGGATGTGGTGCATTTTTTAGGTTTAAAGTTAGGAGAACCAAGAGTTTTTTCGGAGGCTGATATTGCCTTGTTAGGTCTCAGTTTTAGGAAGTGGAAACTTGCACCATGTGCTGAAAAATCTAGTTTGCCGTATCTGAAACCGTATTCTTTTGTCTTGGAAAGAATTGGTTTTGCAGAGGGGGTATCGATCTCTGTGAGTACAAATGAAAGAGTTTATTATACTGTGACAATGCGGCTTGATAGTAAAGTGAATAAGAAAAGTTTGTCTATTCCAGAAGAAAATACAACGCCTTGTAAAGCGCGCAGTACTTCTTGTTTACCTCCTTTACAAGACAGTGTTTCTTTATCGTTACCTCCCCGGTTGCGGACCATCCCTGAATTGCGCCGTGCTCATAGCATGATAAGATTGGATGCTTCTGGCGCACATGTTGTTGGAGTCTGATTAGAGCATTTATCTTATGCGCCGTACAATTCATCCCTTCGGGAATGAATTGTACGGCGCAACTATACTTTGTAACTCAACCTCGGAGTAACTATAGTCGATTAAGTTTACATCGATAAAATAGCAGCATCTAAGGCTTCAGTAAATTTTGGCAAGAGTTCTCTGACTTTGGCTTTTATATTTGTCCAACACTTTTCTATCGGATTCAGATCTGACGAGTATGGCGGGAGAAACATGAGTTTACAGCCAGCAGCTTCTACAAGTTTTTTACTTTCTTCTGACTGATGAAAACTTGCATTGTCAAGAATAAGTACCTGACCAGGTTGCAGTTGAGGCACAACCATTTTTTCTAGCCATGTGTTAAAAAGGCCTGTATTACAAGTTCCTTGAAAACACATGGGTGATAAAAGCTTCCCTCTTGATAGAGCTGCAATCAAGCTTTCCCTTGCAAAGTTCATTCCTCAGATCTCTGCTATTACCTTTTCTCCTCGTGGGCTTCTTCCGTGTTTACGGCACAAGTGTTGATTGATTCCACTTTCATCGAGATAAATCCTTTTGTCTAAAGGAATGTTATTCAAATTTTTAAGGAATTCTTCTCTTTTTTTTCATCCCGCTCCTTGTAAAGGAGATTCTTTTTTTTCGCGTGATTTTTAGCTTCTTGAGAGCATAGAAAATAGCTTGTTCTGTTACCGAAAAATGTTCTGCTATCTCTAACAAAAAGTAATCAGGATGAACTTCCACATATTCTTTTAAAAGATTGTAGTCCAATTTTCTATACACAAATTCTCGGTGATGTGGCTCTACATGCCCTTTTTCTTTTTGCTGCCTTATCTAACGTTAAACAGTAGCTATCGCTACATTAAACAGTTCACTTGCTGCTTTTTTATCGTCTTTGCGCTTCAAATCATCCAACACTCGCTTTCTTAGGTCTACTGAATAAGCCTTACACATCTTTCTCTGCTTTGTGAAAAGGAAAATTTATAGATTATCAATGAAAATTGAAAAAACTATATCCCATTGTTTAATGAATGCGTTCTTGTCCAGCGTGGGGTGAGGTTATGACTTTCTTTGGAAGATACAAGCAAAAAAGCCATCTTTTTCTCCAATAGCAGGATGAGATTGGAAAATGTTACCGTAAGAGATTAAGGGTAAATTTTTAAGAAAGTACTCTCTTTGCTCTTCGTTTTCTTTTTTTAAGATGCTACATGTTGCATAGACAAGCTTTCCTGTGGGTTTAAGAAAAGGCAGGGTTTGTTCGACAATTTGTCGTTGTAAATGGATAAGTCCTTCAAGCCAGGTTAAAGTGAACTTCCATTTCTGATCAGGATGACGTCTTAAAGTGCCTGTCCCACTGCAAGGAACATCAACGAGTACCCAATCCAATTTCCCTTTAAGACGCTCTAATTGAGGATGACCGGGTTCTAAAAATTGCACATTTTGAATGCCTGCACGCTTAAAACGTTTGCGTGCTTGGTCTAAAATAGCAGGTCGTACATCATGAAGATAAAGTTGTCCTCCTGACGCCATATGGTGGGCAAAAGCAAGACTCTTACCGCCTGCTCCAGCACAGTAGTCCAATACCTGATCTTTAGGCTGTGTTTGCACTAAACTTGCCACGAGTTGGCTAGCTTCATCTTGGACTTCAAATAAACCCTCTTGAAATTCGGGCAAAGCAAAAAGGGCTATTCTTTTTTTAAATTCAATTCCGTAGGGGGATTCCTTAGCGGTCATCGCATCATATTGCTCAGCCCATTTTGCTAATAATGCATCCCGTGTTGTTTTTAACGGGTTGACCCTTACCATAATTGGAGCTGTTGTAGTGTTAATTTGAGCTAATTGACAAGCGTAGGACTCTCCATAATCCTGAACAAGTAGATCAAATAGAGGTTTGGGGCAGCTAACTCGTACATGTAAAGGGATAGAACTCACTGTCAAGTACTGAGTAGGTTGAAAATTGCGATAGAGTTGAAAGCGTTTTTCCCATGAAGGATTTGGGCCGATCAGATAGTCTAATAGTAATTGCCAACGGACCATCCCATAAACAGCTTCTGCAAGGGTGCGTCTGTCCTGAGCTCCTAGTGCTTTGTGTGCACGGAAGTATTGGCTAATAAAAAGATCAAGCGGCAAATGCTGATTGTCAAAACGACGTAAAAGTTGAAAAAGATGATATTCTACAAAAGTATGTTTCACGGCAAATAGTATACAGGAAATATGAAAAGAATCCTACCTCTCATTTCTTCTTTTATTCTTGTGGCCCTGGCTCAACCTGATTTTAGCTTAGTGGCTTGTGTTTTAGCTGGGATATGTGGGTATGCCTTATTTTGGTTCTCTTTGATTGGAGCGAGCAAGAAAAAAATATTTTTTACATCTTTAGTCTGGATGATGGGAGTCCAGATGATCCATACCAATTGGATGACCTCTGTTGAGTATGTTGGAGCTGCAATCTTATTCGGATGGTTCTTACATAATCTTTCCATGGGGGGGATTTTTGCTCTGGTTTCTTTAGGAGTTGGTCAAGCAACTTCCTTAATTAAACAATTGGCTTTATGTGGAATATGGGTAATTTTAGAGTGGGCCCGTCCTTGGTTATTCTTTGGAATTGGCTTTGCTTGGAATCCGTTAGGATTGCCTCTCACTGCTCATGTAACAAGCTTGCAAATGGCCTCTATTGCCGGGATCATGGGTTTAAGTTTTTGGGTGCTATGGACAAATCTTCTTTTTTTTCATAAACAAAAGTTAGTGATCGCTGTGGCTATTCTTCCTTATCTTTTAGGGGGAGGGCTCTATTTATGGCATCATCAGACAGATAAAGAAGATAAAAAAGTTGAAGCTTTGTTAGTCCAGTTAGCAACTTATCCTAGGCAATCAGAAAGGGAAATTTGGGAGCGTTTCTTTCAAGTGTTAGCTCCCCATATTCATGAAACATATGACCTGATTGTCTTAGCAGAAGGAGCGTTACCTCGTGCAGCTCAAAATCTTTATATCCCGTCCTATTTTGTAGAAAATATGTTAGCTTCTTATTGGGGGATTCATAAAAATTTCTACTCTACGCCTTACTTAGATGCTTTAACAATAGGGAAGCTGCTAGCGCAAAATAGCCAAGGATCTGTGGTTATAGGGATGAATGATGAACAGCAGCAAAAAAGTTACAATGCAGCTTTTCATTTTCATCCTTCCAATGAGATTGAAGTATATCATAAAAGAAAACTTTTAGCTTTTGGAGAATACTTGCCTATTTGTTTTGCTTGGGCTAGATCTTTATTGCCTTTACCACCTGATTTTACAGCTGGTCAAAGCTCATTGGTATTTGGACAACAGCTCCCTTTTGCTGTTGCAATTTGTTATGAGGAAACTCTTGGGGAATTGAACCGCGCTGCTCGCAACCAAGGAGCTCAATTATTGTTAGGTTTAACTAATGACATGTGGTACCCGCGTTCAAGACTACCTGTCTCTCATTTACACCATGCTCGTGTAAGAACAGTCGAATTGGGGATGCCTTTATTGCGAGCTTGTAACACAGGTGTAACATGCGCTATAAACAGTACAGGGCAGGTTTTACAGCAGCTACCTTATGAGAGTAGAACACAAACAGCTCAAGAGGGGGTGTTGAAGGTGGTAATCCCTTTACACTGTTATCAAACTCTTTACTTAATTTGGGGAGATAAATTCATTTTAGGGCTCAGTCTTGGATTTATCGCGCTTTCCTGTTGTCGAAAAAGAAAGTGTTCGCTACATTCGCGTGCTTTCGTGTAACAAGATAAATATTCATGCACGTTAGACCCCAACGTACTCTTAATCGTAAGATCTCTTTTTCTGGTATCGGAATCCACACAGGAAAAAAAGTCACCCTGACATTCCAGCCTGCCTCAGAAAACTCAGGTTTGGTGTTTCAACGCTTAGACTTGCCAGGACAGCCGATTATTCCAGCTGCTATCGAATATGTTGTCGACACCTCTCGTAGCACAACCTTAGGTATTGGCGGGTGTGTTGTGCATACAGTTGAACATGTTTTGGCGGCTTTGCATGCCTATCATATTGATAATCTTTTAATTCAGCTGACGGACTGTGAGCCTCCTATCGGAGATGGGAGCTCTCGTCCTTTTGTTCATCTTATTGAGGCAGCAGGGATAGCAGAGCAATCTGCAACGCGATGTATTGAAACAATCCTCTATCCCATTGCATTTTCTCAAGGCAGTATTCATTTAGTGGCTTTGCCTTCTACAGAATATCGAATCAGTTACACTCTACATTATCCTAAAACTCCAGTGATCCGTTCCCAATATCTTTCTATGCCAATTACGACTCAAACTTTTAAAGATGAGTTAAGTATGTGCCGGACGTTTGCTTTATACGAAGAGATTACATGGTTGATGGAAAAAGGCTTAATTCGAGGTGGAAATTTGGATAATGCCGTTGTCATTAAAGATGATGTTATTTTGAGCAAGGAAGGATTGCGTTTTGCTGATGAAATGGTGCGCCACAAAATTCTTGACCTTGTTGGTGATCTTTCTCTTGTTGGTTTTCCCTTTTTTGCGCATATTATTGCCATTTGTTCTGGGCATCAAACAAACGTTGCGCTAGGAAAACTGTTGATGGAATCTATGACAACAGCGGGGCAGTCAGTATGAAAGAAAAAGAAATACAATTACCATTCGACATCAAACGTATTTTGTCGATCCTTCCTCATCGTTATCCTTTTTTGCTTGTTGACCGTGTCTTAGAAATTGATTTGGAAAAACCTTCTATTCTAGGACAAAAAAACGTGACAATTAACGAGCAGTTTTTTCAAGGGCATTTTCCACAAGCTCCTATTATGCCAGGTGTTTTGATTTTAGAAGCGATTGCGCAGATTGGAGGTATTTTGCTTCATGAAAGTGGCTATCAAGATAAGATTGCTCTTTTTCTAAGTATTAATAATGTCAAATTTCGCCGCCCTGTTTTGCCAGGTGACATTCTTCATTTATATGCAGAAGGTAAAGTCTTTGGCAGTAAGGGAGGGAAAATTTATGGGAAAGCTATGGTTGATTCCAAGGTTGCAACAGAGGCGGAAATCGGGTACGCTCTAATTAATAAAGCTGAATTTTTTAAGGGATAATCTACTATGAGAGAATCTGCTAATATCCATCCTCTTGCAGTGGTTGATCCAAAGGCCCAGATAGGCAAGAATGTTACGGTTGAACCGTTTGCTGTTGTCAAACAAAATGTGACACTCCATGACGGCGTGACAATTAAGTCCGGTGCTTACATTGATGGTTATACGACCATCGGTGAAGGCACTACAATTTGGCCAGGGGCTGTGATCGGAACACGCACTCAAGATCGTAAGTATTTAGGAGAGCGCACCTATGTTATGATAGGAAAACGCTGTGAGATTCGAGAATTTGCTACGATCAATTCTTCAACATTTGCTGAGTCTACAGTTCGAGTGGGAGATCATTCTTTAATCATGGCGTATTGTCATATTGCGCATAACTGTGAAGTTGGTAATTACGTGACAATGAGTAATAACTCTTTGTTAGCAGGTCACGTGATTGTTGAAGATTATGCTACATTGGGAGGTATGACGCCTGTCCATCAATTTGTTCGCATCGGATGTCATGCAATGGTAGGGGGGATGAGTCGTGTTACACATGATGTTCCTCCTTATACAATTGGCGGGGGTGTCCCTTATTGTTTAGGTGGCATTAACCGTATAGGTCTTAAACGAAGAAATTTTTCTTTCGAATCCCGTAAAGCGCTTTTTCATGCGTATCGTTTAGTTTATCGCTCTAAGCTTTTATTAAAAGATGCTCTAGATCTTGTTGAAAAAGATGTCCTCATGTGTGATGAGGTTAAACATTTTTTACAATTTTGCCGCTCTACCAAAAGAGGGTTGATTGGCATGCGTGGTGTTCATGCCGGCATTTCCAATAAACCTTCCGATCCAGCCATGGAAATAGAAAAAATTTCACCGGAAGATTTATTGATTGAGGCTGGGAGGCAGCCGTAGCTGTGCGTTTAGTTTTTTTTGGCACGCCTCCTTTTGCTCGCACAATTCTTGAATATTTAATTCAAAACGGTGCTGATATTGTAGCTGTTGTTACGAAACCAGATAAACCTGTGGGTCGTAGTGCAACACCAGCTCCTTCAGCAGTCAAACAATGTGCCTTGGAGCATCATCTTCCATTATTTCAACCGGTCAAAGCTTCAGATCCAGCATTTTTAGATGCTTATTTAAAGCCTTTGCAAGCGGATCTTTACATTGTTGCCGCTTACAGTGAAATTTTGAAAGAAAACATCCTGGCAACCCCTCGTTTTGGGTGTATCAATGTACACGCTTCTTTATTGCCCAAATATCGGGGAGCTGCCCCTATTCAAAGATGTATTTTAGATGGGGAGCTCGCCAGCGGTGTCACCATTATGGCGATGGATGTAGGGTTAGACACCGGAGGCATGCTAGATCAGGTTATTGTGCCTATTACAGAAGATATGACGGCGGGTGAGCTTTCTAAAGAACTTTCTATACGCGGTGCAGAAGCTCTGTGGAAAGTCTTACAACAAGTTGAAAAGGGAGAAGCAAACGCTACTCCTCAGCCTTCTCAATCTTTGCCTTATGCAAAAAAATTGAAACCCGAAGAGGGAGAGATTGATTGGAAACGAACATCTGACCAGATTTATCGACAGTTTCGAGCCATGACCCCCAAGCCAGGAGCTTGGTGTAAGGTCACTTTACGTGGAGAATCTAAACGCCTGATGATTCGTGCTGCTCGACAATGCTCTAATGTTCAAGCGCCTGCAGGGACTGTCCTTGCACATGCTGGTTATCCTCTTGTTGTAGCTTGTAGTCAAGGGGCTCTTGCTCTTTTAGAAGTGCAGTTAGAAGGAAAAAAAAATCTTGACGCTCGTGTCTTTTTGAACGGAATTACATTAGACCAATTAAAATTTTTAACCTCCTGATCTTCTTTACATTAAATTAATACCTAGGTATACTAGTTGCCTTGCAAAAAGGAGATTAATTATGTCAACAGCTGCTGCTACTACTCAGCTTACCGGAAAAATAATGTGGAAACAGACCTTAGATATGGTCGTAGGATCAGGGAAAGATGCTGCTGGGAGAATGTATAGCTGTAGCGATCGTGCTGCCAATAAATTAGTCGGCTCTTTTGATGTTGGAGATAAGCTGTTAAAAGCAGCGGAAGCAGGTCTTGGTTTTGCCGCCACGGTTTGTGCGGAAAGAGGAGAGGCATGTCCTGAGGTTTCTCGTGCTCATACGCAAGTTAAAGGGATACGTAATTTCATAGCTCCTACAAAAGCTCCTGTTGGAGTGTGGCGCTTGTTGTCTGCTACAAAAAAGGCGAGCGATGTTGTGGGGTATATGAGCAGAGGAGCCCCTGATACTGTTGCGAGTGATGAAATGTTGCCAGGCGTTTCTCTTAATACAGCACCTTTTAGATCAGGGTCATTAGCTAAAAAAGACGAGAAGTCCTATTCGGATCGCGCAGTAGGGATGCAAGAGGCGTCTTTAGCCTTAGCCAGTTCAGGTCTTGAAATCGTTGCACAAGCTGCTTTTACAACAAGTTTTGGGGGATGTAAAACTGCCGCGTTAGCAGGATCAGTAGGCGGAGTACAGCTTTCCGCAAGAACTCAAAAATTTGTTGGTTCGATGGGTTTTATTATGTTTGTGAACCATATTGCTAGCGCGATTCTTTTTGCGTTGGGATGGGCTTTGAACGCCTTTCAAAAAGATCGTTATATTAGCAAATTGCTTAATGATGCTAAAAAGCAAGATTTAACGGATAAGGCGCTTGGAGATTATTATCGAGATCGTGTCATTGGAACTGTAAGTTTTTTGAAAACAGGAAGCGAACTTGCTGGGGACGTGGGGCTTTTTGTTTCTGTTAGCCCTATGTACAAAGCTGCTACTGCGCTTGCGGTGGCTGTACTTGATCTTTTGGCCACATGGCTTAAAACGAACAAATAATCTAATTTTATTGGACAAAAAAGGGAGAGGTTTGTTAGCCTCTCCCTTTCGTTTCACCAGTGAAGGTGCTGTAGCGCCTTTCCAGTGAGCGCAGTTCAACCTTACGGTAATCGAGAGGATCTCATTACTGTCGAATATGCGATCTGGCTTAGACTGGGGGAACTTAGCGTCACAAGACGCAATGATATAACGAGTTTTTTGAGATAGGAAAACCTATGACACTACGACTAATGGGAAAGAAGCGTGGAATGACGCAACGTTTCGATAAATCAGGAAACGTGGTTGTCTGCACTGTAATTCATGCTGAGCCCAACATTGTCACGCAAATTAAGCGCAAAGAGTCTGATGGCTATGATGCTCTCCAGCTTGGTTTTGACAAAATTGAGACTCAGGATCCTCGTACTTTAGAAAAAAGAGTTTCTAAACAGCTGATGGGTCACTATCAAAAAGCCAGTGTAGCGCCTCGGCGTTATTTGGCTGAAGCAAGAGTTTCGAGTGTAGATGATTATAGTGTAGGCCAAGAATTAGGAGTTTCTCTTTTTGCTGAACAGACGCATGTTGATGTGTCGGGAGTTAGCAAAGGAAAGGGATTCCAAGGGGTCATCAAGCGCCATAACTTTGCTGGGGGGCCTGGAGCTCACGGTTCTGGCTTCCACCGTCATGGTGGTTCAACGGGATGTCGTACGACTCCTGGACGTTGCCTGCCCGGACAGAAAAAAGCTGGTCGCATGGGAAATGAAATGGTCACCGTGCAAAGCTTGAAAGTTGTCGGGGTCGATGAAGGAAGAAATCTAATTTTCGTTGAGGGTTCTATTCCAGGGCCGAATGGCGGACTTGTTTGGGTCGCTCCTGCAGTGAAAAAGAAAGGTGGTAAACGTGCCTAAATTGAAAACTTATCAGCTCAACGGTAAAGTAGCTGCCGAGCAAGAAGTTCCAGCTGCCTTGGTCGAAAGCGATGTGAATGCACAGCTTATCAAGGACTATCTTATAGCCTTGCGTGCCAACGCTCGTCAATGGTCTGCAAATACTAAAGGTCGTAGCGAAGTCTGTCATTCCAAGAAAAAACCTCACCGTCAAAAAGGAACAGGTAATGCCCGTCAAGGGACGCTAGCTGCTCCTCAATATAAGGGTGGGGGAAGAGTGTTTGGTCCTAAGCCAAAATTTGATCAGCATGTACGTATTAATAAACAAGAGCGTCGTGCTGCAATGCGTCAATTGCTTGCTGAAAAGTTAGCAGAAGAAAAAATCGTATTGGTGAAAGATTTTGCGGACCTTAAACAGCCTAAGACAAAAGATGTCATGGAATTTTTCAAGGCTGTGAAAGTAGTTCCTCGTTCTGTCTTGTTTGTAGGAGAAAGCTTCATTCAAGAAGGACAAACTCTTTCAAGCGATCGACATGAAATTATAAAGAAAAGCATTCGTAATATCCCAGGTACTGCCTTTGTTTTAGCAGGTCAAGTAAATGGATATGACTTAGCTTGTGCTCATACAATTGTCATGACACAGGCTGCTTTTGAAGAGTTGACTAATCTACTGGTGGCAGCATGAAAGATTGTTATGCAATTGTAAAGTCTCGTCATATTACAGAAAAAGCTGCTGTGCTTGAAAGTTTACAAAGCGCTGAGAGCAACCCTTCTGTTAGAGCATGTAAGACTCCTAAATTTGTTTTCATCGTAGATGATCAAGCAACGAAGCCTGAGATTGCTCGTGCTGTAGAACAAATTTATAAAGAAAAAAATATTAAAGTATTAAAAGTGAATACACTCCGTGTTAAGCCTAAGGCGACAACACGTGGGCGTGGTCGGGGCCGTCCTGGTAAATCCGCAGGGTTCAAAAAGGCGATTGTAACCTTGCAGCCCGGTGATCAAATCGACAACGTATAGAGTAGGTGAATATGCCAAAGAAGTTTAGACCCATGACACCTGGTATGCGACATCTCGTCCTTCCTTCGAAGGATGAACTCACTGTACGCGGTGAGTTGGACGGGACAACGTCTAAGGCCAAAGTTAAACCTTGCCGACGCTTGATTGTTTCTAAACGTCGTATCAATGGCCGCAATAACAATGGGCATATCACATGCCGTCATCGTGGGGGCGGACATAAGAAGTTTTACAGAATGGTGGATTTCAAGCGTAATAAAGATGGAATCCTCGCTCGAGTGGCATCTGTTGAGTATGATCCTAACCGATCTGCACATATTGCCTTGCTCAATTATGTAGATGGTGAAAAGCGTTATATCCTAGCTCCAAAAGGCTTAAAGCGTGGCGATGAAGTCATGTCGGGAGATAAAAGCCCATTTAGAGCTGGCTGTTGCATGTCACTAAAGTTAATGCCTTTGGGGTCAATGATCCATAATATTGAAATTGTTCCAGCTCGTGGTGGCCGTTTGGTTCGTTCTGCTGGAGCTTCAGCACAACTTATGGCTCGTAGCTCAGGTTTTGCAACACTGAAGATGCCTTCTGGTGAGTTTCGTTTGATTAATGAAAACTGCCGTGGCACATTCGGTGAGCTCTCTAACGCAGAGCATAACTTGCGAGTAGAAGGAAAAGCTGGTCGTGTACGCTGGCAGGGATTCCGTCCTACTGTACGTGGTACGGCCATGAACCCAGTTGATCACCCACACGGAGGGGGCGAAGGAAAGCATAACGGCTATATCCCTCAAACTCCATGGGCGATGCAGACAAAGGGTTTCCGTACTCGAAGAAAGAAGAAAACTAAGAAGTGGATTGTCAAGGATCGTAGGAAATAATTATGGGTAGATCACTTAAAAAAGGACCGTTTGTAGATCATCATCTTCTTACTAAAGTAAGAAAAATGAGCCAGACAGGGAAAAAAAGCCCAATTAAAACATGGTCACGCCGTTCTATGGTCGTTCCTGATATGATTGGTCATACATTTGAAGTTCATAACGGCCGTAAGTTTCTTACGGTATTTGTTTCGGAGACCATGGTGGGACATAAGCTCGGTGAGTTTTCTCCAACAAGGTTATTTAAGTCACACCCAATTAAGAAGGCCGCAACATAGGATAGTGTGAAAATGCAACATTTCGTTAAGTCAGTTACAAAATATGTTCGAGTGCCTCCTCGTAAGGCCCGATTGGCTGCTAATCTTATTCGTGGCCTCTTTGTTGAAGATGCAAAATTCCAACTGCTTCAGTCTCAGACTAAGGGTGGACGTCTTTTAAAGAAGACTTTGGATGCAGCTGTTGCAGATGCTGAGATTAATTTTGATGCACGCAGAGACCTGCTGAAAGTTGTAGAAGTGCGAGTAGATGAAGGCCCAAGATTGAAACGCGCTAAAGCACGTTCTAAGGGTTCTCGCGTTCCTGTTATTAAACGAACAAGTCATTTTACTGTTGTGGTAAGCGAAACTACGGAGGAGTCATAGAATGGGGCAAAAAGGTTGTCCGGTAGGATTACGTACCACAGTTACCAAAAAATGGCGTTCTCAGTGGATTGGTAATAAACAAGAATTTCCTGAATTTTTAGTTGAAGACTACAGAATTCGTGAATCTCTTAAAAAGAAAGCTGCTTGCCAAGGAGCTTCCCGTTTTCTTATTCGCCGTATGAGTGAGAAGATTGAGATTACCATTTTTACATCTCGCCCAGGTTTGGTAATTGGAAAGAAAGGTGCAGAGATCGATCAACTCAAATCCGATTTGAAAAAAGAAACTGGAAAAGATGTCTGGATCGAAGTTGAAGAAATTAAACGTCCTGACCTAGACGCAAAATTAGTTGCTGAAGGGATTGCAAAGCAATTACAGAGACGAGTTGCCTTCCGCAGAGCTATGAAAAAAGCTATGCAATCGACAATGGATGCTGGTGCTGTAGGCGTGAAAGTTCAAGTTTCTGGACGTTTGGGTGGAGCTGAGATAGCTAGAACTGAGTGGTATAAAGAAGGGAGAGTACCTCTTCACACTCTAAGAGCTGATATTGATTATGCAACTGCACGTGCAGAAACGACTTACGGAACAATTGGTGTTAAGGTGTGGATTAACCACGGAGAGCAGTCGCTGCAAACTGAGAAGCTAACTGCGTAAGGAGAGATTTTAAATGTCGTTCATGCCAAAAAGAACAAAATTTCGTAAACAGCAGAAAGGGCAACATACAGGCCTAAGCAAAGCGGGAAATTTTATTGAATTCGGCGATTTTGGGATTCAATGTTTAGATCGAGGACGTATTACCTCTCAACAGATGGAGTCTTGCCGGGTTGCAATTAACCGTTACTTTAAACGTAAAGGGAAAGTTTGGATTCGAGTTTTCCCAGATAAGCCTGTAAGTAAGAAGCCTGCTGAAACACGTATGGGTAAAGGTAAAGGAGCCCCAGATCATTGGGTAGCTGTTATAAGACCTGGAAAGGTTTTATTTGAAGTTGCAAACGTAACTCGCGAAGAAGCGCAACATGCGTTGAGACGTGCAGCTGCTAAATTGGGAATTAAAACACGTTTTGTTGAACGCGTAGAACGTGTGTAAGGAGAAATATGGCAAAGAAAGCGAGTGAACTCAGAAATATTAGTTTAGAAGAACTCGATGTACTGGTAGACTCTTTGCGAAAAGAAATTTACGAGCTGCGTAGTGCACGTTTAGATAGTAAGACTCAAAAAACACATATGATCTCTGAGAAAAAGAAAGAGGTCGCACGAGTACTGACAGTTAAACGTGAAAAAGAGCTTCAGGTGAGGGCATAATGCAAGAGCAAGCTAGAGGAATAAGAAAAGTCAAGCAAGGCGTTGTTGTTTCAAACAAGATGCAAAAGACTATTGTTGTAAAGGTGGAGAGAACATTACGTCACCCAAAATACGGCAAAGTTATTAAACGTGCTAAAAAATATTATGCCCATCATGAGGGACTCCCACTGAACGTTGGAGATAAAGTAACAATTATTGAGACACGACCTCTTTCCAAGTTGAAATCTTGGCGTGTCGCAGCGGAAAGTAGTAAGGTGTAAGGTATGCTTCAACAGGAATCGCAACTCAAAGTTGCAGACAACACAGGGGCAAAAAAAGTTAAGTGCTTCAAAATCTTGGGTGGAACAAGACGTCGTTACGCATCTGTCGGTGATGTCATTATTTGTTCTGTGCGAGAAGCCGAGCCAAACGGAATGGTTAAGAAAGGTGAAGTTGTTCGAGCTGTTATTGTGAGGACAAAGCGCTATATTAAACGTAAAGATGGTTCTTGGTTGCGATTTGATTCAAATAGCTGTGTGCTCATTGATGAAAAAGGAAACCCGAAAGGTACTCGTGTTTCTGGGCCCGTTGCTCGTGAAGTGCGTGATCGCGGCTATTTAAAAATTAGTTCACTGGCTCCGGAGGTTATCTAAATGTCTAAACTACGTGTTGGTGATTCAGTTGTAGTGATTGCCGGTAATGATAAAGGCAAACAAGGAAAGATTTTACGCATGAATAGCGAACGAGTTGTGGTCGAAGGGATCAATATTCGTAAGAAGCACATGCGTAAAAGGCAAGAAAATCAGAAATCTCAGATCATAGATATTGAATGTCCAGTTCATATCTCAAACGTTAAGTTAATGGTCGGAGATAAGGCTGTTAGATTAAAGGTTAAAACAAATCCAAAAGGTGAAAAAGAGCTTTGTTATCGCAATGGCAAAAGCCTAGAAGTGTATCGCCTGGCGAGTCAACCCGCAAAGAGTTAATTCCTATGTCCAGCTTGAAAAATAAATATTCAGAAAAAGTTAAAAAAAGCCTTCAAGACAAATTTGGCTATCCTAACCCCATGATGATTCCTGGGATGACAAAAATTGTCATTAGCATGGGATTAGCTGAAGCGTCAAAAGATAAGAATGCTATTCAAGATTGTGTGAATGAGCTAACAATGCTTTCAGGTCAAAAGCCTGTGTTAACTCGCTCCACGAAGTCTGTAGCGGGATTTAAATTGCGTGAAGGACAGATTATCGGTGCGAAAGTGACATTGCGAGGAAAGCGGATGTATGATTTCATGGAACGCTTCTTCTGCATCGTATGTCCTCGTATTCGAGACTTTAGAGGCTTTCCTACGAAGGGAGATGGGCGTGGTTGTTATTCTTTGGGAATTGATGATCAACAAATCTTCCCTGAGATTAACCTCGATAAAGTAAAAAGAACACAAGGGATGAATATTACTTTCGTCACAACTGCTAAAACGGATGCAGAGTGCTATCAGCTGCTCCTCGAGTTAGGACTTCCCTTTAAAAAAGAGGCTGTAGCTTAAAGATAAGGAATTTGATGTATGAATGATCCTATTGCTGATTTATTAACACGCATTCGTAACGCTTCTGCAGCAAGACGTAGATATATTGATCTCCCTCATAGTAAATTAAAAGAGGGAGTTGTCAAAGTGCTCAAGCAAACAGGTTTTGTAGCACACTACTTAGTCAAAGAAGAGAATAAAAAAGTTAAGATGCGTATCTTCTTAAAATATAGTGGTGAGCGTCAGCCTGTGTTACAAGGGTTAAAGCGTATCTCCAAACCTTCTTTGCGTAAGTATGTCGGTTGCCATGCAATTCCTAGAGTTTTGAGTGGAATGGGTATCGCGATCGTTTCAACTTCTCAGGGTTTAATGGATGGTGAGCGCGCAAGAGATGCCCGTATGGGTGGTGAATTATTGGCGATTGCATGGTAAAAGAGGGTATTTATGTCACGTAAAGCAAAATCTCCAATTCTTCTTCCTAAAGGGGTAGAAGTTAAAATTACAGGACAGGTTCTTACAGTAAAAGGACCTAAAGGAACGCTGACTCAAGAACTACGTCCAGGCATCGTTGTGGATGTTCAAGAGCAGCAACTGACCGTTAGTTTGGCTCCTACACATAGTGGAGAGAAGAACTTTTTAGGGTTATTTTGGGCTCTTATTGCCAATATGGTAAAAGGGGTCAACGAGCCGTTTATTAAAGAGCTCGAGATGATCGGGGTAGGATACCGTGCAGCAGTTCAAGGCAATCTTATCGATTTGCAGCTAGGGTATTCTCATCCTGTTAAATTGCCTATTCCTCAAGGTGTTGCTGTTAAGGTAGAGAAAAACGTTAATATCCAACTTTCCGGAGTAGATAAGCGCGTAGTAGGTCAATTTGCTGCGGAAATCCGTGCAAAACGACCTCCAGAACCTTATAAAGGAAAAGGCATCCGTTATAAAGATGAGTATGTCCGTCGCAAAGCTGGTAAAGCAGGTGGTAAGAAATAATGGATAACCATAAAGTTAAAAATTGTCTTCTTAGAAAGAAGCGTCAAGCTCGTGTTCGCAAAAATTTGTGCGGGACGGCAGAAAGACCACGAATGAGTGTTTTGAAGACGAATCAGCACATTCATATTCAGTTAATCGATGATCAAAAAGGTCATACCTTAGCCTCTCTTTCAACTATGTCTAAGGAATTATCTGCTGATCATAGAAAAAAATGTAAAGAAACTGGAAAAGCATTGGGTCAAAAGATAGCTCAAAAAGCGCTTGAACAACAGATCAAAGCTGTTGTATTTGACCGTGGACCACATCGTTATCATGGGGTTGTTGCTGCAGTTGCGGATGGTGCCAGAGACGCTGGGTTGGAACTCTAAAAAAGGAAAATATAAGACATGTCTAGTCAAACAGGGTCTCGCAAACATGATGAATTGGAAGAAAAAGTCCTGTTCGTGAATCGTTGTTCTAAGGTTGTGAAAGGTGGGCGCAAATTTAGTTTTTCAGCGCTAATCTTAGTAGGTGATCGCCAAGGTCGAGTAGGATATGGCTTTGGGAAAGCTAACGAGTTGACAGATGCGATTCGCAAGGGTGGCGAAGCAGCACGCAGGAATCTTATTACATTTGAAATGGAAGCAACTTCTATTCCTCATGAAGTGTTGGTGGATTGTGATGGAGCTGTCTTGCTTCTTAAACCAGCTCCGGAAGGAACAGGTGTGATTGCTGGATCTCGAGTCCGTTCTGTTTTAGAGTTTGCAGGGGTTCGTGATGTTGTGGCTAAAAGCATGGGATCTTGCAATCCTTTGAACCAAGTGAAAGCAGCTTTTAAAGCTCTTTCTAGCTTGAGAAATAGACAAAGAATATTGGAAATGCGAGGAATAGCATGACAACACAATTGCATTCTTTAACAAATTCTTCCCGTCCTGCTAGACGACGTAAATTGCTTGGTCGAGGAGTAGGTTGTAAACGCGGAAAAACATGTGGTCGTGGACATAAAGGGATGGGATCCCGTTCAGGTTACAAAACTCGTCAAGGTTATGTAGGAGGCGGAGTGCCTTTGCATAAACGAGTTCCGACTCGAGGGTTTTCTAATGTTAGATTCCGCGATACTTTAGAGGTTGTAAATTTAGGGCAAATAGATAAACTCTATGAAGACGGTGAAATCGTCAGTATAGAGACTTTAAAGCAAAAGGGATTTCTGAAAGGAAATTGCCGAGGCTTGAAAGTGCTGGGTAATGGAGAACTGACAAAGAAAGTTTCTTTCCAAGTGGAAGCTCTTTCTGGTAGTGCTCGTGAGAAGATCACAAAATTGAAGCTGAATTGTAATATCTGAAATCTATGATAGAAGCGCTTAAACGAGTTGCCTCGATTCCCGAGCTCAAAGCTCGCATCATTTTCACAATTTTGATGCTGATTGTTTGTCGTATTGGGGTCTTTATACCTGTCCCAGGTATTCATGGGGAGCTTGCTTTAGCCTACTTTAAACAAGCAACAGGAGGAGGACAAAACCTCTTCCAGCTTGTTGATATTTTTTCAGGCGGAGCCTTTGCTCAGATGACAGTCATTGCTCTGGGCGTGGTTCCTTATATTTCTGCTTCGATTATTATGCAGTTGCTTATGGCTCTTATGCCTAGTATGCAACGCGAGCTCAGAGAAAATCCTGACGCAGGTAAGCGTAAGATTAATAAGAACACACGTTTGCTGACTGTTCTTTTGGCCGTTATTCAGTCTAGCATGTTTGCTAGATACGCCATTCAAATGAATTTTGCCAATCCAGGCATTATTTTACCGGAAATGCTCCATATACAGCTCTTCGGAGCTCCTTGGTTGTTCTACTTAGTCACAATTTTTACCATGACGACCGGAACAATTTTTTTAATGTGGGTAGGGGAGCAAATTACAGAGAATGGCATTGGTAATGGGATGAGCTTGATTATTTGCTTAGGTATTCTTTCATCTTTACCGACAACGATTGGAACGCTCTTTACTCAGCTTAATTTAGATTCTCAAGAAGCAGGCCAGTTAAATTTCTCGTCTCTTTTAGTCCTATTTGCTGTTTTTTGTTTAGTGATTGTCGCCACAATTTTAATTATTCAAGGGGTGCGTAAGATCCCAGTTCAGCATGCACGCCGTGTTGTAGGACGTCGTGAAATGCAGGGTGGTGGTTCTTTTATTCCTTTAAAAATTAATTATGCAGGGGTTATTCCTGTTATTTTTGCTTCTTCCTTGCTTATGTTTCCCGCAACTATCGCCCAATTTTTGGGCCGCGGTGGTTTTTTAAGTCGTGTAGCCATGTCTTTATCGCCTGGCAGTATGGTCTATATGATTCTTTATGTTTTGATGATTCTCTTTTTCACCTATTTTTGGACAGCTACACAGTTCCATCCGGAGCAAATTGCTTCAGATATGAAGAGGAATGGTGCGTTTATTCCTGGTATCCGTCAGGGAAAACCAACACAGGATTACCTTGAGTCAACAATGAATCGCGTCACTCTTATTGGCGCCGTGTTTCTAGCTCTCATTGCAATCCTCCCTTCCTTAGTTGGGAAAATTTTACATGTTGACCCAGCTATTAGTTACTTCTTCGGAGGGACAGCCCTGCTAATTTTAGTAGGGGTTGTCTTAGATACGATGAAGCAGATTGAGTCACATTTACTCATGAAGCGCTATGATGGCTTCATGAAAAAAGGAAAGATTCGGGGTCGTTAACCCTCTTCGCTATCTTCCTTAACACCTGCTCCCATTAAAGCTTGTGTAAGTAAGGTTACTAGAGAAAGTCGATGCCCTTGAACATCAAGTATGATTTTAAACAGAAATGGTACGAATCCGTTGCTTTTATCTATGAGATTTGCTACGATTCCCCATCGATTTTAAAGAGTGAGACACTATGCCACGAATTATTGGTATTGACATCCCGTCCAAAAAGAGACTTGCTGTAAGTCTAACCTATATCTATGGTGTTGGACCAAAGAGATCTCAAGAAATTATTGATAAATTAGGCTTGAATCCTGATATGCCTGCTGCTCATCTTTCTGATGCAGAGGTTTCTCGTATTAACGCGTTGCTTCAATCTGAATACATGGTTGAAGGGGATTTAAGACGAGATGTTCAAAATAACATCAAGCGCTTAATGAGCATTAACTGCTACAGAGGGCAGCGTCACAGAGTTAATTTGCCTGCTCGTGGTCAAAGAACGCGTACAAATGCGCGAACACGAAAAGGTCGCAAGAAAACAGTTGCGAATAAGAAAAAATAATAAGAATTAGGAGTTTTGAACTTGGCTAAGCAATCTTCAACAGCGCCTACTACAAAAAAGGCAGCGAAACCGAGAAAAAAGGTCGCAAGAAATATTCCAGCAGGTGTTGCGCATGTCCGTGCTACGTTCAATAACACCATTGTTTCTGTTACTGATCCTGCAGGGAATGTGGTGTCATGGGCTTCAGCTGGAAAAGCTGGGTATTCAGGTTCACGTAAATCTTCAGCATTTGCTGCGACAGTAGCAGCTCAAGACGCGGGAAGAGCCGCAGTTGCTATGGGTATGCGTGAAGTCGAAGTAGATCTGCGCGGAGCCGGTGCAGGACGAGAATCTGCAGTTCGTGGATTAATTAGTGCAGGCTTGATGGTTACAGAAATTCGCGATTCGACACCTGTCCCGCACAACGGGTGCCGTGCTCGCAAACGCCGCAGAGTTTAAGGAGGATTTTTTCATGACACTGCTCTACGATAAATTCGAGATGCCAAAATTCATTAAAATTGATGAAAAAACCCTTTCTAATGTCTTTGGAAAGTTTATAGCGGAGCCTTTTGAGAAAGGTTTTGGACATACAATTGGTAATGCTTTGCGTCGTATGTTGCTCAATGCCATTGAATCTCCGGCTATTGTATCATTCTATATGGATGGCGTTGCTCATGAGTATATGGCTCTTGATGGAATCATGGAAGATGTCACAACTATCGTCTTGAATTTGAAAGGCGCTCTTTTAAGGGCTCTGCCTTTAGATACAGAGCCTTTTTCTAGAGATACAAAAGTCGTTACAAAAATGCTAGAAATCTCAGAATCTGATTTAGGAGCTGCCCGTCAAAAGGTCGTAACTCTAGGTGATATTGTTGCTGATTCTATCTTTGAAGTTGTGAATCCTAATCTGCCAATCTTTACTGCTACTAAGCCTATGACACGTCGTATTGAGCTTAAAGTTAGTTTTGGACGTGGATATGTGTCTTCAGAGCGTGTTCAGCTGCCAAATCGTCAGATTAATGAGATTTTGCTTGATGCCGCGTTTTCTCCAGTGATTCTTGTGAATTATTTTGTTGAAGCGACTCGTGTAGGGCAAGATACAGACTTTGATCGTCTTATTCTAGAAGTGACAACAGATGGTCGTGTGTCACCTAAAGAGGCTCTTTCTTTTGCTGCTAGATTGCTTGTTAAGCACATGGCAGCTTTTGAGAATATTGAGAGCCATGAAATTGCTTTTGAAGAATCTCGTCGACATGCCGATACAGATCATGATGAGCTCATGCAAAAGTTAGTTTTAGGCATTAATGAAATCGAGTTATCCGTTCGTTCTACAAACTGCCTTAATGGTGCAAACATTGAGACAATAGGGGAACTTGTTGTTATGCCGGAGCCAAAGCTGCTTCAATTCCGTAATTTCGGTAAAAAGTCTTTAACAGAGATTAAAACGAAGTTATCAGAAATGGGGTTAGGCCTTGGTATGGACCTCACTCGCTTTGGAATTACTCCAGATAACGTGAAGGATAAAATACAGCTCTATCTTGAAGAGCATCCACGAGGAACAGAAGTATGAGACATCGTAAAAATACAGTTAAACTTGGCCGCACTACCTCTCACGGCAGAAGCATGTTTGCCAATATGCTCAAATCGCTGATTCACGAAGAGCGTATTATGACAACCGTTGAGAAAGCAAAAGAACTACGTCGTCATGCTGATCGCATGATTACTTTGGCTAAAGAGAACTCTTTGGCATCTAGACGTCGTGCTATTGCTGCTTTGATGATTCGTTATAATGCTCTGACTCCTAAAGAAGCTCGTGCAGCAAAAGAAGGCGATGAAAGCGCTTATAATATCGACCGTAAGGCAATTAAGAAGCTTTTTGAAACGTTAGGTCCTCGCTTTGCTCAAAGAGAAGGGGGATACACACGATTAGTGAAAGCTCATAATCGTGTAGGAGATAACGCTCAGCTTTGTGTGATTGAATATTTATCTGAATGATCAATCACATCTTTTGACCGCGCAAATAAATGACAGGGGCAAAAATGGGTGTGAGAGTTGCGATTAATGGTCTAGGGCGTATTGGGAGATTGTTTTTAAGACAAGCCATCCTGCGTAAATCTTTTCAAGTTGTCGCGGTGAACGATCTCGTTCCCCCCGACAATTTGGCATACCTTATCAAACATGATTCTACACATGGTTTGAGTCCTTTTTCAGTACAAGCCTATGATCATCATATGACCTTAGATGGTTCTGAGATTGCGGTGTATAATGAACGCAAGCCGGAACTTCTTCCTTGGAAACAGCATCAGGTCGATATTGTTATTGAGGCTACAGGCCTTTTTACTGACATTGAATCAGCGCAAAAACATTTAGAAGCAGGAGCCAAAAGAGTAATTATCTCTGCTCCAGCTAAAGGTGATCACATTCCTACTTTTGTAATGGGAGTGAACCATACGGACTACCAGCCCAAAACGCATCAAGTTGTTTCGAATGCTTCATGCACAACAAATTGTTTAGCACCTATGACAAAAGTTTTGTTAGACCGTTTTGGGATAGAAGAAGGTCTTATGACAACGATTCATGCCACAACTGCGACACAACCTACAGTCGATGGCTCTTCTAAGAAAGACTGGAGAGGTGGAAGAGGTGCTTTGCAAAATTTAATTCCTGCTTCTACAGGAGCAGCTAAAGCTGTAGGACTTTGCTTACCTGATGTTAAAGGTAAATTGACGGGTATGGCATTTAGAGTTCCTGTAGCTTGTGTATCAGCTGTAGATTTAACTGTAAGATTGTCTCGTGCAACAAGCTACGACGCAATTTGTCAGGCTATGCAAGAAGCTGCGAATCGTGACATGAAAGGTATTTTAGGCTATTGTGATGAAGAGGTCGTTTCATCAGATTTTATCGGTTCAACGCTTTCGTGTGCTTTTGATGCCAAAGCGGGAATCGCTTTAAACGACCGTTTTTATAAATTAATTGCCTGGTATGACAATGAGATGGGCTATTCTATGCGACTAGTTGATCTTGTTGATTACATGGCGAGTAAGGAGTAACCGTGCATTTTACCCGTGATCCTATCATTGAAACAATCATCACCCCCAGAGAGGGACATAAACTTGTTTTACGTAGTACTCGTCAAGGGGGGCATGAAGAATTTTTTGTAGATATGATTGAAGTCATTTCTTTTGGCAGTCAATCTCTTTACAGATCTCTAGATAAACCAAAAAGCTTTATTGTGCCTGTCTCTGATTATGAAGTTCTAGAAGTACGAGAGCCTCGCCTTATGTTGAAAGCACCTGTTGTCGAACAGGAAATTAAAATTGCTGGTGGTAAAGAGTCTAAAAAAGAGAAAGAACAGCCACCTGCACATGACAATAAGCAAGAGCGTCGCAAGAGACGTTCTCGAAAAACTTCTGCAGAGCCTTCTGTTAAAGAAACAGAAGAAGAAGTCGAAGCTGCACCTCGTGCTGTTGTTGAAAAACCTACACTTATTCCGCCTCCTACTACTCTTATTTCAGAGACAATCTCCCGCTATAAGGAGATGTCTGCCATTGAAGAGTTGGCTTTGGAGGAACAGATAGGATCTTCTCCATCTGAAGAGACTGATTCAACGGAAGAAACAGAAAACGACGAAGTTTTATCCTAATAAAAAAATCTGTCACTTTATACAAGTTCTCTTTTTTACAAGAGAACTTGTATTTTAAAGCTAGCTTTACTTTAAAATAAATTATTTGCTTACTGTGATTTGTGATCGCCAAAAAACATGGTATGTGATAAATTTTTGTTTAGAAAAATAGCATTATGGACACAAACGCAGTACATCCTCACCGTCACCACAATCATCATGAAGCAGGTCCTGCTGTTTTTTGTATACGTGCAGTTGCAATTACAATCGTGGCAGCTTCTATTATAAGTATGATAGCGGGAGTCTTTGCTTATTTGGTTGCTGCAGGTCACCTGACTTCTTCAATAACAATCTTAAATATTTTGGGTAGTATTGGGGTTTCTTATAGCTATGTATTAGCTGGAGGATCGTTGGCTGTTTTTGTGATTTCTTCTCTCGCTTTGATTCTGCATAGTCGCTCCTCTTGCACAGATTAGGGATGTAGCGCATCTATAATTTTTTTTAGAAATACGACACTAAGGCAAGTCTGCCGCCGATTAAATTAAATTTGGTATCAAGAAAATCATAAGGATAACCTTCTCGACCGCCAAAATGGCGCAATTCTAAAAACGGGACAACCGCAAAAGATAAATTGAAAAGAGTGTCAGAAGGTGAAAGAGTCACGGGAAGTTCTATACGAATATTAATTTCGTTGTTCATCAGCAAGGTTTCAGAAGAATTGAGTTCCTCATCAAAGATATGAGATTCTCCATCCAACATAAACATGGCTTTAAAATTGAGTCCTACATTCATAAAAGAGGTGACATTAATACCTGCCAGGAAACCAACAGGGATATAGGAAAATGTATCTGTAAAGGTAAGAGGCAGAGGAGTAGGATGGTTAAAGTCATTCGTTTCGCGAAAACTCCCATAACCCGTAAAGAGTGCAAATAAAGAAACACGCTCAGCCTGTGTGGGGAATACGTATCCAAAGCGTCCTTCTAAAATAGAATCTGTGATTTCTGATGCAATGGGTTTTTGTGTTCCTGAATGCCCGGACATCTGGGCCTTCCCCTTAAAATAATCAGCGCCAAGATAAATACAGGAAGGCGCCAACCTGTTATAAGTCAAACGAGCACCGTTTAAAGTTCCTTGTTGCTGGGTTCCCCCATAACGCATTCTCTTCATGCGACAGGCTTCTGCTCCTGCGGACACAAAAGGTGTAGTGGTTGCAGACAGCACAGTACAAAACAGAAGACAAAAACTTAATAAAATCGATTTCATTTTGATGAGGTCAGTCTATCAGGAAGATTTTTTTAGTCATATGGAAAGCTACATTTTCTCAAGAAGCTCAATTTTTTGTTGGCTGTTCATTGGATTTTTTCTTCAACATGGCTTTATTGAAAATAAGCCATAGCTAAAAAGAGAAAAGATTTTAATAAGCATATCTTTTTCTGTAACAGCGACTTTGTGCTCACAGGAAAATTTTCGTCTTTAAAATTTCTTAAATATGTTGAAGAATAGGTTGTTAAAATTTTAATATGCCCACATTAGAACACTGGTTGTCAGCATTTTTACACCAAAGGATATCTTTCCTGATCCTGTCAAGATAAGATGACCAAAAAAGATAACAATGACTTTAGGAGAAAATGAATGAGAATTTTATGTGTCTTGCTATCACTCATGACAATAGGCTATGCCCGTGTTGTTACAATTCATACCCCAAATGAAGAATTTCGTTTTGAAGCATTGGAAAATGAATCCTTATCTCAAATTGTTATGAGAGCGGAGCCTTTTCTTGTGCAACAAGAAGTTGTTTTATTAGAAGTTTCAGATCAGTCGGGCTTAGATTCTTCTTTTCAGTCTATGCCTTTAGACTCGCCTAGAGATTATCGACGACCTGTTTCGCAAGAAGAACAACATGATATTCATTTTATTGTTACGACCCTAGCGAATCGTTCTTTAGTCGCGATCGGATTTTCTAAAGCAGAATTAGAAAAAGCCGGAGCTCGTGTTGATCATGTACATCCCTTACGTCTGCTGATAGCTATCTTTACAGATGAAGAACTAAAAGTGGGAATACGTAACATGCGAGGTAAAGGATGGGTGTGGAATCAATTTATCGGTAATTTAAAATATGTTCTTAATTCAGAAAAGAGCTTGGGTAATGTTACAGATGAATATATCTGTGATTTTGCACAAACTGTTGGAATCTCTGCAGATCTTCTTTTCCCTTATGTTGATGTCAATAACTGGGAAGGCATGGTAGATAGTTTGATTACATACATCCCCAGAAAAGGCGATCATCAACGATATGACTGTTCTCATTCAGAGCATCACCATCATTGTCATCATAAAAGATGATTGATAGAGAAAGCTTTAATAGCTACAATAGCTATAATGATAAGTTATATCAATCAAACAATTACTATGTATGTAATTTTCCCCATGCTTGTTCTCATGGGGATTTATCTTTCTTGGAAACTGCGGTTTTTGCAGTTTTCAAAATTAAAGATGTCTTTTAAGCAATTATTTGAAAGACAGGAAGATGCTCAAGGTAATCTATCCCGCATGCAGACGATAGCTTCTGTTTTAGCAGGAAATTTTGGAACAGGTAATATCGCAGGAATGGCTGTTGCTTTAACAGCGGGTGGGCCTGGGTCCTTAGTATGGATGTGGGTCATAGCTTTTTTTGGTTCGATTATTCAATATGCAAGCTGCCTGCTGGCCGTCAAATATCGCACGCAAAATCAAAGAGGAGAATACGTGGGGGGACCCATGTATTATTTATCCGTCGCTTTAGGATCCAAAACATTAGCCATTCTTTTTGCTGTGAGTGTTCTATTAGGAGCTATTGGTGTGGGGATTTTTGCCCAGATGAACTCGATGATTTTATCCATGGAGCCTCTTGGTTGTCCTATGTGGTTAGCAACTTTGCTCATTACTGTGACTGTGGCTCTCATTATTATGGGGGGCATTAAACGTGTTGCTCAAGTATCCTCAGCTGTTGTTCCTGTAATGGCGTTACTTTACTTGGGAGCTTCAGCGGTTATTTTGACTCTTTATGTACGTGAACTTCCCCAAGCTTTTTTTACACTCATACAGGCTGCTTTGGCACCTAGCGCTTTGATTGGAGGCGCGTTTGGCTATAGCTTTTTACAAATCGTGTCAACAGGATTAGGCAGAGCCTTGTTTGCTACAGATGTTGGAACAGGTTATGTGCCAATTTTACAAGCAGGAGCTAAAACCCAACATCCTGTTATCGATGGACTGGTCTCGTTAGTAGCGCCTTTACTTGTGATGATCATTTGTACTGTGACAGCACTTGTCTTAATGGTCACAGGTGCTTATCAAGTTATAGGGTTAAAAAGTGCTCAAATGGTGTTGTATGCATTTCAACAAGGTATAGGAGAGTATGCCGGAGGGTTGATTGTTGCTATCTCCCTGTTTTTATTCGGGTATACTACAATTATTGCTTGGGCATGCTGTTTTGAAAGAGCCGTTGGTTATCTTTTTAATGATCGTTTTCGTCGCAGTTTTTTATGGTTGTTTATTGCAATGATTCCTATCGGAGCCGTTCTCAATGTCGATTTTGTATGGGCTTTTGCGGATACAACACTTACCTGTATGACTCTTTGTAATTTGATTGGGATCCTCGGTTTATCTAGAGAAGTTATTACAGAAAGCCAAGAATTTTTTTCTGAGCGCAAACTCCCTGTCTCTTGAAAAATACTCACACTTTTTTTAAGGTGTGAAAGATGAAGCTCACAAGCACTGCCTTTGAGGCAGGCACTAGTATCCCCAAAAAATATACATGTCAGGGGGAAGATATTAGTCCCCCACTTGAGATTTCTCAAGTTCCTACTCAGGCTAAATCTCTTGCTCTGATTATGGATGATCCAGATGTCCCCCAACAAGTTCGTATGGATCGCATGTGGATCCATTGGGTCCTTTTTAATTTGGACCCTCATATCAAACAACTTCCAGAAGATATATCAGGAGTGGGAGTCTTAGGGCAAAATACATCAGGACATCATGCCTATATGGGGCCCTGTCCTCCAGATAGAGAACATCGTTATTTTTTTAAACTTTATGCCTTAGACACTCTTCTCAAACTTAGTCCCGGTGCAACCAAACAAGAACTTGAAAAAGCAATGGAAGGACATGTTTTAGCTCAAGCCACTTTAATGGGACGTTATGAGCAACACTGAAAAGTACAGAGAAAAGTTTGTGTATTTTTTAAATATATGTTTGACAGTTGAGAGAGACATAGGAATCATGCGAAAAGCATGAGACAGCTAGAACATCATACTTTAGAACAATCCTTCACCCTATTATTACAAACCTGTGCGCAAAAACCTTTTCTTTTGTTTAAGGAAATTTTGGGCATCTTGGCAGGGAAAAGCCACTTTTTACTTTTTATTATTTTAAGCCTTCCTTTTTGTCAGCCGCTACAAATTCCTGGCATATCAACACCTTTTGGCATTGCTATTATGTTTATAGGTTTTGCAACCATGTTGAAAAAAAATATCTGGCTGCCAAAGAAAATCTTACTCAAACAGATTTCTTCTCCCCATGTCGAAAAAATAGTAAAGAGCTGCTTATCACTGATGAAAAAGATAAGAGTAGTGTTACGTTTAAGAATGGTTTGGCTATGTAAAAATAAAGTCTTGCAGCCCATCAATGGGTTGTTATTTATCATCTTAGGTTTTTTGTTAGCCTTGCCGCTTCCTATTCCTTTAACGAATCTAACTTCAGGGTGGTCAATTTTTTTAATTGCTTTAGGTTTGTTAGAAGATGACGGCATTTTTGTTCTGGGAGGGTACCTTATTGCTTTACTGACCTTCTCTTTTTTTGTAGTCATAGCGTTTTCTGTTGAACGTATTATTTAAAGGAAAGACATGATTCATCAAGACAATACAGCCTGGCACACGCTTGCAATGGAAGAGGTTTTTAAGAAAATGGGTTCTTCGCAAGAAGGACTTGATGCAGCAGAAGCTAAGCAACGTCTTAAAGAATACGGACCCAATTCTTTTCAAACCCAAAATTCAGAGACAGCAATAAGAATTTTCTTTCGTCAACTTCGAAATCCTTTGATTTATGTTCTTATGTGTTCTGCCTTTTTTGCCCTGGCATTAGGCAAATATACGGACAGTCTTGTGATCCTAAGTGTGGTCTTTCTCAATACTTTAATAGGTTTTATTCAAGAATACCGAGCTAATCGTATTATTCGAGCTTTAGCTGCAATGGTCCCTCATAAGTCCATTGTAATACGTCAGGGAGAGCAAAAACATCTTCTATCTTCGCAAATTGTCCCCGGGGATGTTGTGTTTTTACAAGCAGGGGATTATGTTCCAGCAGATCTCAGGTTGTTTTTTGTAAAAAACTTGCAGTGTGATGAATCTTCCCTTACAGGAGAATCCCTGCCTGTTGCAAAAAATCTAGATTCTCAATTGATACAAACCTCTATTGCTGAAAGAAAATGCATGGCCTTTAACGGTACCTATGTATGTACAGGAACTGGGTTAGGAGTAGTTGTAGCAACAGGCTTTCAGACAGAATTTGGGAAAATTCCACAATTAATAGAAAGCATTCCTCTTTTAGAAACCCCGTTGTCTTTAACACTCAATAGAATCGCTAAATGGATCACAGTTGGGGTGTTAATTGTCAGTGTGCTGTTATGTCTTGTCGGATATCTAAGAGGAAGCTCTATTTTTGATTCAATTTTAGCGGCTGTTGCGCTCGCTGTTGCAGCAATTCCGGAAGGGTTACCCGCAATTATTACTATAGCCTCAGCAGTGGGAGTACGAAGAATGGCGCGCAGACAAGCTATTATTCGTCAACTACCAGCTGTGGAAGCCTTAGGAAGTACAACGGTGATTTGCACAGATAAGACAGGGACTTTAACGCATAATGAAATGACGGTACAATGTCTTTGGACACCAGCAGGTTTTTCATTTTTAACGGGAGTTGGATTTTCTTTGGAAGGTCATCTTATCCTGGATGAAGGTTCTTCTTCTGTTATACAAGCACAAGCAGAGGAATTAATAAAAATTTCTATCCTTTGCAGTGATGCCTCACTTGAATATACAGACCAGGGATGTATACCTGTTGGAGACCCCACAGAGATTGCTTTAGTCATAGCAGGCAGAAAATTGCACCTCAAAGATCAAGTTTTACGCTCAGAGTGGTCTAGGGAAGATGAAATTCCATTTGAGGCGGAATCTCGTATGATGGCTACCTTATACGTTTCAAAAGAACAAAAAAGATATGTGTTCATCAAAGGAGCTCCTGAAAAAATTCTTACTCTTTGTGACCTTCCCACAACAGAACAAGTGGAGAAACACATTAACAATATTGCACAAGAAGGCATGCGTGTCTTAGCTATAGCAAAAAAGGAAGTGTCTAGCTCAGTTACAAATTTGAATGACCATGTCATGCATGAGGGGTTTTCCCTCCTTGGTTTAGTGGGGATGATGGATCCTCCAAGAAAAGAGGCTTATCAAGCGATTCGAGCCTGCCATGAAGCAGGCATCACAGTAAAAATGGTAACAGGAGATCATCCTCTTACAGCTCGCTCCATTGGCCAAGACCTGGGTCTGCTAGATGCAACACAATCTGTTATTCAAGGATCTGATCTAAACAATCTTCCTACTTCCAAATGGCAAGATATCGTTCTTAAATACCATGTATTTGCTCGTGTGAGTCCTGAACATAAATTACAACTTGTGACAGCTTTGCAGCAGTTGGATCATGTGGTGGCTATGACCGGAGATGGTGTCAATGATGCTCCTGCTTTAAAACGAGCAGATATTGGCATAGCTATGGGCATTAAAGGCACGGCAGTTGCCAAGGAAGCAGCCGACATGGTTTTAGCAGATGATAATTTTGCTAGTATCGAAGCTGCTGTGGAAGAAGGTCGACATGTTTATGATAATCTCATTAAATCTTTAGCTTTTACCTTGCCTACAAGCTTAGGACAGGCATTAGTAATCTTTTTCGCTGTGCTTTTTTTCCCCTTACAAGAAAATAGTCTTCTACGCCCCATGTTGCCTGTACAAATCTTATGGATTAATTTAGTAGTCGCAGTAGCTCTTGCTCTGCCTCTAGCTTTTGAGATACAGGAACCGGATATCATGAAACGGTTGCCCAAGAAAAAAACAACCCCCATTCTAAATGGCTTTGTCCTATTTAGGACGTTTTGTGTCTCTTTATTTATGGCGCTAGGTGTCATCGGACTGTTCCTATGGGAATATCATCAGGGTATGGAAAAAGGTATGGGAGAAAGTATAGTCATTGCTCGATCCCAGACAATAGCTGTGACGGCTATGATGCTGATTCAAATCTTCTATCTTTTCCATTGCCGCTCATTTAAAAATTCCTTGTTTGCTATGAATCCATTCTCTAATCCTGCCATCCTTTTGGGAGTGGCAAGTGTGGTGCTTGCTCAGCTAGCATTTATTTACCTGCCTTTTATGAATCGTTTATTTTATTCGGCTAGCTTAGACGTGCAAGGCTGGTTTGTATCAGCACTCGTCGCTCTTTCCATCTTTATCCTTTTGGCATGCGAGAAAGTAATAGGACGCTTTTTCTTCAAAAATGTTTAAGAAGAGAGATGTTTTTTGCGTTTTTGCCAGTATAAAGATCCATAGTCGTAGCGCAGTTCAGTGCCAACGGCAATATCTTCAATAGCACGGAAAATTACATGGAAAACGCCGTCCCAGTAGACAGAAAGAGACTCTAAATTAGGTTGGTCACTATGATTAATAAAACGTGTTAAATTGCCCTGTGCTTGGCTGTCAATGGTAAAAGGTTTCCATGATAACCAGGCGCGCGGATACATAAAACAATAATCATTAACATTGCGCATTAAGATGTTGCGGCGTCGTACCAGCCCCACATACTCGCCAATAAAATCCCATTTTTTAATGGGTTTATTTGTAAAGATACCGTAGCCAATTTCTGGACACACCCAACGCAAAGCAACATCTTCTAGAAAACACTGTTCCAATTGTTTGGAATGTAATTGCCCTAGCCAACACGGCAGAAGATCAATGGAATGTTTTTTATGAGCTTGCTGACATTTTTTTCTGAGCCACTGTTCGACTTCATAATGATCAAATTCTAATCTAGAGATATAGCGAAAATTAAAAAACTGTTCTAGTTCCGCTAAAGTGAAAAGTTTTGTTTCAGCCTTGGCATTTGTTACGGAAATCATACAAATGCAGTAGCCTCTGCGCCGTGTTCTTGATAGGCAATGGAGATAGGTAAGGTATCTCCAATACGGGCACGTACTCGCTCTAAAGCGCGTTGAGGAAGATTGCATTCCTGAGAAAGATGCGCAAGATAAATATGCTTTAGATCAGAGTGCACGACTTCACTTAAAAGTTCAGCACATGCTTCATTAGACAAATGACCGTTGCGACCCAGTACCCTTTGTTTATATACCATAGGACGGCTACATGCATGGACCATGGAAGGTTCATGATTAGCTTCAACATATAGATAATCACAGTCTCGAAGATGTTTTTTTACTAAAGTCGTCGGAAATCCCAAATCGGTACAAATTCCTACCTTTATTTTATCCACTTGAAGGGTAAAGGCCACAGGATCAACTGTATCATGTTGAACAGAAAAGGGATGAATAAAAACATCTTGGAATTCAAAAGGCTCTCCTGTTTCAAAAATTTTGAATTGAGGGCACTCTTTAAGAATTTGGTAGATGCTTTTTGCTGTTTCAGCATTCGCTAAGATAGGAATATTATGGCGTAGGGCTAATGTTTTTAAACCCTGAATGTGATCTACATGGTCATGTGAAATAAGAATCGCATCGATGTCCTCTAATGTGATGTCCAGAGAAGCAAGTTTTTGAGCAGTGGCTCGCCCACTTAATCCTGCATCAATCAATAATTTTGTCTTTTTTGAACCAAAATAGATGCAATTTCCTTTCGAGCCTGAAGCCAAGGGACAAAATCCGTACATATTAATTCTCGTCAGATAGGCTAGATGGATAAAAAATTTTACGTGGCTTAGCTCCTTCGGAAGGGCCGATAATGCCTTGTGCTTCAAGTAAGTCCATTAAACTTGCTGCACGTGCATAGCCAAGCTTAAGCTTACGTTGTAAAAAAGTGGTGGAAGCTGTTCCCGTTTCCAAAACAAGTTTTTTTGCTTCTTCATATAAAGTATCATGGGCAACGCTTTCCGCTCCCGCTGCCATGTCATCTAAGTGATCGCGAAAAGTATCAAAATTTGGGATCAGATAATGAGTGGGAGATTGCTGTATAATATGGCTAATCACAGCGTGGATGTCTTCATCGCGAATAAAGGCCCCTTGAGCACGTATAAGCGAGGAAGTCCCAGGAGGCATAAATAGCATATCTCCATTGCCAAGCAGACACTCAGCTCCATTTTCATCAATAATGATTTGGCTGTTAACGCGACTTGATACTTTAAAAGCAATACGCGTAGGGAAGTTAGCTTTGATCAATCCAGTGATCACCTCTCTAGAGGGACGTTGTGTAGCAAGGATCAAGTGGATGCCTACAGCGCGAGCCATTTGGGCAATACGTGCAATAGGTGTTTCAATGTCACTTGATGACACAATCATCAAATCAGCTAACTCATCAATAATGACGACAATAAAAGGGAGTTTCTCAGGAACTTCAATTTCTAAAGATTTTTCTAGTTCTTCATTAATCTTGCGGCCGTTGAATCCATGGATATTTCGAATTCCCAATTGTCGGAACATTTCGTAACGACGTTCCATTTCCTTGACAAGCCAGTTTAGCGCCGCTAAAGCCCCAGAAGGCTCTGTAATGACAGGAGCTAACATATGAGGCAAGGAAGTGTAAGCAGTTAATTCAACTTTTTTGGGGTCAATCATGACAAGTTTAATTTCATCAGGACGTGCTGTCATTAAGATGGACATGACAATAGTGTTAATGCATACCGATTTACCAGATCCCGTTGCTCCAGCAATGATAAGATGAGGCATTTTTGTCAGGTCTGACATCACATCTTCACCATTTACTAATTTCCCCAAAAGCAAAGGAATGTGAGCTTTGCCGTGGTAGTTTTCTAAAAGCTCTCGGAAACTCACTTCTTGAGGATAGGGATTAGGAATTTCAATGCCCACAGCAGCTTTGCCTGGTATCGGAGCAATAATGCGAATAGACTTAGCTTGCAAATTCAAAGCTAAATCGTTTTCCAAAGCTTTAATTTTTTGAACTTTGACGCCAAAAGCAGGATGGACTTCAAAAGAAGTAATAGTAGGACCACAATGAATGTCTCCTACTTTTGCTTCAATTCCAAAACTTGCTAGGGTTTCTTCTAGGATTTGGGCTTGTTTTTTTAAACCATTTTTAAGTTGAGTTTGATCCGCTACAGGTACCTTTGTCAGTAAACTTGCTGGAGGTAAAAGATAATCATCTAAAGAAACTGTAGCAGAACCCGAATGTTTTGTAGGTTCTGTAGGAACTTTTAAAGGAGGCTTGCGTTCTTCTAGAAGTTTAATTTGAGCTGTCTTTTTTAGAGGATCCTCACGCACAAGCTTGGGAGCTGGTTCTTCGATTTCTAGTGTAGCAAAAGGGCGACTAGGTGTTGCAAGGGGAACAAGCTTAGGTGTAGTGGCCATTTTATAGAGAGTGCGTAATTTGCCTACCAAAGGACTGAAGGAAATGGGCATCAATAACCAACTAGCAAAAGCAAAAACAGCGCTAAAGATGACAAAACAACCTACTCCTCCAAAAATATGTCGTAGATTAATTCCAGTATCAAGATAGAAATGATGAAGAGGTACACCTCCTAAATAGGTGCGCATAGCGTGAATATTTGTCATCTGGGGTTGATAATAGGAAGCTACAAATGAAGAAAAACCGTGAGCTAGGTTAGGAAAAGCTGTTGCTAACATTGCCAATAATACGGAGGCTGACAACAAAACTGCTAGAAAATAAAAAGCATGTTTTGTAGGCACTTTAACATTCTTCAGGTCACAAAATGCTCTCCATCCCAAATAAGGAGGGATTAAAAAAGAAGCCATCCCAAAAAGATACATAAGCACCCAACCTAGCATAAAGCCAGCATAACCCAGACAATTCTCTTTAGGAGAGTAGTCTCTAGAGTAAGAGCCTAAAGATAAGATTAGTACTAATGTTAAAACAGCTAGTAAAACCCCGCGTAGACGAGGAGATAACCGTTGTTTTTGGGGGAGGCGATGATTAGATTTCTTTCCCATATCATCTCAGTTTTAAGCGGTCGTGTGAAAAAAAGAAAGAAAAAGGGCGAATGACGGGACTCGAACCCGCGACTTTCGGAACCACAATCCGACGCTCTAACCAGCTGAGCTACATTCGCCGCGTAAAAGCAGAGATTTTGAATTGAGAATGTGTTTGTGTCAAATGCAAAATCAAGCTCCCTCATTTTTTCTGATCCAGACAACGCCAGGTCTGCCAAGTCTTATTACAGAATGCTCTAACAGAATTTCTCAATAAATGTTTGTAAATAGCTATTTCTCAATAGATGTTAAGGTGCAACATAGCAAATGTTTTTTTGTCTAAAGGCAAATCACAACGATAAGGCAAGAGATGTTAAGCAGAATACGTCTAGTCGGGCTTATCTGATCTTAAGTTAAAAAATAAATAACAAAAGAGCCTCGTTGCCTTAGATCAGGATAGGTGGCTGTATAAGAAAGAGGAGGTTGGTCGCTAATAGGAAGATAGGGCAGAACACTCTTATATAGGCAGGATTGTATGTATAAGCAAAAGAAATGCATTAAAATTTTTTAAAAAAGCGCGCTTTTGCTATGTAGGAAGAAAAACACAAGTTAAAAGGCGTGAAATGTCGTTAACTTTGACGTAAATCAATGGGTTTCGCAGGCAGGTTTGCGAAGTTGCGATCGCAAATTCATTGCTTCAGAAAAAAAACACAAATCGTAAGTCGTTGTTTTTCAGAGAGAAAAACGCGATTTTTTGCGATTTACGAAAAAAAACACAAAAAGCTGTTGTTGAAAAAATCGCCGTTTCAGTATCTTGTTGGCTTCCTAACGAAATCGAATGAAGACGAAAGGAAAATCGCGGCCGATGAGCAGCGAAAAATCTTGACAGCGATAGTGAGACAGAGTGCAAACCTATCAGATTGATAGGGTGGCTTAGAAAGTCGATAAGACTTTCACTCGTTAATTTTTTTATATTCTTTTTGAGAATTTGATCTTGGTTCAGATTGAACGCTGACGGCGTGGATGAGGCATGCGAGTCGAACGAAATAATTGCTTCGGTAGTTATTTAGTGGCGGAAGGGTTAGTAATACAT
>JAFEGP010000030.1 GCA_018239815.1 Verrucomicrobiota bacterium | reverse complement strand
GTTTTACGGCGCAAAGGATAAAAGTTCCCGCACAATTTTGTATGTCAATCCTGAAGAACCCATCTCACCTTCTTGGTCTGATAATAGCTTTTACCCGGTTTATTCTTATCAACCCGAAACAGTGTTGAAAGAAGCTGCTTATGCGAGCATCAGCCATATTACAGCTACCCGCTCTATGCGGAAAGAGGACATTCTAGCTTATAATCAACATGGTACAGCGTTATTTTTTCGTGGAAAAGATCAGTATACACTTTATTGGGCACAACCTGATGAATCTATGGCCAATCCGATTGCTTTGTTGCCAAAAGTTTCTTTTCTGCGTTCTTCTAAAGCTGCAGCTTTCTCTCAAGATGGCAGAGTAGGACTGATTTTAGATGAAACAGGAATATGCTATCTTAACGGAGAGGTCGCAACACGCCTTGTCACAAACACAGCTGATACCCAGGATTTCTAATGACTTTAGCCACCCAATCGTCATCTAGTTTATTAAAAGAATGGACGGTTCCTCCCGTTCATTCCTTAACTGTACATAATGCAACAGCAAATACAGTCTGTGTTGTTTATGCAAACACGATGTCATCTGAACAAGGCGTCCCCTGTTATGAGCTTTGGATTAACAACACACCGTTAACCTCTGCAGCATTTGCTATGGAAGGCCAAAGAGTTGTAGAAACGTCCGCATCAACAAAAAAACGAGGAGCTGACGCCATACCTTTTCATGTGCTTATAACTAGAGTCGTCGATGTGATATTTGTCTCAAGTGTAAAAATGACCTTTTCTCAACAAAGTGACGCTATTATTAAAATGGAAGACACAAACAGCGATGGAGAGACTTCCACCTGTTATATCGACCTTCGCAAAGAGAACCGGCTGTCTCATTGTTTAATGTACTCTTATCTGCCTACTCCAATAACTGAAAGCGATGCTCGCTTAAAATTGGCTGATTTAGGTGCCACAACTGTCTTTCATCCTTTGCATGATATTCTTGCTTACAACCAGCACGGCGTCATAGCTTTATTCAAGCATCGCGGTGCCTGGCTCTTTCACTGGGCTGCTCCTCATGAACCGCATACAACCCAAAGATTCTATTCAAAATCTAACAGCTACCGAGATGAACTTTCAGCTGCTATCCACTCTCTAGAAGCAGATGTTGGTTTTGTGCTCTCAATAGATGGTCTTTGCTATCTTAATGGAGAAGTCGCAACACGCTTTAGCTATAATTAAAGAAGACTTAAAACTGTTAAATAGCAAAGCACTAACAGGATGTAAAATAAGAAAGATCTAAGCCGTAAATCTTTTCACAGACTGTATCATAAAAAAGACGCCCTTGAGACGTAAGTCTAATCCAAGATCCGTCCTGCTCAAGCCACCCTTCTTCTATCAAAGAGTCTAATCCAAGATTGGGTTTGTGAGTTTGAACTCCCTTTAGCACACGTAATCCCACAGTAAGACGCTCTCTTTCTCTTTCCGTTGAGTCAAGCTGCTCTTCATAGCCTGTGGGATCCCTCCCCTCTTGACAAGCTTTTACATAGCGCCAGAAATGAGGAACATTCTGAAATCTTTTCTTATTCCAATCGCTAAAGGCAGAAGGTCCAAATCCTAGAAAAGGACGATCTGTCCAATATCCCATATTATGACGAGACAGTTTGGATTCTTTAGCAAACGCAGAAATCTCATAACGTTCAAAACCAGAATTTGCCAAGGTTTCTTCTGCTTGTCGTAACATGAGCAAACTTGTCTCAGCATCAGGAACTTTAAGAGCATGTCTTTTTTTATAAAAGACAGTATGAGGCTCAATGGTAAGATTATATAAGGAAAGATGCGTAATAGGAAGTTGACACACACGATCCAAAGTTTGTTGCCATATCTCCAAGGTTTGATCAGGTAAATCATACATCAGGTCTATAGAAAGATTGGTCAGTCCACACTGATATGCTTGATCAATGACAGAACAAGCATGAGAAGAGCGATGCGTTCTGGATAATTTTTGCAACATCCCATCATGTAAACTTTGGACCCCTAAACTCAGTCGATTGATTCCTATTCTACGGTAGTTATACAAATCTTCTAAGGTCACATGATCTGGATTTGCTTCTAAGGTGATCTCTACGCTTGAATCTGGTTGAATCCAGGTTAAAATTTCTTCTAAAGCCAAAACATTCAAACGTGATGGCGTACCCCCGCCAAAATAAATCGAAACAAGCCCTTGATCTGGTAAAAGGTGCTTTCGCAATTGCCACTCACTTTTCAGAGCCCGAAGAAAAGGCTCATGAAAAAAAGGTTTATCGGGAATGACGTAAAAATGACAGTAATCACACTTACGAGCACAAAAAGGCACATGAAAATAAAGTGAGTAAGGCGTTGCTAGATTCAACGCTTACCACTCTGTAGCATCAGGATCTTGGATCCCTCCACGTCTCCAACGATTACGATCACTAAATGGATCTTCATCATCTTCGTCGAGTTCTGTTTGCTCCTCTTCCCCGGCTCCCCCACCTTCTTCCCCACGGTCAATCTCTGTCAAATCTCCTTCCAAAGCATCCGTATCCGCAGCAAAACTTGTCGCTTCTGTCGTCTCATGCCCTGCTTCAATATCAGACATAGTGGGAGTATCTGGATATACCGTTTTAGAAGGACCGCGACGGGGAGCTGTATACTCCTCTAATTCACCGCTTTCCTTGAGAAACTGTAAACGCTCACGTTCTTCTGCTATCCGCGCCTCTAAATTGTGGATTTCTTCTCGGTGACGCTCTAACTCTTTTTTAGGAACAAGACCTAACTTCATCCATTGTTGCAAATCGTTGAGCTCAGCTTCTAATTTTTTTAATCTTTCACTTTTCATGCACTATCCTTTAAAGGCCGCTGATTTATCTGTTTTGACTGTTTTTCTTCAAGTTTCTTTTGATGAAACTGCAAAAAAATATCCGAGCAGCAAAAAGCCATACCATTAAAGTCGTCTTATTTGCAAGCAAAACAAAGGAAAATAAATCAAATATAGAGGGTGTCTAAAGATTTTGAAAAGCTTAATTCAAATTAGGCTCTTTTTTGTCGTCGTTTCTCCCTTGGATGGATCGATAATTCCAAGCCCACAGCATCGAGTACAGCCATTAAATTAAAAAATCTAGGGTTCCCTCTTAGAGAGAGGGTACGGTATAGACTCTCACGGTTAAGGTCTGCTTGATCAGCGAGCCAGCCCATGCCACCTTGGGCTTCTGCGATGTCCCTTAGAGCTAATAAGAATACGTGTGGGTCATTGTCTTGAAGAGCAGCATTGAGATAAGCAGCAGCTTCATCTGGGTCTTGGAGTTGCTCCAAGAGATGTACCTTATAGTCTCTTACCTTCGCCATATTTACCTCTTTCTAATTGATGATTTATATAATCGCCAATACTCTTTTGCCTTCTCAATATCTTTTTCTTGGGATCGTTTGGAACCTCCACTTAAGACAATAACAAGCTTATCATGGGCTTTGCCAAAATAGAGGCGATATCCTGCTCCCAAATGGATTCTGAGTTCATATAAACCCGTGACGCCTTTAATTGTCTTGCAGTCACCAAAATTTCCAAGGCGAAGTCTGTTGATTCGAACCCTAACCTCACCTCTGATTTGCTTATCCAGCTTTTGTTCCCAATCCAGATAAGGGCATTTACCATTTTCAAGCTCAAGAAAGCCGACATCGAGTTCCATGATTAGAGCGTAGCTTATAAACTACATAAATGACTAGAGAAATTATTTGTGCGAGTGGCATGATTCTTTAATCGAAGGGATTTAGCCTACTGAATTCACTATAAGTGTTTAACAGCCTAAAAAATAAGCTTTACGTTCCTGCATAGATTAAAAAAATCGCAGGATTTTTACCTAGCTGCAGAGGTGCTTGTTGCCACTGATGGATTTTTTTTGTATCCATGATTTGAGATGGAGAAGTCAAATTCATACCTAACGACAACCAAGTTTGAGCATGTAAGGTTTGCAAACATGCTGCAAAGGTATGTGCGTTTCGATAAGGCGCTTCAATAAAAATTTGAGTCGCTTTGTCTTGTTTAGAACGTGTTTGCAGGGCTATCAGAGCTTCCTTACGCCCCGCTGGCTCTTTAGGCAAGTAACCATGAAAGGTAAAACGCTGTCCAGGCAATCCTGAAAGAATCAGAGACATCGTCAAAGAAGAAGGTCCGGGATATGTCTTTAACTCCAAACCCTTCTCCCGAGCTCTTCGCACTAACATAGAACCTGGATCTGCTAAGCAAGGCAATCCTGCATCACTGACTACCCCCCACTGTTCTCCCTTCAAGACAGGCTCTAAAAGAAAATCCACGGGCTCTGTAATCAAGGCAATAGGAAGCTGATGAATAGGCACTTTTGTTTTAAAATGTTTTAGATACCGTCGCCCACCAGGCATACTCTCCGCAATAAGACCATCCAAAGAAAGAACAGCTTGATCTACGCTAGAAGGTAAAAAAAGGCGAGCATCCACGCCCTCAGCTAAAAGATTGGGAAGAAGGTGTAACGTCATCGTGTTTGCAAAATAATTTTTTCCAAAGGCCAATTCATATCAAAGATGTTGTCTTTCATAGCACACTCTGCTTCAAAAAGTCTGTGCAAGAGTAACATAAATCTCTTTTTAGTGTAACGACGCAAAAGAGCCATTTTTTTATCAAACAGCCCTCCCTTTAAATAAGGGTAATGAGATCTGACTGCTTCAGCACCCTTTTCTTCATCCAGTTGTAAAATATGAAGAGCCGTCTGAGTTTGAGTGCGCAAAGAACTTACTATGGCTAAAGGTGCAATTTGTTCCTGCAAAAGTTCACAAAGAATGTGCCACGCCTGCTGAGTTTGATCTGCAAATAAAGCGTCTGTGAGCTGCCAAAGTGTTTTTTGTGGTAAGACAAGAGAAATGGCTCGCAAATCTTCTTGCTTAATCTCTTTTCTCTCTCCAACATAGCAAATTAATTTTTCAACCTCTTGGATTAATAGCTGACGTTGAGCACCCACAGCCGCAACAAGAGCCTTGGCCACTTCCAAGGGCAGTACAACAGCCTGGCGGGCACTGTATTCACATAACTCTTCACTTAAACGTTTTTCTGCTTCCCACGGTTTTTCGGCTGCAGGCTGATAAACCACTCCAGTGACCTGGAATTCTTGAATAAATTTACCTTTTAAACTTGATGCTTCTAGACACACAAAAAGCTTAGGATCCAAGAAGCGCAAAGCTTGATTAAGTTGTGATAAAGCATCGTCTTTAAGAGACTCTATATTTTTTAAACATACGAACCGATTAGTTCGAAATAAAGACAATGTCGAAATTTCTAAAAAAAACTCCTGGAGCTGCTGACTTGTGAAAGTATGCCTTATTGCCTTCACATGTTCTGCTAAAATTTCACATACTCTGTCCTTTTCCGCTTCATCGTCACAAATCACTAATAATCTTTGAGGAGGATCGTGTTCGATCCGACGACGCAACTCAACAGGTGTTGAAATCTTCATTGGGCCAAAGTGTGACACAGGCCAGAAAAAGAGACAAGCCTCTTTCTAGGCTTATTCTGTGCCTTCCAAGACCCATCTTTAACAAGACAGGATCCAAAACACGTCACGATCATCTCCCCTTATCTTGTTATGTTTTTGTGACCCACAATTTAAAAAATAAATTTTAAGATTAAATTAATTAAAGCTTTGTAAATACAAAAGATCCAAAATGTTATAAATCAAAGAAAAATAAAAAAAGTGGCAGGAATTTCCTGCCACTCAACATCTCTCTTGCAAAATCAATCGGTTAAAAAATTACCAGACTGTTTTCTTGCTGCCGCAAGAAGAGGTTCTGCAAGAACCGCGTCTGTGGTGAGCAGAGCGGCGTGCTGTACGTGCATGAGCAGAAGCAGCGACTACAGGGGTCTGCGTAAGCACGCTTGCCACAACCGATTTGCGTCTGCGAGCAGAGCTTTTGCGGCTCTTTGCAGAGGTCTTGCGCCTGGCAGATCCTTTCGCTGCAACCTTTCTTTTAGGAGCAGCTTTGCGTTTAGCGGTTGTTTTTTTAGCAGCTTTGCGCTTAGCAGTTGTTTTTTTAACAGCTTTACGTTTAGTTGCAGTTTTCTTAGCAACTTTGCGCTTAGCTGTAGCTTTCTTAGCTACTTTACGTTTAGCTGTAGATTTCTTAGCTACTTTGCGTTTAGCTGTAGATTTTTTAGCAGCTTTCTTAGCTACGCGTTTCTTAGCAACTTTTTTAACAGCTGCTTTCTTAACAACTTTACGCTTAGCTGTTGCTTTTTTAGCAACTTTTTTTGTTGTCTTGCGAGCGCTTGTGCGTTTTACAGCTTTTTTAGCTGGAGAACGCTTGACGCTACGACGTGTTTTTGTCGAGGCCGATGCTCGTCGTCTGCTACGTCTTAACATGGCTTTGCCTCCTATCTGTTTTTCTAGCAATTGCCTATTCGATCTATCGGCAAAGTGACAGAGAGACTTTAGCAAAAAAATAAAATTTTTTATCTCGAAGCCGAGAAGGTCTTGATAAAAGACTGAAAATCAACAACTTGCATCTTCTAAAAATTTTATCAATAACCTCACTCCAAAACCAACACCATGGCGTGGCATGTCGCGAAATTCTTTATCCAAAAAAGCTGGACCAGCACAATCAATGTGTGCCCAAGGAATATCTTTTGAAACAAAATGCTTCAAAAAAAGAGCTCCTAAAATAGCTCCCCCTGCACGACCTCCCACATTAGAAAGATCCGCTACTTTCGATTTAAGTTTATCTTCATAATGACGATAAAGGGGCATTTCCCACATCGCTTCTCCTGATGCTTCCGCCGCACGTTGCAAAGATTGAGTCAAGTCCTGATCATTTGAAAATAGCCCTGCTATACCATCACCAAGAGCAATGACAATCGCTCCTGTCAACGTTGCTAAATCAATAATGCGGGTGGGCTCAAGATTTTTAAGAGTATAGCTAATTGCATCCGCTAAGATTAAACGTCCTTCTGCATCTGTATTACCAATCTCCACAGTTGTCCCGTCATAAGCTGTGAATACATCTCCGGGTTTATAACTCTTTGCATCAATCACATTTTCTGTTGAAGGCACAACAGCTGTCACATTACATGGTAATTTCAAAGCTGCTGCAGCAGCCACAGTAGCTAAAACCGTTGCAGCACCTGCCATATCACCACGCATAGTTTCCATGCTGCCCGTCGGTTTAAGATTTAAACCACCTGTGTCATATGTGACACCTTTACCAATCAAAACTGTATGATCTTTATGCTTTGGTTTGCCTGTATAACTTAGGATAATAAAGCGAGGTTCGACAGCAGCTCCTTGCGAAACAGCCATGAGCAATCCCATCTTATTTTTTGCAATTGCTGCAGCATCTAAAACCGTTGCTTTTAAATCTCCACCTGATTTTTTAGCTAATTGTACAGCAAGATCTGCCAAGTATTGTGGTGTAACAGTGTGCGCACTTTCATTGACAAGATCCCTAGCCAAATGCACGCTTTCTACAACCTTTTGCAATTGCTGAAATCGATCCAAATCCTTTTTTAATATCCCAATAAATTGTAAATGCTGAATAAGAGGACGATCTCTTTTGGGCCATTGATAATTAGCTAATAAAAGAGCTTCGTATAAGGCACTCAATAAATTTGCTTTTTGCTCTTTTTGACCAGGAAATTGAGGAACACATACGGCTATTTTAATACATTTTTTCTCTAAACATTGTTTAGCTGCCACATGAAAAGCATACCTGATAACTTCACAACTAAGCTGCTGCTGTTGCCCTAAACCCAAAAGTAATAGGCGTTGGTGAGTTTTGGCATAAACAAATGTCACCTCACCTTCTTTACCTTGAAAATCTCCCAATTCTAAAGGAGCCAAGATTTCAGGTAGAGAAATCTCTGTAACAGGCAAAGCCTTTTTGGAGGTTTGCCAACAAGGCACGATCACAACATCGGCCTCCTTACATTTTTGAAAAGAGTCAACAGCTGCAACTAACATTTTTCTTATCCTTTAAAAGGGTAAATCATCACTGACAGCCCCTACAGGTTCTGCCGTACCATAGGAAGTGCTAAAAGCATCTTGTCCCGAAGACTCAGAAGGAGCGGCTGTATTGTCTCGATCAGGACGACCAAATGGACTAAATCTAATCATTTCAGCAGTCATAGTCATCGACACTTGCGTTGTACCATCTTTAGCTGTATAAGTCTCGGGCTTGTTCATCTCACCAATCACAATTACAGGAGAACCTTTCTTTAAATAGGGAAGCATCTTATCAAAACGGTCTCCCCATATGTTCACTCTCCACCAAACGGTTGCTTCAGCTCCTCCCTGGCGAGCTTTAGTCGCCACACGCAAAGAGACAACACGCTTACCTGTCGCAGTAAAACGCTCTTCAGCGTCATCTCCTAAAAATCCAGCTATTTCTACAATGATCATCTCTACACCTAAACGTTTATTCTTGTAGGCAGAGCATAGGACAACGTCATAATTATGAAAAGCCCATTTTTAATCTAAAATCACAAAGACAAAAACAAGATAAAAAAAGCCATAACTGTAAAGTTATGGCTTTTATAAATCTTCAAAAGAAATAACAGCAATCCACCTCTAAGCGCGGATTCCACCTGGTGTTGGAGGTGGTTGATGCGATTGTGGAGGCTTAGGCATCGTGTCAACAGTAGGCTCTCTACCTTCACAGATATCACGACATACTGTACGCCACTTTTCTACTGTTTCAACATAAAGAGGAGCAAATGCACGTAATAAAGAAGGTGCTGCATAAGCCATGTCAATGACACAATGCATAAGGATTAAACCTTCTTTCACAGCAACGCCTACCCCTCCTCCAGCCATTTGACCGCCCAACATCGAACCTTCTAAAAGCTTTTCATAAAGTTTTAGACGAATACGTTCTGTAGTAGGCAATCCATCGAGTAAAGGAGAGTACACATAGAGACGATCCGAATTAGGCTCATACGTCAAATGCATAGAGAATTCATCATCAATTCCCAAAATACACGTATTGTTCTCATCATATTGGAGTCCTTCCAACCCCAATTCCTTTCCGAATTCTTTTAAATTTTCTTTTGCGTTTTCAAACGACATTTTGAAACCTTCCTTTTGAACCTCCCTCGCATCAACGCGAAGAATTCCCACTTCCTAGCTCCCAGCAATCCAGGCAGCTCCACAGGCTTTAGACCGACATTCCGGCGGCCTTGTTTTGTTTTTTTCGAAACCTTTTCTAATGTGGTAAAGACGTCTTCATTTATAGAGGAGATCTTGCTCAACCCCAAAGACTTTGCTCACATTTAGTAGTTGTTTCCCCTGACTCTAAAGGGCAAAAAAGAAATGTACCATTTCCCAACTTTTTCAAAGAAGGGAAAATGTTAAGCACGGATCTTGACCCTGAAAAACCTGGTTGTATGACACAAACGATAAACATGGACCGCATTTTTTCACAGCTCTTATAACAGATACATTAATTTCTCAATATGTTTTTGTTGATATCATCTCTTTGCCATGATACTGCTTGAATGTGTCAAAAAAAAACATCAAAACTCTACCTGGCTTTTCCCATCCCTTAGGAGTTTCTCAGCATAAAAAAGGCACTAATTTTGCTGTCTACTCTCAACATGCTACAGCTATTTCACTATGCCTTTTTCTACCAGACCAAACTACTGCCTTAGAATTTGCCATGCAACAGCGAACGGGACATATCTGGCACATTCTCATCCCTCACTTACCTGCTTACACCCGATATGGCTACAGAGTAGATGGTCCTTATGATCCCAGTTTGGGATTCAGGTTTGATAACACAAAAATCTTACTTGATCCTTATGCTACCCATCTAGATGCCCCAACTCAATGGTTACAACCTCAACCCTATTTAGCCTTTGTTGACCCATTGCCTGAATTTGATTGGCAGCAAGACTCTCCTCCACGCATACCTCTAAAAGATCTCATTATCTACGAAATGCATGTACGTGGATTTACCCAAGACCCCTCCTCTGAAGTACAACATCCTGGAACTTTTTTAGGTATTATTGAAAAAATCCCCTACTTAAAAAAGCTAGGCATCAATGCCATAGAACTCATGCCCATTCATGAATTTCGTGAATGGGCAACCCCTTTTGTAAATCCTAAAACACAACAACAACTTTGTAACTACTGGGGATATTCAACTGTTAATTTTTTTGCACCCATGCGTCGTTATGGCACTGTTGAACATTTTAAACAGATGGTCAAAGCTTTACATCGTGAAGGCATCGAAGTCATCCTAGACGTTGTTTATAATCATACAACTGAAGGAGAAGGATTAGATGAAACATTAAGTTTTAAAGGACTAGACAATAGCACGTATTATTTACTTTCTTCGCGAGGTGAATACTTAAACTATTCAGGATGCGGCAACACACTCCAAGCTAATCACGTTGTGGTGCGCTCTTTCATCCTAGATTCTTTACGCTATTGGGTTGAGCAAATGCATGTTGATGGATTTAGATTTGATTTAGCGTCTATTTTAACACGAGATAAAGACGGCAGTGTACTTTCTAATCCTCCTCTTATAGAAGAAATTTCGAAAGACCCTGTTTTAGCAAATGTAAAAATGATTGCAGAGGCATGGGATGCTGCAGGACTCTATCAAGTTGGCTCCTTTCCTTCTTTTGGAAAATGGGCTGAGTGGAATGGAAGGTACCGTGATACTGTGCGACGTTTTTGGAAAGGAGCTGGTGGACAAACAGGTATTTTTGCAACACGCCTTTGTGGTTCTGAAGATCTCTATGGACTACGCTCCCCTTATCACAGTATTAATTTTGTGACCGCTCACGATGGTTTTTCTTTACATGACCTTGTCAGTTATAACACTAAACATAACTTGGCTAATGGGGAAAGCAACCGTGATGGAAGCAATGATGGAGAAAGCTGGAATCATGGCATAGAAGGACCCACTTCAGATCCTAATATTCTACATTTAAGAGAAAGACAACTCAGAAATTTTTTCTTTACTCTTTTGACATCACAGGGTGTTCCCATGCTTTTAATGGGAGACGAATATGGCCATACAAAACAAGGCAATAACAACACCTGGAGTCATGATAATCGGCTAAATTGGTTTCAATGGGATACTCTTGATCAACACCCTTCCCTTTTTGCCTTTTGTCAAAAAATGATCCTTTTAAGAAAGAGATTTCCTGCTCTACGACGCTCTTATTTTTTAAATAAAACAGAAATTATTTTTCACGGGTTGCTCCCTCATCAACCTCTATGGGACATTAACAGTCACTTTTTAGCTTTTTCTCTACCCGATGCACTGGAAAAACTGAATCTATATCTTGCTTTTAACGCTCATTCTTCTCCTGCTAATGTCACCTTACCCGCTCCTCCCTATCAATCTTGGCATATTTTAGTGGATACAGCAGAGTCTACAAAAGAAAAACAACCGACCGTCCTTTCAAATCAGACGTATCGGTTGTTACCTTATAGCAGTATCATGTTACTTTCTAGCGCACAACCCGAGCATTTGGATCAGCTGTAACATTCAAGCGTGTATTAGGAAAACATTTATGTAAGATCTGCTTAGCATCATAGCCAGCATCTGCCATTTCTTTCAGTTTTTCAGGCATCACACGAACATGTTCAGGCAATCTAGCCTTTGTAGATTCCAGCACCATAAAACGTGTCGCTTCAACGCCTTCATCAACCCCATATCCTTGTAATACAACACCATTTCCAAAATATCCCACATCTTTAGCTCGTACATCCCAAGCTCCTTCTGAAGCTTGACCAGTTAAAGCAATAGCATAAGCCTCAGTTCTTGCAGCAATGACATAAGCAGACAAAGCTTCTTTACTTAAAGATTCTTTAAGTTGCAAAGCTACAGTAGAACGCACGTAATCTTCGATAGGAACTTCATTCACAATGGTGATTTGCTGGTTCGCCTCTAGATAAACATCCACAACGCCTTTATATTGAAAACCATTCACATAAAAGACAGTTTGTCGATTAGAGGGAACAAGTGTAATATGATGATAACCAGGAAATTCTTCACCCCAGCGCAACCCTTCCTTAATGGCATGAAGAATATAACGTTTGCCAACAAGACCTGAGCTAATCACATCTTGCGTTGTACGTTCAATCACACGATATGTCCCCTTTGCTTCAACCAATGCAGAATTCACTTCCTTGGCAAGCAACACTCGAATTTTAGGTCCTAATTGTAAAGGAGCCTCTTCTTTTCGTACGGGACCCTGCATTTTTGCGCAATGAGCCACCCCCGAAGATACCAATATAGCTACGATTAACGTACAGATCTTTTTCACTTTTACCCCTTAAAACAATGTGTTTTTCTGCATCTTTTTTTTCAGATGCTGATATGCCAAGGGGGTTACTACTCTTCCCCGAGGCGTACGTTTCAAAAATCCTTGCAAGATCAAGAAGGGCTCATAAACTTCTTCTAAAGTTTGACTCACTTCCCCAATCGCCACAGCCAAAGTCCCCAGCCCCACTGGGCCTCCGTTATAATGATCGATAATGATACTTAGAATTTTTTTATCAATCTCATCTAACCCTTTCTCGTCAATTGCAAGCATTTCTAAAGCCCGAACTGCCGTCATTCGATCTACGTTTGCCTTTTCATGACTTTGGGCATAATCCCTTACCCAACGCAATAAATTATTCGCAACACGAGGAGTTCCACGTGCCCGATGCGCAATTTCCTTTACTGCTTCAGACTCTATCTGCATTCTAAGAATCGATGAAGAGCGAGCTAAAATTGTTTGCAAATCATTGGCTTTGTAATAATCCAATCGACAATTCATTGCAAAACGAGAACGCATAGGAGCACTTAACAACCCAGAGCGTGTAGTTGCACCAATAAGAGTAAAAGGTTGAAGCTTAACTTGAACGGAGCGTGCGTGAGGACCGCTATCGATCATCACATCTAAAACAAAATCTTCTATGGCTGGGTAAAGATATTCCTCTAATGTGCGAGGTAAACGATGGATCTCATCAATAAAAAGCACATCCCCTTTTTGCAAATTTGTCAAAATCCCAGCAAGATCTGCAGGCCGCTCTAATAAAGGCCCCGATGTAATAACAATGGAACTCTCCATGGCTTTAGCTAAAATATTTGCCAAGGTCGTCTTACCCAGACCCGGGGGACCTGATAACAAACAATGCCCTAAAGGCTCTTGTCTTTTTTTTGCAGCATTTACCAAAATATTGAGGCGAGAACAGACCTCTTCTTGCCCAACAAAATCATTAAGTTTTTGAGGACGTAAGGGAACTTCAAAAGTAATGTCCTCAACAGCTAATGATGATTCAACATAACGTTCATCCATTTGTTGCAAGAATAGCCACTAACATGGAAAATGACAACGCAAAATGCAAAGAGGTTTAACATGAGTCTTGGAGAAGATCGTTGGATTGAAAAATTGGCACAAGAGGGAATGATCGAGCCCTTTGTTCCACATCAAGTTAAAGAAGTCGAAGGGAAAAAAATCGTCAGTTATGGTTTGTCCAGCTATGGATACGATATCCGCGTTGCTAACCATTTTAAAGTTTTTACAAATGTCTATAATTCCATTGTTGATCCCAAAAATTTTACTGAAGACGCCTTTGTCGACATTCATGCCGATGAATGCTTGATTCCCCCTAACTCGTTTGCTTTAGCACGCAGCGTAGAATATTTCCGCATTCCTCGTAATGTGTTGACTCTCTGCTTAGGTAAATCTACCTATGCTCGTTGCGGGATCATCGTCAATGTGACACCTTTCGAACCTGAATGGGAAGGTCATGTGACAATTGAAATTTCTAACACAACACCTTTGCCAGCAAAAATTTATGCAAATGAAGGCATTGCTCAGGTCATTTTCTTCCAAGCATCAAATGTATGCCAAGTTTCTTATGCAGACCGAGGAGGAAAGTATCAAAAGCAAACGGGTATTACTGTACCGATCGTATGACACAGCGTTCTCGCCTTTTTGACCTGCTCATTGTTAAATCATGGTGGGTTATCTTGTTTTGTTTGAGCTGCCTTATGCTTTTTGATTTTGCTTCACGCCACCATCAGGTGGAAAAACAGCGGCTGCTCACAAGGTTACAGGAAATTCAAATTCGCTTATGTGAAGAAAAAAGACGCCAGGACCAGTTTAAATCCGAACTGGTCAGTCAACAAGATCCTCAATGGCTAGAATTCGTGCTCATGCGCAATTTGGGATTGGTACCAGAAGGAGCAACTAAGGTTATAGTTACTCCTCAACAAGACAAGAACGCAAAATAGCAACACTGCGATTAATTTCTTCTTTTGTTGTCATCCGACTTAAAGAAAAACGCAAAGAACGCTTTACAATATGCTTACTTAGACCCATATTTGTTAAAACATGGGAAGGTTCTAAAGCCCCCGACTGACAAGCAGAACCATGGCTTGCTGCAACTGAAGCAAGATCTAGTTTCATTAACAATGTCTCGCCTTCACATTGACTAAAAGCAACATTTGAAACATTGCTTACTCTTGGTTCATGTTCACAGTGAATCAGCACGTCCGGTATATTGTTTTTAAGTTGCTGTTCAAAATAGTTTCTTAAAACACGTATTTCGTCATACCTGACCATTTCTAATTGAGCAAATGCTTGCGCAAGAGCCACCGTCAAAGCAACACTCTCCGTTCCTCCCCGCAGCCCTTGCTGTTGTCCCCCTCCAGAAAAAAGAGGTTTTAGAGGAAATCCGGATGAGTAAACAAGACAACCGATACCAACAGGAGCATGAATCTTATGACCAGACATGCAGATGGCTACTTTCCCAGCTGGTGTTTTCCATGTTTCTTTACCTATCCAAGCCACAGCATCCACAACAAGCAACAAATTGTGTTGATAAGCTAATTCTGCAATGGCCTGCAAATCTGTTAAAGCACCTGTTTCATTATTAGCAGCCATTATCACAACCATGGCTGTTTGAGGCGTGATAGCTTTCTCAATCTGGTCAGCTGTGATAGCACCTTTTCCAGACTCAGGACTTAGCCATGTTACTTTGCAAGAAGTTTGAAGCACAGCTTCTCGCACAGCCGCATGTTCCAATGAAGAAGTAATAATATGAGAAGAAGGAGGGCAACTCAAAATAGCCATTGTAAGAGCTTCTGTGGCTCCTGATGTAACAATGAGATGTTTTGGCGACACAGAAAAAAACTCACAAATACTGCGACGCGCTTGAATAAGCAATTGTTTAGCATGCTGTCCAGGGCGGTGCATGCTCCCAGGATTACCCAAAAGCTGATCAAGCAAAGAACAATAAACTTGCTTCACCTTGGGGTCTATTTTTGTTGTTGCGTTATTATCAAGATAGATCATTATTTAAACTTTACTACGATCAACGTTATGTTATCTTTTCCACCTAAATTCAAAGCCGTCTGAACAAGAAGCTTTGCTTTAACATCCACGGAAACATCTTCCATTAAAATACGACTCATTTCTTCCTCACTCACAGCATTGGTCAGCCCATCTGTACACAGCATAAATACATCACCTGGATGAACAGGATAGCTGATAATAGAAGGCTCTACATGCGAGCTAATTCCCACTGCACGTGATAAAATATGTTTAGACGACTCCTTCAATTCTTGCACCAAGCCTTCATTCACAACAGTATGATCTTCCGTTAACCTTTTGAGTTGTTGATCACGCAAACAGTAAATGCGACTATCTCCTACATGTGCACAGATAACAGCCGTTGTGACCACCCACATAGCTGCTAAAGTGGTCCCCATCCCAGCTAAATCTAATCGTTGTTGCCCTTGTTCAAAAACAGCTTGATTAGCAGCACGTATGCCCTGAGAAATAATTTTTACAGCTTTTTGGGCATCTTCCTCAAAAAATTGCTGTGTTTCTAAATACTGCGATAAAGTTGAAACAGCCAACTGCGCAGCAAGCCTTCCTCCCTTTCTTCCCCCCATTCCATCTGCTACAATAAAGGCCCCCAGGGGCTCCAACACCTTCCATATATCCTGGTTTTCTTGTCTCACATGCCCAATATGACTAGCACCCGCGTAGTCCAGCACTGCTGTTTGCAACACTTCGCCTACCTAAATTTCTTTGTGGTCCCTTGAGTATAACTGAAAACAGCGCTGAGTGCGAATAGAAATTTTTTTTTCAAACTCGAAAGCTTTTCTCTTTGTTATCCACAAAAGAACTGTCTTCCTTTCTTTACATAGAATAGTGCACAACAAAAAAAACTGCGCCCCCTACACATTGCCGTTTCTCTATTTTTACTTTTGTTCATCAAATTGACTCATTTTAACAAACCAATTTTGTGTGAAAGATTGAAAACAGACGCAACTAAAAAAGAAAAACTCTTCATTACTTCCTTTTTTTCTTCATAAAAAATCACAATTATTACGCCGCATTTATCGTGCTTTTTTTTGTAAATATTGAAAAACATGAACCAAGAATATTCAGAGAAGCGATCTTTTCTTCTTTCCAAAGCAAAAAATTTTAAGCATGCAAAACATTGAATATCGATAACTTACAAAAAAATAGCTTGCAAAACACAACACAAACGCCATTTTTTTTTGAAGTAAAGATAAGAATTTGCTACTGTGTCGGCTAATAAGCTTAGCGCTAAAATGCAGGGTAGCTTTGAGGTGTGATAGGACTTTCTGGTGACTTATCATACTAGCGGAAAACCGGGTGGAGATAGAAACTCGACGTAAAGGTAATCTGCAAGCAAATGGCACAAAGCGCTGGGAACATAGCAAGAATGAACAACCAGAAATGAATAAGGGGTGAGTATGAAGAAACTCTTCACGACAATGTTAACTGTTCTGGCAAGCGGAGCTGCGTTTGCTCTGCCTGTTGGAAACCCAAGCGAAGCAAGTTTGCTTTGCGATGGTATTTGCTGGGAAGGACACTGCGGTGATGTCTGTGATCCTTGCCTAACCTGGTGCGATGCTTTTAGCGTTCGCGTCGGTTTCTATGGGGATTATGTTTTCCAACGTAATTTGAAGATGCAAAACAACCTCTCAAGTGGCACCTATCAAAATATTGACCAGTCAACTATTTTCACAAATGCTGGTTATATTGCATTGAACTTTTGGGACCGCTTAGACTTTTTTGCAACATTAGGTGCTTCTGACTGGTCTTTGGGAGGAAACACAAGTTCTTTCAACGGAACAGCTGGTTTCTGGGAAGAAGTCTACTCTGCTCCAGTTTTCTCTTGGAGCGTTGGAACTCGCGGAACTCTTTGGGAGTGCGGATGTACAGCTATTGGTGCTGAATTCCAATACTTCCAATTCCGTGCGCCTATCCAAGGTGTAGTCATTTCTCCTCAATACTTTAATGACGCTACAGTTGCTAGCACTTCTAGATACTATGAGTGGCAAGTTGGCTTGGGCATCTCCCACCGTATCCACTGCTTTGTACCTTACATTGCAGTAAAATGGTCAGGTGCTCAGTTGCAATTGCATAATGCAACTAACACAGGAACTAACTCTGCATCAATCCTCACGAAAGCTAAAACAGCTCACCTCTGGGGATACGCTGTTGGGGTATCTTTGATTGACTGCGAAAAAGCTGCAATCACTGGTGAAGTACGTCTCGGTGATGAGAGTGCTGCTTACATCAACGGCCAAGTACGCTTCTAATCAAGCTGACTTGACTTTTGAATCTGATATCGGAACCTTTCGGGGTTCCGATTTTTTTTGCCCTCATTCTCTCTATGCTTTCCTCTTCAAGTACTCTCCTACAAATCCCTGATAAGTTTTAAAGTGTATAGCTAAAGAACTCTGAAGACATGCAAGCACTAGCTAGCTTTAAGAATCTGAAGAAACCAACTACTTTGCTTGACACATGGAGACTTCTTTCGAAGATAAAGAAAGTGAAGTCTTTTCATCTTAAGAACTTTATCCTTTGCGCCGTAAAACCCACTTCTTCAGGAGTGGGATGTAAGGAGCAACCATGTTTTGGGATGGCGTAGCCATCACTTACATGGTTTCTTCTCTTCTGTGGGAGAGGACTGTTGTTCAATATATTGTCGAATGACTGTAAGAGGAGCCCCTTCGCAAGCTCCTGCAAAATAACTGG
>JAFEGP010000002.1 GCA_018239815.1 Verrucomicrobiota bacterium | reverse complement strand
GTTTGAACAAGTTTTGAAGAGCGGTTGGGATATGTTGTAACCATCGGAAAGAAGAGCAGAGATTGACCATAGAGTGTTGATGAAGGATGCCTACAATTCCCAAAGCTCCAATAGCGAGCAATGCTATGGCTGCGACAAGTTTAATAAGCAAAGAACAGCTAAATGCGTTGTTTGAATGTGCTCTGCTGGGTTGTAAATGACCTAATGGACTTGTATTCATGGCTTTATTATAAAGAAATTTGTTTAAAAAATGATAAAGTTTCCAAAAATTAATAGCAAAGCCCTTGTTTTTATTTACACAATCTTTAAATAAAACTCTCTGCCACAGATGGTAATTCTTTAATTAGTTAATTCTTTAGCTTGTAACTAAGCGCTTATAAAGTAGATTTTTTATTATTAGTATGTTAGAAATAAAGAATGAGCTTTTATAACACTTAGGAATCACATCCTTTGTTTATAAAAGCTTAACCTAGGAGGTCGGTATGAGTAAATCTAAACGTACTTTTTTACGTGGCTTACTCTTTGCGATCCTCTCTATAGTCCCTGTTGCAGGTCTAGCTGTGATGACCTCAGCAGGGCCAGGTGCTTCCAGTTCATCGACAGATTCTTCGATGAACCAAAATGCACCGGCGACAACACCTCAGCAGGACCAAGGCATGACAATCATGCCATCAGCAAGTTCTTCTGCAAGTGTTGAAACGCCGGTTGGAGGTTCAGATGCAAGCGTTGATGTGCCGGGCATTGAGCCAGGCATTGATATTAACGCCGACACATCTGAGGTAGGCGTCAGTGTAACCTCGGACACTGTTCCTGCAACTGGGCAGATGCATCAGCAATCCAATGGGATTTCTGAAGCACCTAACCCTATCACACCTCCCGGTCCAGGTGCTAATGGGGTGCCGGAACAACCGGTTCCCAACTCTCCCCCTGGAGGGACTTTAGCACCTAAGGGAGATATGAGCGCAGGGCAACAAATGGGTGGAATGACAATGATGACCACTCCTGCTGTAGATCACCAATCAACTTCTACAGAGGGGTCTCAGGTTCCTGTTGTTGCAACTCATTATTACAGGGGTCATGATGGTCAGGTGATCTATTATAGTAACGGAGGTGGCTATTCTTACTATGGCCCTCGTCACTATGCTCACCAGCCTTATGACTATCAATACCCTTACCGTGGCTATGCTTACTATCCTTATGAGGATTACTACCTGTATTATAACTATAACTGGGGATGGTAGATATGAGAAAGATGCTACCTCTTCTAGTCGTACTGTTTGTGTGGGCTGCTGTACCAATTGCTCAGGCTGACACAGCCGGAGTGCAGATAGTCAAAACGGAGTATCAGCAAAGACCGTTTAGCTGGTATTACCCTTATGACTATGAATATTACACGCCACACCAAACTCCTTATAGCAGTAATGGTTGCTATTGGGTATACACTAATGGCGCCTATGTTTATACGTGCTCATAGGAGGAGCAGTTCATAGAGAGGATTCTTTCCTGAACAGTGAGGCGGACATCATGTCCGCCTCTAGTTTTTGCACTTATCTAAGAAATAGGTAAAGGCTTTTAGGAGCAACACAGTTGTTGTTCAACTCGATCAGCCACGAATTGAGCAAAAGACAAAGCTGAAGTAAAACCAGGTGACACAGCATTGAGAATATGCAAAGAATGAGAATCAGACTCAATTAAAAAATCAGTTTCCAACTGGTTGGTTGAAATGTTTAATAGCTGAGCTCGAATCCCAGCTTTTCCCCACACCCTATATTGAGAAGGATGTACGTCTTTTACAAGGTGAGAAGCAATTTTTACCATTTTACAACTGAGGTATTTTTGCATCTCTTCAAAAGCCAGTTTTTTAAAGTCAAAAGGTGCTTTCCATAGCAGGCTAGCTTGTCGTTTAATAATGTCCCAAAACTCGTGAGGCTTAAAACCAGACAATCCTTGATACTGTTCTCTCCATAGCGCAGGAATAGCTGTAGGTCCGATTTTGACCTGTCCAGAATGTGTTAAAGTAAAATGTACACCTAGAAATGGGTAATTAAGATCAGGAACAGGATAAATGTGAGTGCGCAGAGCTCCGACAGGCTCGGACGAATAGAGATAAAGACCTTTAAAGGGAAGAATGCGATGAGATTTGGAATGTCCAAAGTCTAAAGCAATTTGATCTGCGTATAATCCTGCAGCATTAATAATAAAATTTGCTTGCAGCTTTCCTTTAGACGTAACAATGCCATCCTCTGTTTTATGTAAATAGCATGTGTCCATCCCTACATCTACACCTTGTTGTTGAACCTCTCTGTGCAGGGTCTGTAACACAACAATAGGATCAACACAAGCGGTTGTAGGTGAAAAAAGAGCCTTTTCAAATGTCAGTGCTCGCGGTTCAATTTCTTCAGCTTCTTGCTTAGAAATCAGATGAAGCTGCACACCGTTAGCCTGTGCTCTGCGAAGAAGCTCATTAAGGCCTGCCAATTCATGTTCATTTTTAGCGACAACAAGCTTGCCGCAAGTGAGAACAGGGATATTTTGTTCTTCACAGTAATTTTTTAAAAGTTGATGACCGAGCTTACAAAAACGAGCTTTAAGACTTGAAGCGCTATAATAAAAACCTGCATGTAGTACACCGCTATTGCGGCCACTAGCATGGGCATGACATGTTTTTTCCTTATCTATAAGGGCACAAGAAGCCTGAGGGTGTCTTTTTTTTAGCTCTCTGGCAAGGCTCAGTCCTATAATGCCTCCACCAATGATAAGAAAATCGTATTTTTTTTGGACAAGAGACATGTTACATCACAGAGATAGGTTCATAAACGGGACGTATTTCAAAACCAGCTTCTTTAACGGCTAGTAAAAGTTGTAAAATGGGTTCCCAATGTGCTTCACGATCGATTTTTAACATAACCTGTGTTTTGAGCTTGTCATGGGGGAGTAAACCCATTTGATATTGTCGTAGCAACTCATCTGTAATTTCTTGGGCAGAATGCATAACATGGTCCCGAATTTCTGTGACCCATTTGTAGGAACCATCTTCTGAAACTGTTAAATGAATCACCTTATAATCACGAGGTGTGTCTGCAGAAACAGAAAGCTCATGCTTGGATTGAACCAAATCAATATCTGTATCTCTGATTACGATACGGGAAACAGTTAAAGAGGCAAACATGGCAAGCATCAGAAATAAGAAGTCAATCATAGGAGCCATGCTGATGCCCCCACGCTCTTTTAACTCATCAACAGGTATATAACTCATTCCACCTCGATCAAATGTCCTAGAGCAAGAGTTTCATTTTCAAGCATATTTAGCACGCGAATTACACGAAATTTAAGAGTTGCATAGAAAATCATGGCCATAATGGCTACAACAAGTCCAGCAACGGTTGTTCCAACAGCTATTCCCAATCCATCAAAAATGGAGGCAAGTGTATCCGCAGATCGGTTCACATCATAGAAGGCATAGAATAAACCTAATACTGTCCCTAAGAGTCCTAACATGGGCGCAATAATTGCAACATCGTTAATTAAGGAAATGCGTTGCCATAAGATCACGCCACAGCGCTTGCCTTCTGTCTGCATGGCTTCCACAACAATTTGATGGCCATGTCCACGAGAGACAAGCCCACTGGCTAAGATAGAAGCTGTAAAATGACGAGCTTTTTTACAGTTATCCAAAGCTAAGTCATATTTTTTTTCTAATAAAAAATGGCGTAATTTTTCAATAAAAGATCTTGGCATTAATAAATTAGTGCGCAATGTCAGCAAACTGTATAACCAAATAGAAAAAGAAAAGAAGGAAAGTAGAAATAAAATTCCATAGATTACAGGAGCAGAACGCACAACTTCTGTGAGATCTAAATGGGATACATCTTGCGTGGTTGCGTATAGAGGAACGGCCAGGAAAATTAAAAGAGAAAATAGATAACGCATTGACAACCTCGTTTTTGAAATCACAGAGTAGTTTGAGAGGGGATTTGCAGTCAAAGTAAAAGAGTGATATGATGCTTCACCCGTGAAACCCGAAGATCTTAAACCTTTATTCCCTAGACAACACCCTGCTGTAATTTATCAAGACAGGTTTTTATCCTTTCCTCGTCATGTTAAAGAAAGTTTTGTTTTACCTTCTTGGAATGAAATTTTTGTGCATCAACAGCCAATTTATGTAGAATACTGTTCGGGTAACGGTCATTGGATTACGGAGCAAGCGCAGGCTTGTCCACATCTTAATTGGATAGCGGTCGAATTACAATTTGAACGAGCCCGGAAAATTTGGGCTAAAAGAGAAAATTTAAAATTAGACAATTTACTCATTGTTTGCGCGGAAGCCTGTTATTTTACGCAGCATTATCTTCCTTCAGCATCTATCCACGGTGTGTTCATTCATTTTCCAGATCCATGGCCCAAAAGACGTCATGCTAAACACAGGTTAATTCAGCCTTCATTCTTAGAACAAGTGACACGTGTTGCCGCCCCGGATGCCGAATTCTTATTTGTTTCAGATGATTTTTCTTATATTGAACAAACATTGAGCTTGTTAAGTCCTATGAAAGAATGGAAACATTGTTTTGACGCTCCTTATTTTATTGAACAGCAAGAGTATGGAAGCTCAACATTTGCTTTATTATGGCAGCAAATGGGGCGTAGCTTTCGACTTACAAAATTTAAAAGGTTATGATGCTTCCTTATTGTGTGTTTACAGGTTATCAGCAGGCTTGGATACTTGAAGGAAAGAGCTTTTTTCCTAAGGTTATGCCTTTAGGTCATCCTGAGGCCAATGTTGTGCTTTTGCAAGTAGATTGCTCTTCTCGTTCTAATCTTAAATGGGAATTCCCGGATGTCAAAGAATGGGTCATGTGGGACATTCAGACAGATGCACTGACCTGCCATGAGCCTGATGAAGCGACCTTATTGAGTTTTGAGCTTGCTCTTGATCATTTTATCAATACTATAGCCCCTCACTACCGTACATTTGGGATGATTCTCTATCGAGGTAAACCTTGCGTGTCACCCATTTTGTTGCGTTCTTTAGCAGCGCGTTTACCCGATCATATTGTGCCTTTTATCGCTCTAGATCTTTCTGAATATGAACAGATAGATCAATTTTGCCATGTGTTACAACGAGAAGAACTTTCTCATTTAGGTCTGATTCTCAAAGGTAATCGATGGCCTTATGCTCTACCTGCATTGGGTTGGGATGAACCCTCAGTGTATGGCTATTGTTCACGTCAACCTCAACAGATTTTGCCACAACAGCGCGTTTCAGCAGCTCTTTGTTATGGATTGAAAGCCACCTTTGAGATGCCACATGAACTCTGCCGTCTTATTCCAGAAGAATTGTTAACAGAGGAATGGGAGGGTATCGATACGCTATATGTGGCGCAGCTAAGTGCAAAGGGACAACGCAAGGTTAATGGATTGCTTGCTGCAGGCGCTCAAGTTGTTCAAAGCGTTTCTAAATGACGCAGCATGGCTTCAGCTTCTGGGAATTTCTCAGATTTTTTGCCCTGGCGCTTGCTCTTAAAATGATCGATAATTTTATTAGCTAACACTTTGCCTAACTGCACTCCCTCTTGGTCAAAAGAGTTGATGTTCCAGCAGAAACCTTGAAAGGCAATCTTATTCTCATAATAAGACATTAAGGCTCCTAGAGTGAAAGGGTCTAGGCGTTTGGCTAACAAAATTTGATTGGGGCGGTTCCCTGGAAACACTTTATTGGGATTATCATTTTTTTGACCTTTGGCTAAGGCAATAGACTGCGCAAACAAGTTGGACAGTAATTTTTCCTGCGAGGTTGTACCTTGGATATTAAGGTCTTCCTGATACTGACTTTCTCTAAACCCGATAAATTCAACAGGTACAACGTTTGTGCCTTGGTGAATCAGTTGATAAAAAGAATGCTGACCATTGGTGCCGGGTTCTCCCCAGATCACAGGTCCTGTATCAAAATCAACAGGATTGCCTTTCTTATCTATGCGTTTGCCATTGGATTCCATGTTGCATTGTTGCAAATGAGCTGTAAAACGTAATAGGGCCTGAGAATAAGGCAAGATGGCTACGGTTTGGTAATGGAGAAAATTACGATTCCAGATACCCAACATGGCCCCCAATAATGGAAGATTGACGTGGATGTCAGGATTAAGAGCAAGGCGATCCATTTCATGAGCACCTTTTAAGATATTCATAAATTGGTCGTAACCCAAAGCGAAAGTTAAAGCTACAGCCCCAACCATGGATGTAACGGAATAGCGACCTCCGATATAATCCCACATGTAGAAAGAGGCAAGATAGCGGGAAGGATTATCCATAGGGCTTTTTTCGCCTGTTACGGAAATAAAATGCTCTTCTGGCTTGCAGCCAGCTTGCTTAAAACGTGAACGGACAAGTTCTTCATTAGTCAAAGTCTCTAATGTTGTTCCAGATTTAGAAACAACCACAACTAATGTGCGCTTAGGATCAATTTGCTGAAGAATGCCTGATGCATCATCAGGGTCAACATTAGAAATAAAATGCACCTGGCGGCCCGGTTTGCGAAAGGCGTGCATGGCTACGCTAAGAGCTCTTGGACCTAAATCAGAGCCCCCAATACCTATTTGAATTAATGTAGTAAACTTGCCTTGAGCATCAATTTTAGCCATGAAATCTTTGAGTTTATCACACTCTTTTTTTTCGGCTTTAGCGGCTTTTTTGGCATTGTCTCCTTCATTGGGATGCATAAAAAAATCGCGCATAGCTGTATGTAAGACCATGCGGCTTTCGCTAGGATATCCTTCAATTTTGTTGACAACATCCCCTCGTTGCATAGCTTCCATTTTTTCAACTAAACGTGCTTCATGAGCTAATTCTTTAAGAGCCTGCAGTACATCATCTGTAACACGTTCTGTTCCATAGAGAAGTTTAAATTCGGAAGATTGAGCACAATAGCGTTCGATACGCTCAGAAGAAAGGACTCCTTCAACAGTCAGATCGACAGGTTTTGTTGCCAGATTTTTAAGAATATGTACAGTTTTGAGATGGCGAAAGGTATGAGTCGCGGCAGTTTGAGGCATGGTCTTTTTTGCTCCTGTTAGAAGATTGCATTGCAAAAATAGCAATTTATAGTCAAACTTTTTTCTGTTTTTCGCTAGGATAAAGACATGCGCAAAATCCCTATACGTTCACGTCGTTGTACCCAGGATGGGACCTTTTTTAACCCAGGAGACATTTATCTGTCAGCTCTTGTTGAACAGAAAGATGCCTGGTTGCGTCAAGATTTCTGTCAAAAATGTGCGGAACAGTTGAAACCTCAAGGACATTTTTGGAAAGGCGTTATTCCAGAAAAAGAGACAGTTGCTTCGCCGGAAGATGGGTCGTTGATAGCTGTGTTTAAAAAGTTTTATGCGCAAGATCATCAGCAATCATTTGCATATTTATTTGCGTTATATTTAGAACGTAAGGGAATTTTTGCGCGTCGAGGCAGAGCTATTTTTGAAGAGCTTCAATCAGGAGAAGTTTTTCATTTGCAGCCTGTAGAGGTTAAACCTGAAATGGCTCGTCAACTTAGTGAAATATTAGAAGCTCATGCTTGCCCATCTGTCTGAATTTATTAGTTATCTACGAGGTGAAAGAGGACTAAGTCCTCATACTTTAGAAGCTTATCAGCGCGATATTTTAGCTTTTGGTGATAACGATTTAACTCAAGAAAACTTATGTGAGTATTTAGCGCATATGCAAAAACAGGGCTATGCGCCAGCTTCTATGGCCAGAGCTCTTATTGCATGTAAAGTTTTTCATAGATTTCTTGTTCGAGAAAATTATCTTCCTCACAGTTCTCTTAATCTAGATTCTCCTAAACTTTGGCGTTTATTGCCCGATGTCTTGACTTGTCAAGAAGTGGATCATCTTCTTGCGGCACCAGATCCTACAACTGAAACAGGAGCTCGTGATAAAGCTATTTTAGAAGTGCTTTATGCCAGTGGACTTCGTGTTTCTGAATTATGTGGTTTAACAATTCATTCTGTAGATCATCAATCGGTGCGGGTTCTTGGAAAAGGCAATAAAGAACGTATCGTGCCGATAGGTTCTAAGGCTTTGCAAGCTATTGACTATTATCTGTTACATTTTCGCACCCATCAGCAGGATCAACATTTGTTTTTATCCGTGAAAGGGCATGCAATGAATCGGGTGGCTGTATGGAGACAAGTAAAAATTTATGCGAAAAAATCAGGGATTAAGAAAAATATTTATCCTCATGCTTTACGTCATGCTTTTGCTACACATTTATTGGAAAATGGAGCAGAGCTTAGAGTCATTCAGGATATGCTAGGGCATGCTTCAATTGCCACAACAGATCGTTATACACATGTTAATATGCAACAAGTACAAGTTGCTTTTAGAAAATTTCATCCTAAAAACAATGGTTAGGAAGTTTTTTTTAAATTTTCTAGAACAACATTTTTGCTAAAGTTCAGTTGCCTACAACTTCTTAGAGTTGGTATACTTGTTATCATTAAAATTTAGCTCTATACAAGCCGTTTTTAGCTTGGTATCGGAGCTTTATAGGAGATGCATATGTTGGCTTTTGTAGATATCATACGCCCAAAACAAAAACTTAAAGCTCTTTGTTTTGATGCTCTAGTCGTAATGCTAGGATCCCTTCTTTTAGCGCTATCTTCCCAAGTAGTGATTCCTCTTGGTTTTACTCCCGTTCCTATCACTTTACAAACATGGGCGGTTTTGTTGTTAGGTGCCTGTTTAGGTTCTAAACGAGGTATGTTAGCTGCTGTGCTCTATCTTGTTCAAGGGATCTGTGGTGTGCCGCTATTTGCTCAAGCTTCTTGTGGTTTGGCGGTGTTAACAGGGGCTACAGGTGGCTATCTTGTTGGTTTTTGTTTTGCAGCATTTTGTGTGGGTTGGTTGCTTGAGCAAGGACTACGTTTTCATTTTGTAAAAACACTTGCAGCGATGTCTGCAGGAATGGTGATTATTTATGCTATGGGTGTTCTTTGGCTAGCACATTTTATTGGTGTTGAACAGGCTATCTACTTAGGTGTGGTTCCTTTTTTAGTTGTTGATGCAATTAAAGTAGTTTTAGCTGCTATCCTTGTTCCTACGGTATGGAAGTTTCTCAGATCGTCATCTATGTAGATGAAGGTGTTGATTCACATTCTTTCTGTCAAATCATAAAGGGAGTTCGAGAAGAACTCCCTTTCTTATCTGTTCGCTCTGTTAAAAGAGGCTTTTTCTTATCAAAAGACTGGGAGTCCAAAACGCTTGCCGTTATTTTTCCAGGTGGAAGGGATGTGCCGTATCACCATGCCTTACAGGGCGAAGCTAATCAGCGTTTGAAAAATTATGTCCAATCAGGTGGTCATTATTTAGGTATCTGTGCGGGCGGTTACTATGGAGCTTCTTCTATTCTTTTTGAAGAAGGAGGCCCCTTGGAAATTAAAGCTCAAAGAGAACTAAGTTTTTATCCAGGACGAGCTTGGGGGCCTGTCTATGGTTATGGTCAGTTTTGTTATGGGAGTCTTTCTGGAGCAAGAATGGCTTCTGTTTCGTGGGCAGAGGGGGTTACGCCTGTCTATTTTAATGGAGGATGTACATTTGAGCATGCTAATAAAGATCCTTCCGTTGAAATTCTTGCCACTTATGAAGATTTACCAGGGGATTTACCTGCGATTGTTTGTTGTCAATATGGACAAGGGCAGGCTATTTTAAGCGGGGTACACCCAGAGTATGGTCATAAGGCGTTTGATTCAGAGGAGCAAGCTCCACAGGCGATTTGTCAGGCTTTGCAGGAGCATCAAAGAACAAGAAGGGCTCTGTGGGTCTATCTGTTGCATAGGCTGCTTAGAAAGGCACCAGGCTATGAATAGCGACAATAAATAATTTATTTATAAATTAATCATATTTTAATTAAATATTAATATTTTTGTTTTAGAATTATCGCATGATTAGAATATTTTCATGTTCGATAAATAGTATGTTAGATGTGCATAATGGTTTAAAGTCAAAACGACGCAAAGGCTTATTATGTGGCTTTTACGTCAGATCGTTTTCTTCCTCATCTTATTTTGTTTTACGCTAGACTAATAGGTAGCGTCGAATTTCCGGGTTTCTTGTTAAGGAAGCTTGGAAATGCTCGCTTTCCCCCGTCCCCATGAGTTGGTGAAGCTCAGGTTCCTCTTTTAACAGATAAAGACTATACAACACTTCAAATAGATGCTGTTCGTCTTCGGAGGATTGGCCCGGTAGAAAGGGAGCTTTTTGTAACCGAGTCAGGGCGAATTGTGCTTGATCTGCTGCTTTAGCTGCAGAAGAGCGATGGAGAGCTTGTTCACTGTTTTTATGATGAAAAATTCCCAGAAATTTAGTGAGTTCGTTCAGGTAAAGTAAGGTATCCATGCCTCTTAATTTTTTGCCGTCGGGACGCCTATCTGATAAAAGCGTATGAAGAATAAGAGCAATAGGTTCTTTTCTTGTCGTTAAAAAGGGAAGCAAATCCATCTTATAAAGACGGAAAGCATCAATGATAGCCAAACGCTGATGTTCTGCGCGAAAAAAATCATCATAGGGATTATCAAGCTGTTTTGTCCATTGTTCTAAGGGAGGAAGTGGCAGTTTAAGTTTTTGAGCAACTCTGTATGTTAGCCAAATCAAGGATTGATCGTTGAGATCTTGCAAAATCGCTCCAGTTTCACCAGGTTTAGGTAGTCTTGACCAGATGTTCAAGGGAATATTCATATAAAGAAGGCGTAAGCGATAAGTGCCATTTTGCGTTTGTAAATACTTGTTATTTAGGCTTTGAATAGACTCTCTTTGTTGGCAAATGAGCTCAAAATCTGTCCAGGCATAAAGAGATGTAAACAGCAGGCAAAGATCCTGAGAAGCTTCGGCTTGATTTTGAATTAAAACATCCTGTTCTGTGAGCTGTAAGGTGCATAAGATTTGCTCTAGGATATGGTGAGTTGTATTGAGTTCTCCAGAATAAGAACCAACAAGAGTTTTTTCCTGATCAGCCCATACCTGGCGTTGTCCTATAACGCCGCGTGTATCAGGAAAAATACTGGTACGTGTGCGTATGCTACAGGTGCCTTTATTTTGTTGAGATTGAAAGATAATACGGCCTGTAGGTTCAAGGGCATGTACTTTGTATTTCGTATAACGCGTGACAAGGTCAAGGTGTGTATGGCCAGAACTATACGACACTGTTAGAGAAGAAGTAATAGGAGGGCGTTGCAACTCATCTAAAAGTAGACATTGCACCTGCTTAATTTGTTCTTCTCCAAGAAGATGTGCTTTTCTAGCTAACGCTTTTAAACTAGAAGAGCGTTCACAATCTTTTTCAAGTAACTCCAAATCATGAGAATCAAGGCTGAGCCCGTACATATTTGCGACTTGTTGTGTGATTTCCACAAACTTTGTCCGCATGGAATTGGTTTTTAAAATGATGTTGCGCCATAAAGGCTGTGTAATTAGCAAAGCAAGAGCTGTGGTAAATACAGAACTTTTGTTAACAGAAGGAGAAGGGGAAAATATTTTTAAGATTTTTGATGTGAGAATCTTAAATCTACTTTTTCGTGCTGGTAACGATAAGGGAGAAGCATTGTTATCAATAAGCTGATCTGCTTCTAATGGTTGATAGATAGATGTTTCGCTTATTGTTTCGAATTCGTTAAATACTTTTAACGATAGTTTTTGTATGTGTTTCATTAAATTTAATTCTAAAACTAATTAGATTATTTATTAAACAGAATCCTTGTTCGATTTCTCAAGCTTTGATAATCTGAAAATCATGAAGAAACCGTTACATATTGCAATTACAGGTGCTACGGGCCAGCTTGGCTACAATACGATCTTTAGAATGGCAGCCGGGGAAGCTTTTGGCTTGAATCAACCGATCATTTTCCATTTATGTGACTTGCCTGGTTTGGAAAGTCGTTTAGAGGGTATAGCTATGGAATTAGAGGATTGCTGTACTCCTCTTGTGGCTGGTATTGAGTATGGATCGGATTTGATCAAACTCTTTCATGATGTGGATTATGCAGTATTGATTGGAGCAAAGCCTCGTGGACCTGGAATGGAACGTGCTGAGTTGCTAGCTGGAAATGGGCATATTTTTACTGTACAGGGCAAAGCTCTTAACCGTTGTGCTAAACGTGATGCAAAAGTTCTTGTAGTTGGCAATCCCTGTAATACGAATTGTTTGGTAGCCATGCATCATGCCCCAGACTTAAACAGAAAGAATTTTCATGCTTTGCTCAGATTAGATCAAAATCGTGCTACAGCGCTTTTAGCCAAAAAGAGCAAGATGGCTGTTCGAGATATTCAAGGTGTGACAATCTGGGGCAACCATTCTGCAACGCAAGTGCCAGATTTTAATCACTGTTCTGTAAAAGGGCAAAAAATGACAGATTTTATTCGCGATGAGGCATGGCTCAGAGGGGAGTTTTTTGAGGTGGTGCAAAAACGAGGAGCTTCTGTAATCAATAGGTTAGGTCACTCTTCAGCAGCTTCTGCAGGTCAGGCTATTGTCGATGCTTTATTTGCTTTGTATCATCCCACAGCCAAAGGTCAATGGTTTTCAAGTGGGGTATGCAGCGATCATAACCCTTATGGTATTGAAGACAATCTAATTTTTGGGTTCCCTTGTCAAAGTCAGGGAGAGGGGCAATGTGAGATTATACCGGGCTTAGAATGGGATTTTTTCATTAAAGAAAAAATGACAGTGACGCTTCAAGAACTCATTGCAGAGCGAGACTTTTGTATCAAAGAAGGTTTAATTAAAACATGAGTCAACCGTTATTTCAGATTACGGAAGAGCATCTTGAAACAGGGTTGAGAGGTTTCCCTGTTGGGTATTGCACAACATCTTCCGTAGATCCTGATAAGGGGTTGTTTTATCGTGGCAAACCTGTTTCAGAGCTTTGTCATTGGTCAGCTGAAAAAACGATCTACCTTCTTTATCATGGACAAGAGCCATCAGAACAAGAGCTGAAAAAGTTCATTGAAAATTTACAACAACGCTCCCATTTATCTAAGGATTTGATAGCACACATACATCATCTGCCGCGCAGAGGACATCCTATGGCGCTTTTTTCTTGTGCGATCATGATGTTAGGCATGTATGAGTTAACGGGAGACTATAAAGAGGATTGTCTCAATCTTATTGCTAAGGTTCCTTTATTAGGTGCATACCTTATTAACTATCACGCAAACTTTGGGGTTACGCCTGCTGCAGAACCCCATAAGGGTTACATTGAAAATTTTGTACATATGCTTGCTTGTCCCAAATCCGAGGGACTTACAGAAGCTATGCGCCTGTTTAACATTTTGCATTATGATCACGGTGGAGGAAATTTATCGACGTTTGTTGGCAAGGCTGTAGCATCTGGTTTGGAGGATCTCTATGGTTCCATTGCAGCTGCTATGAATGCTTTGGCCGGTCCTCGTCATGGACGTGCCAATCAGGAGAGTTTGGAATTTGTCAAAGGTCTTGTGGCGCAACTAGGATCGCAAAGTACACAGGAAGAAGTCGAGCAGGCAATTCGAGACAAATTGGCTAATAAAGAGTTGGTTTATGGTTTTGGTCATGCTGTCTTACGTGTAGAAGATCCTCGGGCTAGCGTTTATTATGAGGTAGGGGAGCGACATTACGCTGAGGAGCCTCTCATGCAAATGGCACTTAAATTGAGAAAAGCTGGCACAAAAGTTCTTAAGGAAAATCCTAAAATTACAAATCCTTATCCCAATGTCGATGCAGTGTCAGGAGCTTTATTGACAGCAGCCGGGTTCCCTTATCCTGAATATTATACAGTGTTATTCGGTATTTCACGTTGTGTTGGGATTGCAATTCAGATTGTCTATGAGCGCACCGTAGCACGCGGCGGAAAAGGAACGCCGATTGTACGACCTAAATATATCTATCGTCCTTATTAGCTTTAGCGTGAAGGTAAAAATGAGATTAAGTCCGCTTGATTAAAAACCGCCAAGACTCAATCGCTATTGGAATCTGATTGAAGATCAAAAACAAGATTCTTTTTTTAGAAAAGTAAAATATCACAGACTGGTCTTGTCACAAAGAAGACCTCCTCTTCGAAGGTCTTCTTTGATACGCTTTTGAGTGTAAGCATTTAGTCATTTAGCGTCCTTGGACTTCGAGATCCTTCTCTAATCCTAGCTAGTATGTTTGTACCCAAGTATGTTCCTATTAACCCATAGCCCAGATGTTGAGCACTTAACACGCCTGTCACTCCCAGAGAACCCAGGGCAAAGATAGAGGCTAAAGAAAGAATGTGAAGAGCAGTTAAAATTTTATCCCGATATTTAAGATTTCCTGCGGTTAGATTTGAGACTACCATACCACCACCTAAGCCGATAGATGCCCATCCTAATGTGGACGGCGAAAGGTGACCTGCTGCCCCTACGCAAGCAATAATAAACAAAGCCACGCCTGTTATCGCTCCTAAACCTATTGAAGCTCTGCTACACATTAGGCTTGCATTAGACAGCTCTTCTTTACTTCCCCAAATATGGTTGCGTACAGAACCTAAACAACTCGTTGACATGGATAAACCTCCTGTTGTCCTTTTAATAAAAATTTAATAAAATTTTATCATTTTCTTTTATTTTCGTTAAGGTTAAAATATTTTTTATTTCACAGAAGCTAAAAGTATAATTAAATTTTTTAATATTACGAACATTTCTTTGTTTATCCCATTATGTTCCAAGCTAAGTGGGGCATATTTACTGGAATTGTGCTAAACAATACGCAAAATGAGAGAGCTATCTTTTGCCATGTCTTGCTTAAAATCTTCGAATATTTGATCCTGCTATCTCATGACTTTAAAAGACGTTGCTCATATCTTTCATAGCGCTTTGCGTGGAACGCTGACTAAGACCTCTTTGCTTATGGTTCTAGGGACGCTTTTTGTTTGCGGTACCATTGTTGTGTTTTTTCATTCTTTTATGCTGTTTGCAGAGGGGTGGTGGGGACGTGTTTTTGGTTATTTCCCTTTCTTCTTTGTCTTGGGTTTGTTGTTGGCCTCAGAATATTTACTTGTGCGTCTTTATGTAGAAGAAAAAGCCGGTCTGTGGGGAGTTTTGAGACGTTCGTGGGAAAATATGTTTAAGATTTCCCTCTGCGCTCTTCCTTTTGTAATTGTGTTTTTGACATTGTGGATTTGCTCGGGTTTTTTGCTGCTTCTTTTTAAAGTGCCTTATTTAGGTAATGTCCTATCGATTGTTTTATTTTTTGTTCCCTTTGTACTGCATCAAACAGTGCTTTTGCTTGCTGTTTTGGGATTATATGTTGCCTTTGTCGTTTGCCCTATGTTTGCTTTAGAGCAGGGATGTACGCTTAGCCGTTGTTTTCATCGCCTCAAAACATTTTTGTTTTTTGATTTGTTATTAATCCTTGTAGCGTGCTTCCCTGCTTGGATGACCATTAAAGGATTGGCTGTAGCTTACATGTTAACGGTGGAAAATGCCTCAACAGGATGGCTAGGACAGCTAACAGCTTCTTTTTGCATGATGCTTCCTTGCGTGGTTGTTTTGACACCAATGTGTCTATTCTTTGTTAATGTGGCAGTGGAGGCTCAGTTGGTTTTTGCTCAAATGGATAAAACAACTCTGTTGGAATCAGGGAGACGTCATTAAGCAGCACGGCCTGCGCTAACTTGCTTGAAGCCCAAGCATGATAAAGAAGCCCTTTAGACCCTAATCCCGTGTAAAACCATATTTTATCATTGACCTTACCTAACATGGGAAGGTGAGATTTAGAAGATGCGCGTATACGTGCTCGGCATTCTATAATAGGGGCAGAGGCAAGAGAGGGAAAGAAAGGTGAGATTTTATTTAAAATCTCACGACGAGCAAACTCTTGATCTGAATGAAAGTCTTTAAAATCTCTCTCATAGGTAGAACCTACTAAACAACTTTTATAATCAGGTGACATAACAAGTTGTCCTTCTCCAGCTACACTCATGGGAAGAGGAGGTAGATGCTCAGGCCATTTTAGTTGTAAAACCTGTCCTTTAACGCGCGTGATGGGTAAATCTTTTAATACAGCAAAGTCTAAGCAATTAGCTCCCATTGCGATGACCACACGGTCATAAGGAGCTAGGGTGTCCTTACCTAAAACAGAAAACTTGAGATACTGGACGCTGTGGCGAGCAATGTTAATCCATAAACCACGTAGATATTGATCTATATTTAGAGTGACAGCATGAGGAATATAGAGACCTCCACCTGCAAAGGGCAGCTGAAGACCTTGTACAGCTTTTTCACAAGCGGCTTTATCCCACCATTGTGTATCAGAATAATCTGAAGCTCTAGCCTGAAATTCCTGAATTTGTTCTTGAGTGCAGGCTGGGCGTAAAAGGCCCGTAGCAAGAATAATGGGTTTTTCTCCAGCGTTGCTAGACTCTGTGATTAATCGATGGACTTCTTTAATGCAATGATCACTTTCCCAAGCTTTTTTTGCCTGTCTTCCCATATAGGGATTTAAAATGCCTAACGAGACGCGCGAAGCCCCCATTGTGATGGGAGCTGGATCGTAAATATCAATGCGTGCAGACCCTGTTGTATAACGACACAGATACCAAGCTAAGGAGAGCCCAGCAAAGCCTCCACCCAAAACCGCAATTTTCATGATGAGCTTCAGTCTATCAGGTTTGGAATGCTTTGGCTAGAGCCAGCTAAAGTCTTGTTGTAATTGATTCATTTGCATATGTTGAGAATCTGAACTTTAAGAAAGAGTAATGTTCATGACACAGACAGGCAAGTTAGTATTTTTGGGTACGGGAGGATCTGCAGGCGTTCCAATGATTGCTTGTTCTTGTGCTACATGCCTATCACAGGATATTAAAAATAAAAGATTGCGCTCTTCTGTTCTTTTAGAGATTAAAGGTAAAACTCTCCTTATAGATGCGGGCCCAGACTTTCGAGCTCAAGCTTTAGCCTACCATCTTAAAAAACTCGATGGTATTTTATTGACGCATACACATTTTGATCATGTCTCCGGACTGGATGAACTCAGAGCATTTTATGTGCTACATGGACATGTTTTGCCTGTGCTTGTATCTAAACAAACGCTTCATACCCTTAAAAAACGCTATGATTATTTGTTTGAAGAAAGACAGGACGGAGCCAATTTAACAGCACAGTTAGAATTCCATCTTTTAAAATCAGAATGGGGATGTACGCAATTCTGTGGCTTACCTGTGCACTATGTTAGCTACCAGCAAGCAGGCGTTCCTGTGAATGGTTTTCGTTTTGGATCCCTTGCTTATCTCACAGATATCAAAGAAATTTCTCATGAAGTTATTGATGCGTTGGCAGGCGTTGAAGTATTAGTGATGAGCGCTCTAAGAGAAAAACCGTCTAAAATGCATCTTACTTTTCAAGAAGCCATGACATTAGCTCAGAAAATAGGAGCTCAACAGACTTATTTTACACATATTGGGCATGAAACAGAGCATCATGCTATCAATGACCGCTTACCAAAAGGCTATGCTCTGGCCTATGATGGCTTACAGATTTCTTTTAAGCTTTAATGAATATTTTGCTGACTGAGGTTCCCATGGATGAATTTGAAATTGATGAAGAAAGCTTTTCTGCTGAACTTGGCTTAAACCCTTCAGGTCCGCCTCAAGAAGGACGTGCCTTTTTAATAGGAGTTGTTTCCAAACGTACTGAGATTCCCGGTTGTGAAGAACTGTTAGAAGAGCTCGCCGATTTAGCCGATACATTTGGAGTACAAACAGTAGGTCGTCTTCCTATTATTGCACGCAAGCTGGACGCGGCAACTTTTGTTCCTTCAGGTAAATTGGATGAGATTAAACAACAACTTGAGAGCACAGGTGCAACGCTGTTGATTTTTGATGATGAGATTTCTCCAGCACAACAAAGAAACTTGGAGAAACTTTTTAAGATCCCTACCATGGATCGCACAGAGCTTATCATAGAGATTTTTGCACAACGGGCTCAAACCAAGGAAGCTAAGTTACAGATCGAGCTTGCAAAAACTCGCTATCAATTTCCACGTTTAAAGCGTATGTGGAGTCACTTTTCCAGGCAGCGTGCTTCGGGTGGTTTCTTAAAGGGTGAAGGGGAAAAGCAAATTGAACTTGACCGTCGTATGTTAAAACGACGTTTGCAACTTCTTTCAGATGAATTAAAAGAAGTCGTGCAAGCTCGCTCTGTCCAATCTCAGCAGCGACGTCGCAGTGGAATTCCGACAGTTGCAATTGTGGGCTACACAAATGCCGGGAAATCAACTCTACTGCGCGCTTTAACCCAGGCGGATGTCTTAGTAGAAGATAAGCTCTTTGCGACTTTAGACCCTACAACGCGTAAATTTACCTTACCTAATAAGCAAGAGATCTTACTATCCGATACGGTAGGCTTGATTCGAAAATTACCTCATATGCTTGTTGCTGCTTTTCGTAGTACTTTAGAAGCTGCTCTTCATGATGATATCTTATTGCATCTCATTGACGTATCTCATCCAGCTGCTGAAGCGCAAGCTAAAACAACTGAACACTTGCTTCAAGAATTAGGTGTAGATCAGCAAAGTTGTCTCATCACAGTCCTGAATAAAATAGATCTGTGTCAGGATCCCTCATGTATTGTTAAAATGCGCCTTAAATATCCAAGGGTTGTGGCTATTTCCGCCCAAACAGGAGAGGGATTTGAAGAATTGCAACGCATGCTTATGGAGGTGCTGGCAAGTCGCAGAGTAACAGTCAAGCTTAGGATTCCTCAAAGTGCTTATCACCTGGTAGGCTTAATTCATCGAGAAGCTCATATCTTACACGAAGAATATGCGGATAATGATGTGATGATTCGAGCGCAAATCCCATTAGCTATGCTTCATCATTTTGAAGCATATAAGCAAAAGGAAGAAACTGAATAAGACGCCGTAAGTTAATCCACATTTCTTATTGCTTTTTTGTTCAAAGACTTATAGATAATTCGATTTAGCGAGTTTTTAATAAAGACATTATTGTTTTTTTAATTAATTCATTATTAGTTGTTATATAAATAATTAATAACTAAATTAAAAAACATATTAGTTATTAATTTGTTTAAGAAATGAAGTTTTTACAAGAAAAGATAGAAATTACTCCTGATCAAGATGTTTCTTGGGAAGAGATAGAAAGTCTTAGGCTTTTGAATGGCAAGTTGATACTTGTTTTAAAAAATCAAACAACGTTGGAGATAAAAGATTTAAATCCAAAGCTGATTGATCTTGCCTTCCGCTCCTATGAAAGATTTTTGCAACAGCGTTATCGTCATTAAACTTTTTCAAGAACTTGACATTCAGTTCTGTTTTTTGACATCATGGCTAGCCCAATGAAATCAAAAACGTTTCGTTTGGCGACATTAGGCTGCCGCACGAACCAATATGAGACACAAGCCTACCGTGATCAACTCTTAGCTATGGGTTACCAGGAAGCTAAAGAGGGTGAAGAAGCGGACTTATGTATTGTCAATACCTGCACCGTGACAGAAAGTGCTGATCGTTCCAGTCGTCTGCAGATTAGGCAACTTGCTCGGGACAATCCCTCCGCTCGCGTTGTTGTAACTGGGTGTATGGCAGAAAGGGATCCGGATCAAGTATTGGCTATTCAAGGTGTTAGTCAAGTCGTTGGGAACCAGCAAAAAGAAAAGTTGCTGCAACAAATTTTTTCAGATCAAGACATTCCAGAATTTAAGATTTGTCAGTTTGAAGCACATACTCGGGCTTTTGTCAAAGTGCAGGATGGATGCAATTCTTTTTGTACCTATTGTATTATCCCTTATGTGAGGGGGCGCTCACGATCTCGCCCCATCGATGAGATTATTAGGGAAGTGGAAGGGTTAGTGGCCTCTGGTTATAAAGAAGTGGTCATTACAGGCATTAATGTAGGGGATTATAGTTACGGTTTAGCGGATTTAATGCGTCAGGTGGATCAGATTCCCGGGTTACATCGTTTAAGATTATCTTCCATTGATCCTGATGAAGTAGATGACCAGTTATTAGATGTTATTGTCCATGGCAAGACAACCTGTCCTAGCATGCATCTTGTTTTGCAGTCAGGATCTAATGTGGTCTTGAAAAGAATGAATCGAAAATATACGCGGCATATTTTTCTGGAAACCGTAGAGCGTTTAAAGAAAGCTAGGCCAGACTTTACATTTACAACGGATGTTATTGTAGGGTTCCCGGGAGAAACAGAAGCTGATTTCGAACAGACTCTTGCTATCATTCAAGATGTAAAATTTGCTAAGGTTCATATGTTTCCATTTAGTCCACGTCAACGCACGCGCGCAGCCCTTTACCCTCAACTTCCACAGGAAGTGATTATAGAACGTAAACAGAGGTTGTTAAGAGCTGCTGAAAAAGTGGCTTATGAACTTAGGAACCCCTTTATTGGTCGATGTTTAACTGTCTTAACAGAAGATGGAGAAGGGGGGCATACCGAGCACTTCATTCCCGTACATGTCAAGGCTGAATCTAACCAGCTTGTGGAAGTACAAATCTTAGAGAATACTCCAACAGGTTTAGTAGGAAAAATTGTGACATGAAACCCATTGAAATTCACGAACGCTTACGTCCCTTCTCTCATACACCAGGTATAAAATGTCTTATTCCTTCCACGTGTCATCAAGTGCAGGTTTTTCCAACGCTTGTCAGATTGGAAAATCAGGATATTCCTTTAGAAGCAAAAGGACCACTTCATAACTTTACAGTTGTTCAAGACCTAGAACGCTGTTGTGTAACGGTCTTTAGTGAAGCCTACCATTTTCATATTTTGCCTAATTTGCAAATTGTAGAATCTAAACATCCTCACTCTCCTTTTTATCAGACTGCGCGTTACAGCTTTGGTCGACATAAAAAATTGCAATGGGAGAGATTGCGTCACAGTTGTGATTTTGCTCAGCTTTTCCCTATATGGCTGCGTTTAGGTATGCTTCTAACTTTACCAACTTGTCATATCGATTCTACAGGTATGTTTTCCTTGCTTGCTGAATGTGAACATGAGATTGCTGCGCATAGACCGGAGCTTATTCTACCTGCTTTCCATCGCTTATTCTTAGCAGGATTTGGAGGAATGATGGTGCCGCGTAATCAAGATGAAGAATATCAAGGTATTCTTTCTTCTCAAGAGGGCTGTTCAAAAACTTCAGCGTTATATTTATTAACACAGGGCGCTGAACTTATCCGCTCTCTTTTCTTGCGCTCTTGTGGGCAAGAGCTTGTCATTTTACCTCATCTACCACCAGAGCTGTTTGCTGGGCGTATCGTAGCTGAGCGTTTTGATTTTGGAACATTAGACATGATTTGGAGTAAGAAACAACTCAAAGCATTGTCTTTACACACAAGTCAATCAGGTGAGCTTCATCTGCATTTTCCTGCTCATCTTCATTCCTTTCGTCTTAAGCGTTTTAAACAAGACCGTGGACGAAGAGTTGTTTGTGGCACTCCTCTTGCTATAGAAGCAAACGAGCATTATGTGCTCGATTGCTTTGAAAAGTAAGAGGACTATGTTAATCGATGATCTTAAGGACGCAGATCCGGCCTTTCTTCAGCAAATGTGGCAAGTCATTTATGGAGATGTGTGGGACCCTCATCACTTCCTTGCCCTTCATCCTCATGATCAGGGAAAAAAAATTATCTATCTTTATCGACCTGGAGCTCAAGAGTTATTAGTAGAAGTTAAAGGTCAGTTGTTGCCAGCGCGCCGTATTCATGAAGCTGGTCTTTTTGATTTAGTTGTGGAAGGATCAATGACCTTTCGTGATTATCGCATTTATCACCAAAATGGATTATTAGCTCACGACCCTTATGCCTTTTCTGCTGTGTGGGGAGAGATGGATAGTTATCTCTTTGCCAAAGGAGTGCATTATGAGCTCTATCATATTATGGGAGCACATCCTTATACACATCAAGGCATCAAGGGTGTAAGTTTTGCTGTGTGGGCCCCTGGGGCAAAAAGGGTGGCTTTGGTTGGAGACTTTAATTGTTGGGATGGTCGTGTTAACCCCATGCGTTGTACAGGTGCAAGTGGGGTCTGGGAACTTTTTGTGCCAGGTCTTCAGGCGGGGGAGCGTTATAAGTTTGAAATTAAGACACAACAAGGCGATGTTATTTTAAAAGCAGATCCCTATGCTTTTGCATCAGAATATCGTCCGTCCACAGCTTCTATTGTAACAACGATAGGTTCTCACATGTGGAAGGATCATGTGTGGATGGAGCGTCGTCAGCCTCATCAAGGTCCTATGAATATCTATGAAGTGCATTTAGGATCTTGGCAACAAGAGCATGGTGAATATAAAAATTATAGAGATTTAGCAAGGTCTCTCACAGAATATTGTAAAAAAATGGGTTTTACACACGTTGAGTTGCTGCCCATTAAAGAACATCCTTTGGACGAATCATGGGGTTATCAAGTGTCGGGCTTCTTTGCTGTGACAAGTCGTTATGGAACCTTAGAAGATTTTCAATGGTTTGTCGATTACTTACATCAAAATCGTATTGGTGTCATTTTAGATTGGGTGCCCGGTCATTTTCCCACCGATAGTTTTTCTTTGTCCCGTTTTGATGGAACGGCTCTTTATGAACACAGTGACCCTAGACAAGGTTATCATCCACATTGGAACACCTACATTTTTAATTATGGACGTCATGAGGTTTCTAATTTCTTGATAGCTTCTGCGTTGTTTTGGGTAGAGCATATGCATATCGACGGATTACGTGTTGATGCTGTGGCTTCCATGTTGTATTTAGATTATGGACGCTCTCACGGAGAATGGATTCCAAATTGCTTTGGAGGAAAAGAGAACTTTGAAGCCATAGAATTTCTTAAGCATTTTAATTCTATTGTGCACCAACGTGCACCCCGCTGTTTTACAGTAGCAGAGGAATCAACGGCTTTTCCAGCAGTTACGCAACCAGTAGAATGGGGAGGGTTAGGCTTTGACTTCAAATGGAACATGGGCTGGATGCATGACACGCTGAGGTACTTTTGTAAAGATCCTCTTTTTCGCTGTTATCATCATCATGATCTTACATTTGGTCTTCTGTATGCCTTTTCAGAACAGTTTATTTTACCTTTTTCTCATGATGAAGTTGTGCATGGAAAAGGAAGCCTTTTATCTAAAATGCCAGGAGATGCTTGGCAAAAGTTTGCCAACTTGCGTCTTTTGTTAAGTTATCTCATTTGCCAACCAGGAAAAAAACTTTTGTTTATGGGAGCTGAACTGGGGCAGTGGCAAGAATGGAATGTTAAAGAACAGGTTCATTGGCATCTACTGCAAGATCTGCAGCATGCAACCTTGCAAATCATGGTGCAAGATATGAATCATTTTTACTTGGATCATGATCAATTATGGCGCTATGACCATGCTTGCTGTGGGTTTGAATGGGTGGATTTTTCCGATCAAGGCAATAGTGTAATCAGTTATCGCCGCAAATCAGAACAGAAAGTTGAATTGTTGTGTATTCATAATTTCACACCTAACTATCATTCTCATTATAATGTGCAGCTACCTGGTCTGCAAAGCATAAAAGAAGTGTTTAATTCGGATCATTACCGTTATGGAGGATCAGGTAAAATCGATCTTTCCATGCACATTCATGAGCAAGGATGTAGCATTGAGCTGCCTCCTTTATCGACTGTAATCTGTGAAATCAGCTTTAAGTGATAGGCCGTATCTTCTTATCTTAAAAAACGTTCTAAAGAGATAGAATAAGGTTCTTGTTTTTCTGTAATAGTAATTTCAGTGTAACCTGCAGCAGCTAGCTCTTGCTGAAATTTTTGAGTGAAAGTGTTGAGTTCTGTAAGAGACAGATAACGGGTTTGTGGAGGAACTGAAAATAACTCTCTCTTATCTCTGTAAAATTTTTGCTCCTGTTTTGTTTTTTCAGGCATGATGGTCATCTCGTTTGTGCTTTCTAGAAGAGGAAGAGGATGATTTGGGCGACTAGGGGGTCTTCTTACAAGAATGCGATAAGTATCGAGATCTGCATTGAAATAGTGCAGAACCGCATATTGTCCAGGTTTTAAAAGTTCGTTGATACGTTCAATCTGATCTTCTGTTCGAAAAGAAAGGGTAAAATTATGCGTAGTAAAAGCTTCTTGAATAGAAGGTAGTTGAGTTCTAATTGCAGGAGCCGCTGCAGCTGATGCTTTGGAGGCACTAAGGGGAGATGATCTAGATGATGCTGCGGTTCTAAGGGTAGGTTTAAAAGGAGCAGAAGTTGTAGCAAGAACAGGAGGATTGGCAGCTTGTGCAAGCAGTTGTGGGGGAGGTGATGCAGAGGCTGTGGAAGTTCGTCTGTAGCTTCTTAGAGGGCCTTGTGGCCCCTTCGGTTTTGAAGGAGCAGTTGTATTAGAAGCGGATGGAGGAGGTGCAGCGCTTTGTACATGTGCAATAGGAGCTATAGTGGCTGGTTGAGGGATAATGTTACTTTTTAAGGCAGGTGTTGTAAATTTCAGTTTGTAAATTCCCCAGCCAATCAAATATCCCCCTATACCAATGCCTCCAAATGCCATGGACCAGAAGGCGGATGAGTGACCGATAGTGCCTATAGCGTGGGCCAGTCCTGGCAAAGCATGAGAAAAGTTCACAAGGCCGTAAGTTTGCAATAGACCACAGACGCCTAGTCCTCCTAGTAACACTGTTACAGTCGAGCCAACTAAAATGGCAACGCGGTACCATTTCTTAGAAGGGGAAGCGTGAGGATTTGTTTTGTCCTCAAATCCCGGCGGTTGGTTAAAAAAAGAGCGAAAACACACCATAAATTTTCTTTATTTCTCCTTATTTTAGGCTGTGTTGAAAAATTCATTTA
>JAFEGP010000029.1 GCA_018239815.1 Verrucomicrobiota bacterium | reverse complement strand
GAGGACTTTTTCAACACAGCCCTTGCTACGTTAGGATTTGTGTAAAAATAGCTCCCAGCCGCGCTAATAGCAAGATTTTTCCCTTTCCAGAGAATGCTACTTAATCCCAATGTATAGGAAAAAGAAGGATTGGTAATAAGAGATAAAGGGCTATTAGGATCAAATGTAGGGATGTTATTACCAGAATAAGTCGCCAGAGGAGCGGGAAAAGGGACAACAACTACAGATAGTGTCCCAGAAAAATGATAATTAAAAGAGCTTGCTGGCGTTTTGAGTGTTAGCGAAGATGCACCTAATCCAGCATAGAAATCTAATCGCTTATTCATAGTTAAGGAAATCAACCCCTGATGTGTTTTAAGGGTTGTTTTTTGAATGTCTGAATTTGTCTGGTTTTCACTTGTTTCAAGCTTTCGATTAAGAACATAATCCCCTAAAAATCCAAGTCTGAAAGATAAGTCAGGGTGGTTTTCTAAAATAGGAAGATTACTTGTGCGATTTGTTAAAGCGTATTCCCAGGGATTGAGGGTTGGTAAAGCTAGTAGAGAAGAGGCTCCAAATGTCAGAAAGATAAAATAGAGGCTATGTCGTATGAACATCATTTTTTTTGAGATATAAAGTGAATCATTACAGTTTATTTTTAAAAGTCAACGAGATGCGTGCGTATTCAATGATAGTAGGTTCTAAATGATTAAGGAAAAGAGTGATCGGGTTCAATATTAGAAGCTCATATTGACATCTACACAAAATGCAGATTCATTGATGAAGCGCCATTCAATACCTGCAGCAAAACGATCTCGTCCTACAAAAGAGGTGCCAACTGTAAAACCAAACGGGTTTTGTTCCTGCAGAGGATAAAGATTCGCTGTAAAAGCAGACTCTGGCCATTGAGGGGCATATACACCGATGGTAGTAGGCGTGGTGGGAAGTGTTGAGATTAAAGCATTTCCAAAATCAACAAGTACGCCAGCCCATTCAAAAGCAACAAAGGGGATAGCTTTGAGGGTGCGAGAGATGCACACAGTATAGGCAAGGCATAGATCGGTTTGCCATTCTTGGTATTTGAAGGAGCTATTAGGCAAATAGATGGTTGAAGGAGCAGCCGTAGGGGTGTCGCCTCCAAAAATGGGAATAAATTGGCTGCCAACAGCATTGTTCTGAAAGGTTGGTGGCAGGGTGACATTGGCAATAGGCGGGTTGGTATAAAAATAATGTCCTGAAACGCTTAGTGCAAGGTTATTGCAAGTCCATAAAATTCCACTTAAACCTAAATTACAGGAAAAAGCGGCTGTAGAGGCAATAGACAGTAGGCCGTTTGGATCAAAAATTGGATAATTATTTGATCCAAATGGAGGTGCAATGCCCAGAGACTGTAGAGTTCCTGTAAATTGATAGCCAAAGGCGCTGGCGGGAGTAAGCAAATTGAGTTGTGAAGAACCCAATCCTACATAGAGCTCGAATCTTTTGCATAGATTAAAGGTTAAAACTCCCTGATAAGTAGAAAGTGAAGTTTGAAGGATATCCGCCTGGGGAAAATCTTTGATTTCCAGTCTTCTATTCCAGACATAATCACCTAAAATACCCGCCCTTAAAGAGTAATTTTTGTTAGGACAAGGAGTCTTGTAAGTAGGGCTATTAAGAAAAGCATATTCCCATGGATTGAGTACGGGCAAGCTTATTCCTGCTCTCGATCCTAGCAACAAACAGATAAAGAAAACATAACGGCGCAAAGCAGCTTCCTATCTTTCTAGTTGGTTGGATCATTGCATTTAGAAGTTAAAAGTCAATAGGAAGGCCAAATCCCACTTTGACAGTTGTACCAAAAAGTGTAAAAAACTGGCGCCAACGACTAGAAGCTTCTAAAGATCCTCCATGAGAAATATAAAGAGGCATTGCGTGCACATCAGTGTCTGTTAGCCAATCTTCAACTTGCTCTCTCCATTCCTTCATTTTAGGATCCCCCTCCACAATAGGGTGCATAATGCAGACAGAGTGGCCTTGGCTGAGTTCTTTTTTTATTTCATCTAACACGGGTTCTCCAATAGGTGCATAATAAGAGGTATCTAAGGGGATCACTTTGAAAAGCTTGTAATAGAGAGGGTGGCGTCTTGTATCGGGTTCTGTGGGCACGATATAACGCACTTGCCTAGGCAAAGTTGCCATGATAATTAAAATATCAAGCCAGGAACGACGTTGCCCTACAATGACAATAGGAGGTTGGGTGTTCAGGCGTCGTTTGCCTACTACTTTTAAATTCCAAAATAAAGAACCAATAACAAAGAGGCCTAAACGACAAACTTGATCCGCAAAAAGCAGGCCTAGTAAAAGCGTAACAATTAGGGTTATAATGCCAATAACACCAAATCCTGCTGCTGCTGAAAGTCCCAACCCATTGCCTAAGAAAGCTAAGACAAAAGAAGCTAAAATGACCCCAATAAAGCTTAAAAAGTTTGCGGCTGCAACGTTTTCTCCTCGATCTGCATCAGGACTAGCAACCTGAATAAAAATTTCTATAGGAACAATAAAAAATCCGCCGAAAACACCTAAAAAAAACAGTAAAATGACAATAGCATAGAAATAGGAATGAAAAAGATAGAGCAAAATAAAACAAATGGCGGATCCTAAGGCGCCGATAGGAACAAAGCCCACCTCAGCTTCATATCCTGAAAGCTGTCCAGCACAAAAAGAGCCTAACCCTATTCCAATAGCTGTCATTAAAAAGAGATAGCCTCCTTGCACTTCCGACATATTCAAGGATTGCAGAGCAAAAGGAATCATGTTCAGCTGAACATAGGCGCCCATAAATAGGAAATATGCACCAAAGACAATAGTTGGGAATAAATAGCGCCTTTCTCGGGCCCGACGTAAGGTTGAGAAGATGCCGCTGAAAAAATTGATAGAAAGTTTCTTGAAAGCAGCTTGAGCGGTGGTTTTTTGTAGCCCAAGTGAGGCTAAAGCTCCAGTTAAAGCAATAAAAAAAGTAAAACTTGCGGCTTGTGTAAAATTCTCATGCGTTAGCTGAGTTAAAAAAGAAGCAAAAAAAGTTCCTAAAATAATAGCCAAATAAGTAGTGGCAGAAATTATTCCGTTATAATGAGGTATTTTTTGTTTTGGAACAATTTCCGGAATAATGCCATATTTACAGGGAGAAAAAATTGTGCTGTGCAAGGAAAGCAAAAACAAAATAGCATAGCCGCTAATAACTGACTTGAAAGCAAAGGCTAACATACCTAGGCAGGTAATCAGAACCTCCATAACGCGTGTGCAGTAAATCATAAAACGTTTACTATAACGGTCTGCTAAAGTGCCTGCTAAAGATGCGAATAAAATAAAGGGGATTACAAAGATAGCGCCTGCCAAAGAAAGAATGGTGTAGCTATGTTCGGCCCCTTGAATATGAATTAAGAAAAACACGAGTAACAACTTAAAAAGATTGTCATTCAGTGTTGTACAAAATTGGGCAATATTTAGAGCCGTGAAGGAAGAAAATAATAACTTCTTAGATTTGGGCATAAAAAAATTAAATCCGTCTACCCTCTTTTTTAGCAACCAACTCGAAAAACTTTTTGAACATTTACAAGAACAGCTTTTTTTAGAAGGTGCATCAATCTTTGCCTCCCGCCTTATTATAGTTCCTAGTCCGGCTGTTGAACAATGGTTACGTTTACGTTTGGCAGAGCATCTAGGAATTGCCACAGCAATTCAACCGTTTTTTTTGACTCAAGCTGTTTATCATCTTTTCAAACAGAGGCCTATTCAACGTATAGAGCAGATTTTATTTTTAGCTGAAAAAATTTCTAAAGGTCTTCTTGAAGACCAGGTTTTGTTCGAGCCCGTGAAGCAGTATATAGGGGAGCGGCCTCAAAGAGTCATGATCCTTGCAAAAAAACTGGCCTATCTTTTTCAGCGTTATGGTCAATATGGGGACTTCCAAATTCAGCATCCCTGGCAACAATTTTTATGGGAGCAGCATCAACGCTGCTTTCCTCCTTTTAATGAGTTGTTAAAACGCCCTGCGTTAGCTAAGGGAAAAATACACGTATTTGGTCTGAATCATTTACCTCCTCTTCTTTTTCATTTTTTTGAACGCCAGCAGGCTTCTTTTTATTTTCTTTCGCCCTGCAAAGAATTTTGGAGCGATTTGTATCAGGAAGCCTGCTGTGGAGATCGCCCTCAACCGCTTCTTCTTTCTTTAGGTAGAGTGGGAGGGCAGTTGGCAAAGATGGTAGAAGAGAGCTCGATACAAACTTATGAGGATTATCAAGAGGAAGCACTTCATCCGACTCAGTATTCTCTTTTGCATCTGTTGCCTTTACAACAAGATTCGAGTATCGAGATTCATGCTGCTTCTACAAAAATGCGTGAAGTACAGATTTTATCAAGCCTGCTTCAACCTTATCTGGCCTCTTCGGTGGAGCCTAAAGATATTCTTATCATGGCCCCTGATATTAAAGAATATGCACCTTATTTACGTGCTGTGTTTGGCTCTTGGGTTTTTCTTAAGGAAGAAACAAACCGGGATAAGGATGAAGAAATTCAAGCTATCGAGCTTCTCTTCTCTATGGAGGACCATAGATGGAGTGCGACAAATGTCCTGAAAGTTTTACGTCATCCTTTGTTTAAATCTCATTGGAATGCTAAGCAATGTGAAACCATTCATAAATGGGTAGTTGAAACAGGTATTCGTTGGGGATTAGATGGGACTCATCGCAAACGTGTTTTAGGTGTCGAGACAGATCATGGCACGTGGAAAGATGGTTGTTGCCAACTTTTAGAAGAACTAGGTTGTGGTGGGACACGCATAGATTTTCCTGATGCAGAATTATTAGGAGAGCTCATGGATATTCTAGATGTTCTGCCTAAAGCCCTAGATTGCTTTTACTCATCGCAATACTGTCTTTCTCAATGGGCAAGAGCTTGTTTAGATTTGTATGAGAAATTTTTCGATTCTGGATCAGGTGTCTTAGCTCAGCGACTAACTCCTTTGTTAACTCAAAGCAATAAGCATTCCTATCCTTTTCAAGTGATCCGTCCTTTGCTAGAAGAAGTGTTAAGTCAATCTGGCACAGATAATCGGATGCAAGATCTGCAACGCATTTGTTGTGATAGTTTATTGCCTATGCGATGTTTGCCTGCGAAAATTATCTGTTTGCTTGGCATGAATGAGGGAGCCTTTCCAAGGTATGACACAGACTCCCTGGATGGATTGCAAAAATCTTCAGAGCTGCCTCCTCAAGTGGATTTTGATCGTTACTTGTTTTTGGAGGCTTTATTAAATTACCGAGATAAGCTGTTGATTACCTATCAGGGCAGGGATCCGTTAGATGGCAGTGAGTTGCCTCCTTCCCCTGTTTTACAGCTTCTTTTGCCCCACGTATCCCATTGTATTCATCCTTTGCATGGATATGATGAACGCTATTTTTTAGAGCAGGGATTGCCAAGCAGTTCACAGGATAACTATGAACTTTGTTTAGCCAAACAAGAAGAAAAACCTTCTTGTTCCGTTCTTTTTCATATTCCCAAACCTTTTGAATTGCCTCAGCAAGAAATTGTTGTGCATGTTAGTGACCTTTTGCAGTGTGTAAGAACACCGCTGAGGCATTTTTATGAGCAGATATCTTTTGCAAAAAGAAAAAAAAGAACCCAGGAAGACCCCTTAAGTGTAAGTCCTCTAGTGTTAGCAAAACTTAGAAGGTTGTGTTTAAAAATGCCTCAACAGCAGGCTATCGAAGTTTTGCAAAGACAAGGCGAAATCCCTACAGGCAATCTATTTGAAGCCTTAAAAGAAAGGATTTCTTCCCAGATTTTAGAAGTTCCTACCCAAACTTATGAGCTGCAATTGGGTGTTAAAAAGACTTATGAAATCGAGCAAGATGTTTTTCATATGCCTGCTTTTACAGTCTGTCTAAAAAATAAAACAATTGTACATGTAGTGGGGCGCTTAGAAGGTGTGTCTTCTCAAAGTGTAATTTTACCTGATAAAGCAGATCCTGTTGGTGCTATTAAGTGGTGGCCTGTTTGTCTGCTATCTCATTCATTAGGGTTAGGAACTTCTTGGACCTTTTCTAGAGATCAAAAGCAAAAACAGGCTTTTTTTCAAGACGCCATGCCTGCTTTGACGACTTTACTTCATTATTATTTTCAAAGCCAATCTCAAGCTTCACCTCTTTACCCTCAGATTATTTTACCTATTATAAAAGGAGATCAGGACAGAGCATTCCAGACTTTAGAAGAAACTTTAGATCCAGCTCTACAGTGGGCCTTACAAACGCAACAAATCGGACGGAATCTGCCTACTTGGCAGCACACTGCCTGCGAGCTCTATCAGGAGATGATACATGCCTGGTTTTAATGTTCATGATCCTGATTTACACATTTTAGAAGACCATTTTATTGAGGCCTCGGCAGGGACAGGAAAAACATATACGATCGAACAACTTGTTAAACGTTTGATCAAAGAGCAAGGTTTGAAATTAGAAGAGATTCTGGTTGTAACATTTACGCGTGCTGCAACTTTTGAACTTAAACAGCGCATTCGCGCTCAGTTGCAAAAGGAAGGATTGGACCAGCAAGGGAAGGAGTCCATTTTTACAATCCATGGTTTTTGTGCGTATGCTCTAAAAGATTATGCGTTTGAAACTAAGTTTCTTTTAGAAAATACAGAAGCTACTCATTCCACGCATCCTATCCAACAAATAGTTAAAGATGTTTTAAAAGCAGGATTGTCTTTTTTGCATGCTAGGCAAATAGAGCTGCTTTTTGCCATGCATAGACAAGATAGTGAGAGTTTGGTCAAACATCTTACGCGACTTGTAACCTGTCGTCTCTCTATTGAAAAGGGTCCAAGTTTTGCCGAATTAGATCAGATAATCCAGGCTAAGTTAGCTACGAGTTCACCTGGTCACTTGCTTGAAGATTTGCAAAATTTAGCAAAAGTTTATGGGCAAATGAGTGATCGACAAAAACAACTTAAAGAGCCTATTCAACGCAGTTTTGCTGAGATTGTAGAAGGCAAATGGCTGCAATCTTCCCTATTGCTATTTCGCCCTGATAATCGTTTAAAACGAGGGGAAGATCCTATTTTGCATCATCCAGAGTTGATTCAGCAGTTGATTCTCACAACTCAACAGGCTCTAGATCCTTGGGCGGTTTTAGCCTCCGTAGCAGAATGTGTACGTCAACGCACGGAAGAGACCTTAAAAGAAAAAGAATGGATTTGTTTTGAAGATCTGATTTGTTTGATGCAACAGGCTGTGCATAATCCGCTTTATGTACAAGCAGTCAGTCAGCGTTATAAAGCCGTTCTTATAGATGAGTTTCAAGATACGGATCCTCGTCAGTGGGAGATTTTTTCTACTCTATTTCTGCATCGTTGTCCTCTGTATTTGATAGGAGATCCCAAGCAGGCTATTTATCGTTTTCGGCAAGCAGACATTTACACGTATTTAGAGGCTAAACAACAGCTTAGTAATTTTAGTAGTTTGCAGAGTAATTATCGTTCAACCAAACCCTTGGTTGAAGCTCTCAATGAATTATTTAAAGATTTGGTATTCCCATTACCGCGTCTTCAAAGTAGTTTGCCCTATCAACCTGTGCTTTGTGGCAAACAAGATGAAGAAGCTCTTCTCCCTCCCCTTGTCTTGCTTCAAGCTTCTGATGAGGAACATCTGTTTCAAAAAGTGATTAAAGCCATTCAGGCGCATCCGCAGTTGAGTGTGGCTGTTTTAGTAAAGGATCGCTACCAGGCTCAGCGCTTTGCTGCCATATGTCCCTTGCCTCTTTGTCTGCGTCGTTCTCGTTCTATTTTGGATCCTTCCACATTAGAATGTATGGAACAGCTTCTTGCAGCGCTTCTATATCCTCATGATCATCACGCTTTGCAGTTGCTCATACAGGGAAGATTTCAAGAATATACAGCTGAGCATTTTTGGGATTGGCATATTGTTTTAAAGCAAGAAGGTATTCTTAACTGTTTTTATAAAATGTTTAGGGTTGTAGGCCCCTGTTTTGTCAAACAAAAAGGGGGGGAGCAGCTCATGCATGATCTTATGCATCTGGCTGAGATTTTAGAGACTCGGGACCAGGAAGATCTTTTGGAAAGTTTCGATGAGTTATGTCAAGAAGATCAAGAAGATGAAAAGTTTAAAGGTAGGCAGATTTCTGAGGATCAGAGAATTCAAGTGATGACAACACATGTCAGTAAAGGCCTTGAATTCGATCTGGTCTTCCCCGTAGGGCTGGCTCTGTGTGCTACAGAAAAAAGGGACCTTGTCTACTGCCCTGACAGCCAACAGTTGACTTATCAAGAAGAAGCCTGGCTTCACTATCAAGAAGAACTCAAAGCAGAAATAACTCGACAACTTTATGTTGCTTGTACACGAGCAAAAAAGCGGCTTTACATTCCTGTTATAGACGAAGAAAATTCGCCCATGTCAAAGTTGATTCAAGGTAAGCAATTGCCTGTCTTAGAAGAAGCTCCTATTGCGACTAAAAGCCCTTCTTCGCTTTCTTTGCACCCTCCTTGCCAGCAGGTTTGGCAAGCCAAGCCTATTCCTATCGTTTCTTTTACCTCCTTGGTTGAGGTGGAAGAGACTGATTATTCTCAGGGTTCAAATTTTTTAAATGAAACGGATATTTTACCCTCCGGTCTTGAGACTGGTATTATTTTACATGCAATTTTAGAAAAAATTTCTTTTCATAAACCGATTTTACCGACAGATATTGCACCTTATGTGGTGGGTACACATTTGGAAAAGTATAGCGAGCATGTAGTGACTATGTTGCAGCGTGTCCGGCAAACACCCTTTCCCGTTGAAAAGCCTTTTACTCTTTCTGAAGTTGATCCTGTAAAGATGCAAAAAGAGATGCCTTTTTTATACCCTTATCAAGGGGGATATTGCCGAGGCGTATTAGATTTAGTGTTCGAATACCAAGGGCAGTATTACCTCATCGATTGGAAGTCTAATCTTATTAAAGGTAGTTTAGAGCAAGAATTTGCTCAGCATCAATATGCTTTACAAGGTCGTCTTTATCATGAAGCTCTTCAGCGTGTTCTTCATGCATTAGGTCACTCTGCGCCTATTCATACCTTCTTTTTCTTTTTAAGAAGCCATCAAAACGCTATGCTAAGGTATTCTCCGGAAGGAAAAAAATGTTGAATTCAAAGTTGTTAAGTTGTGATTTGCATTTTGGGGCCAGGTTTTCTTCCTCTCATTCTCTATTCCTAGCCTATCTCCTTGCCACCGCTAGAGAGGGGCATTTATGTGTTGAGCTTGATCAAGGTAAACTTTTCCCTTCTTGGGGAGCAGAAGATGCAAAGCTAATAGAGTTAGCTTTGAGTTGTCCAGCAGAGCTCAGTTGTGTGGTACGTCGTCAAAATCGTTGGTATTTGAGACGTCACGCTGAGATTGAAGACAAATTCCTGTATCATCTTCAACGTTTAGAGCAGGCACAAGTCCCAGCTTTAGATCTTCAATTACCCCCACAGCTCAATGTAGAACAGCAAGAGGTCTTGCGCACAGCCTTATCAGGTTGTCCTGTGACATGGGTGTCAGGAGGGCCTGGGACAGGCAAGACGTTTACAGCAGCTTGTTTGATTGAGGCTTTTCCTTCATCAGTGATGGTTGCTGCTCCTACGGGCAAAGCGGCTGCCAACTTAAGGCGAGCACTCAATGGAATTGAAGTTCAAACGCTTCACTCTTTACTTGCTCAGCATCGGATATTCAGTGCGGACCTTATTGTCATTGATGAAGGTTCGATGGTTGACGCCTCAACTTTTTCTGAATTTTTTTCCCGCATTCGAACAGGGGCTCGTGTTGTGATTTTTGGAGATGAGCATCAACTTCCTCCTGTTTCTTCGGGTCATTTTTTTGCTGATTGCTCTTCAACGCAAGCTATTCGTTTACAAACTAGTCTTCGCACAGATAAGCAAGAGATTATAGATTTAGCTCAAGCCGTCAAACTAGGTCAAACTGTTTCTTACTTAGAGTTGCCGTCTCCTCATGAACTTGTAAGACAAGTGTCTTGGGGGAAAACAACAGTTTTAACGCCTCTGCGTCAAGGCCCTTATGGAGTCGATCAGCTCAATCGGCATTTGGCTAAACTTCTGCGTTCAGAGGCAGTCCCCATTATGTTAACGCAAAATGTACCTTCTTTAGAGCTATATAACGGCGATGTGGGGTATCTAGAGGCTGACAAAGCTTATTTTGGTCAAAGAGTGCTTAGCCGGGGTCAGCTACCGAGTTTTGAACTTGCTCATGTCTTGTCTGTGCATAAGAGCCAGGGGAGCGAATATGAACATGTTACAATTCTTTTACCGGAAGGCAGTGAAGTGTTTGGGCGTTCTATGCTTTATACAGCCATTACACGCGCGCGCAAAAAAGTCACAATTTATGCGACCAAAAGCGTACTGGAAGGCGTTCTTGCTAAATCGCAAAAACGCCGTTCTGTGTTACCAAGCTCTTTTATACATCGCGGCTTCTGATCCAAACCAGAATAGACCTGTGACTGCGGAAAGGATGGCAGACACTAATCCAAGAACTGGATTGGTGGCAACATGCTGATATGTTGCAACGTCAAAAGTATGAGAGATGACATCAAAAAGAGAGCGTACGCAGGCCACAATGTTGCAAACCGTTTTTTCAACGGTATAGGCCCCGCTTTGGACGTATTTATAAGCATGATTTACAGCTACTCCAAGCCACGCACCTGCTGTAATAAAGCCGTTAAAGATCGCCGCAGTAGTCAAATGGTTGCTGGTTGAAGTAGGTAATGTGTAAGCGCGGTGGTTAAAGAAGGCAACAGTTCCTAATCCACGCCCTACCATCGAGCCCGCTTTAGCCACTGTATGCACAGGGTGTAAATGAACAAGACCACCGTCTTTTCCACGCATTAATTCGCCTTGTCGTATTTGTATGTTATCACCATCATCAGTCTCTACGGTCGTGTTTTCTGAAGCGACTTCAAAGAAAGCATCTCCGGAAGGAAGTTGTAATAGATCACACACTGTTCGTGAGGCAGTAATGCCTCCCGCAAGGATATTTGTAGCTTCCAAACAAGTACGAGAGGAAACGTGGTCGCTGTTGTGCATTAAATAAGCGTATTGGACCGTTCTAAAGATCCCTCCGACTCCTTGTGCTAAACGCTCTGCAATGTCTAACTGGTCGTTTAAACCGCGAGCAAAGCAAGCCACGTTAGTTTGATATGTATAGTTTGTTGAGAACTCAGTAGTCATTGTAACACCTCTAAAAGAGGCATATTTTAAATATCTTTACTTAAAAAAACCACGAAAATGTTTTTTTTAAGTAATTAAAATTAAAAATAATAAGACTTGTGCGTAAAGGGGTTTAAAATGAAAAGCCCGATACAACAATTTGAGATTAATTCAAGCTGATATATCGGGACGACGAAGTCTTAAGCTGCCTGTGCGCGAGAAGCAGACTGTGCTGCGCGGAGTTTAGAGCGGCTTGCTTTGTTTGCTTTGAAAACGCCTTTTTTGACAGCTTTGTCCATAACGCTATAAACAGCGGAAAGACGAGCTTGAATAGCTGGCAAATCACCGGTTTGTACAGCGCTTTGGAAATCACGCATAACAGTACGCACTTCAGATTTGAAAGCTTTGTTAATCAAACGCATTTTTTCGTTACGGATGTCTCTTTTCAGAGCTGTTGGGCGCTTTTGTTTGGTTGCTTTTTCTTTTTCGGCCATAAAAATTCCTTTTTAGAGAGCTGATGATAGCGAAAATAGAGATATTCGTAAAGTCCCAAGCTTTGTTATATCTAAAACTTGTTTGTTGATGTGCTAGAATAAGCCTGTCACCACTCTGAGAAATAAATGAAATCAGTGTAATTTTATCTATTTGTAAGAGCAAAGCTTAGGATAGTAAAAAGGAGGGAATATGCATCAAAATAAAATTTGGTTATTCTTTTTATCGCTGATCGTTATCGCTATGATAGCATTTTCTTTCTGTGCTACTCAGCAAGTGATGCATTATCGCCATCTTAGTTTGCAGGTTCCGGCTCATGTTATGCGATGGGATGTTCAGGAAGAAAAGGCGGATCTTTACACAATTATGGCTGAGTATTTTTTTGAGTACCAAGGAAGGACCTATAGCGGGTATTCCAAAGTCACGTCTTCTTATAAAAATCCTTGGTCGGCTCAAAAAGCACTTTCAGGATTTCAACAAAGAGCGTGGTCCGTTTGGGTTGATCCCAAACACCCTATGCTTTCAACGCTGTATAAACCCTTCCCGTATAAAAGTGTTTTATCGGCTTCGGTATTAGTGGGACTTGTGGTGTATCTTGCAATATTGGGTGTGGTTGTAGGAGGACAATATGGGCGTCGTGCTCATTAGTGGAGTTTTAGCGGCACATTTTTTGCCAGAAAAGGGAATGAACCTCATCTCCTTTAAAAAAGGGGAAATTGAGGTCATTGATCAACAAACACGCCCTCTTTTCGAAGAACGTTGTGCAGGGTTGGGCGCCATGATAGGTCCTCATTTTCATCAACGTTCAGCAGATCAAGTACCTCCCTGGCCTGATGAAAAACTTTTCCCCCATCTAAAAATAGTTAAGGCAAAGGGAGCCAAAGATCCTTTTTCTCATGGCATAGGAAGATATGCGCCTTGGACAGTTCTGTCTAAGACAGAAAATACTTTGGTAGCTCAATTGACAGGCGACGATACATGGCAGGGTATCCCTCTCAAAACGCTGGAAGGCCAAAATTTCAAGATGACTTATAAGGCCGAACTGACGGATGTAGGGTTAAAAATAGAACTTTCGGTTTCTTCGGATCAGGCGTCTATTGTCGGGTTACATACTTATTATGCTTTGGATCAAGGCCAGGGCAAGGTGACATCTCTTGTTCAAGACTCCTATAATGACATGGGAACCTTTAAGCCTATTCCCGCATCCTGGGATTATCATCAACACCAGCTTGTCATGGCCTTACCCAAACCCGTAGACTTTGGTTTTATTGCTTATCCAGACCCCCGCCATGGAGATGTGATGTTGGAAACCGCCTCTCATCGCCTGCGTATGCAGTATTGGGCTGATCAGGAGGAGTGTTCTTGGCAAATGTGGCAACCGGAAGGAGGCAGCTTTGTATGCATTGAGCCTTTATCAGCAAAGAATCCTCGCGGAGCTGTCTTGCATGCAAGCAGTATAAAAGTGTTGATTTCTATTTTATGACAAAATTTAAAAAAATATATTGCATTTGAATGGTCTTTTTAAGTGAGATAAAAATATGAGTGAGGGTTCGGCGGAGGTTTCTGTATCTAGCAACCGTTCTAATGCAGGGCATCGCCGTGTTTATTTTCTTATTCTTTTGAGTGTGTGTGTGCCTTTATTTTTCTTATGCGCCCACTCTCTTTCCATCTGCCCTGTGCAAGAGCGTACGGGCATGATTTTAATGACTGTTTTGGCTGGCCTTTTAGGAGGAGGATTTGGCGGTTATGTGATCAGGGGCTGGGAACAGCGGATGCGTAAAGCCGTGAGTGCGCTTGTCGAACAGAAGTGTGGTCAAATGCAGCGTTTGCCTCCTGATCAGGTTGTGTTTTTTGAGCAACAAATGGAGCAAATGCGGTTAGGTTATGAGCACCAGATTGATCTTTTGCAATCTTCTGTTGTAAAGAGCAAAGAACAGGTGCAAGAACTGCATTTGGAAATGGATAAAAAGCTTGAAAAAATGAGAGTGGCTTATCTGGAGTTTGAGGATCTACATAAAGATTATCACGCTTTACAAGAGGAATATGCTCGCTATCAAGCAGAGATACAGGGACAGCTTAAGCATAAAGATTCTCTTTTAGCGGATTATCAACACACCATTACAGAACAGCGCGAAGTTATCGAGAAAAAACAAAACTATATTGGTAAACTAGAAGGCAAGGTGCGCGATTTAATGTACGAGATCCGCAGCTTACTTCAGCTAGAAGATCCTGTAAGAGATGCAAAAGAAAATTATTTGCCAGATTCTCAAAAAGGTAAACCGTATGATTTTTCCATGCAGTTGAGTCGTTTTTTAGAGCTAGCGGAATCTTTTACAGGAGCCGATCATTTGGGTGGCCGCTTTTTAAATAGTGGAGCTCATCGTTATGCTATCGATTTACGTCCTCTATTTGATAAATTATCGCAAGAAACAAGTCGCATTGTCTTTGTCTATTCTCCATCTGAAGATAGATTTGTTTTTGTAGGAGAGCTGATTCGTAGTCGCTTAGGCTGGGGACCAGAAAAAATTATCAAAGATTTTCATCAGCTTGTTGTCAAAGGATATCGCGAGTGGAAAGAAGCGATAGGACAGCTTGAAGAAGGGCAGCAAAGAGTTTTGCCATTGCAGATGAGACATAAAATGGGGCAAGAAGTGGCCGTTGATTGTTATATGGGGCTAGTTGCCAAGGGTCCCTTTGCTCGTTATATCATCGGAATGTTGATCTAAGATCCTGTTTTCAGTGCTTGCTAAATAGAAATTTTTATTGAATAATATTCTAAATACCTAGATGAGATAAAGGCGGGAAATAGGATATTCTTACGCGAAACAAGGTGTTTTCTAAAAATAGAAGATGGCTTTGATTAGTCAGCTTTTTTGATTAAAATTTATCAATAAAGCTAATAAGAATTGCTTTTTTTGTTAGTAGTAGAGTCTCTGTTACCTACACGACCATTTGCATAAAGTCCTAGACTCGTTATAGTAATCCGAGTTTAACAAAGGTTCCATGGCAAAAACAAAACACTCTGAATCCGAAGAAGACTTTAAACAAAAAATGGAAGAATTGGTAGCTCATGCTAAAGAGCAGGGGTTTATCACCTATGAGGAGATTAATGACATTCTCCCTATGAATTTCGACCATCCGGAACAATTGGATCATGTTTTGATCTTTTTGTCTGGGATGGACATTCAGGTTCTGAACCAGGCTGATGTTGAAAGACAAAAAGAGCGTAAGAAAGAGGCAAAAGAACTAGAAGGGATTGCTAAAAAAGCAGAGGGCACTCCTGATGACCCAGTTCGCATGTATTTAAAGGAAATGGGGTCGGTGCCGCTTCTTACACGTGAAGAAGAAGTCGAAATATCCAAACGTATTGAAAAAGCGCAAGCTCAGATTGAACGCATCATCATGAGATTTCGCTATTCGACAAAAGAAGCCATTGCAATTATCGGGTATTTGATTTCTGGTAAGGATCGTTTTGATAAAATTGTCTCCGAAAAAGAAGTTGAAGATAAAAATATTTATTTTAAGCTTTTGCCAAAATTGGCTCAATTGCTAACTCAAGAGGATGAGAAACTCAAATCATTACTTATCCTTTTAAGAGATCCCAAGCTGAAAAAAGAAGAAAAGACACGCTTACAAGATGATCTAGAAAAATGTCGTATTAGAACTCAAGCTTATCTAGGTCGTTTCCATTGTCGTCCTAATGTGACTGATGATTTTGCTGAGGTAGTGTTCCGCGCCTATGATCGATTCTTAGAGTTAGAAAAGGAAACGCAGGAACTCGCAGGCCGTGCTGAAAAAAATAAATTTGCAGCGGCAAAATTGGCAGCAGCAAGACGTCGCTTAGAGAAAAGAGAAATTGCAGCGGGACGCACTTTGGATGAGTTTAAAAAAGACGTGCGCATGTTGCAACGCTGGATGGATAAAAGTCAGGAAGCAAAGCGCGAGATGGTAGAGTCTAATCTGCGTCTAGTGATCTCTATCGCTAAAAAATATACAAATAGAGGCCTCTCCTTTTTGGATTTGATCCAAGAAGGGAATATGGGGCTTATGAAAGCTGTAGAAAAGTTTGAATATCGACGTGGTTATAAATTTTCTACTTATGCCACATGGTGGATTCGTCAAGCTGTTACACGAGCTATTGCTGACCAAGCGCGTACAATTCGTATTCCTGTTCACATGATTGAGACGATTAATAAAGTCTTACGTGGAGCTAAAAAGCTCATGATGGAAACAGGAAGAGAGCCTACACCTGAGGAATTAGCGATTGAATTAGGCATCACAGCTGAACGTGTGCGTGAGATTTATAAAATTGCTCAGCATCCAATTTCTCTGCAAGCTGAAGTGGGAGAAGGCGGGGAGAGTCAGTTTGGCGATTTCTTAGAAGATACGGGCGTTGAATCTCCAGCTGAAGCAACAGGATATTCCATCTTAAAAGATAAGATGAATGAAGTGCTAACAACTCTTACGGAAAGAGAGCGCATAGTTTTGATTCAGCGTTTTGGATTGCTTGATGGAAAACCTAAGACACTAGAAGAAGTGGGTGTTGCCTTTAATGTGACGCGTGAGCGTATCCGTCAGATCGAAGCAAAAGCTTTGCGTAAGATGCGCCATCCAATTCGTTCTAAGCAGTTAAAAGCATTTTTAGATCTCCTTGAAACTGAATGAGCTGTTTCCTAATTTCGAAGATCGCCCTGGGCAAGAGGCCATGCGTCTTGCTGTTGTACAGGCTTATGAAGATCAGCAGACTGTTTTGATTGAAGCGGGCACAGGGATAGGCAAAACATTTGCCTATCTGTTGCCTGCAATTCTCTGGGCTCAAAAACATCAAGAATGCACAGTTATTTCTACACATACGATCTCGTTACAACAACAGTTAGTTGAAAAAGATCTCCCCTTTTTATTAAATCGACTAAATGCGCAAATTAAAGTCATTTTACTTAAGGGGATGCGGCATTTTACGTGCTTAAAAAAAGAAGCTGAGGGTTTGCATGAGACTTATGCGGACTATGATAGTTGTACGCATGGCTCCTGTCCTTTTTACCAAAAGTGTCCCTATTTTAAGCAAAGACGTGCGGCAGAATCAGCACAGATAATTGTTGTTAACCATCATTTGCTTTTAGCAGATCTTGCTTTAAGGCGTAGCAGTCAAGGTCAATTTTCAGTGCTCCCAGATTATGATCGCGTGATTGTTGATGAGGCTCATCATTTAGAAGAGGTTGCCACAGAACATTTTGCTACATCTATGAGTCGCAAAGTGTTAATGAAACTTATATTACGCATGGTCAAAGATACGATGTTATCGCGACAAGAGGATCTTTTGGCTTTACATTTGCCTTTAAAGCGACGTGAGCTTTTGGATGTGCTGGATCGTTGTTTTCGCTGGATCGAAAATCAGGAAGAAAATATCCGTGTGACGGAAGCTATACGTAGTGGATCTCTTTGGCAGGAAGAATTAGGCAGATTAGTTCAACACACTTGCGATGAAGGCAAGGCATTTTTAGATTTAGTCTCTCAGCTCCAGTTAGAAAAAGAGATTAAAAATGAAGTCAGCTCTCTTTCGGCGCGTTTGCAGCAATGTTTTGCTTTTATGCATGCTTGGGTGTACCAAGCTTTGAGCCCTAATGAAGTAAGGTGGATAGAACAAGGAAGTTTAGTTTCAGCAAGTCTAGATATCGCGCCTTTTTTGAAAGAACAATTATTTAGTAAGCTCAAGACAATAGTTTTATGTAGTGCCACACTGACAGCTTCTAAGGATTTTGGTTATCTCTGTCGTCGTTTAGGCATTGAGCAATCACAGCAATATATGTTTGAGAGTCCTTTTGACTATAGTCAGCAAGCTTTGTTTGCTATTCCAGAAGATCTGCCTGATCCAGATCATCCGGAATTTTTGCAGCAAGCCTCTTCATGGATCTATGAGGCCTTATGTTGCAGCGGAGGACATGCCTTTGTATTGTTTACCTCTTATACAATGTTGAAAGAATGCCAGATGTTGTTACAGCAAAAATTGCTGGATGGAGGCTTTATACTTTTTTCTCAAGGAGAGTTGGAACGGCATGAACTTCTAGAAGCTTATCGAACGACTCCTCGCGCTGTGCTTTTTGGTACGGATTCATTTTGGGAAGGTGTGGATGTTGTAGGAGAAAATTTGCGTCTTGTCATGCTAATGAGATTACCTTTTAAATCTCCGTCGGATCCTTTATTTCAAGCAAGAAGCGAGAAGATTTCTCAAGAAGGAGGCAGTGCATTTTTTGAGTATGCTTTGCCGCAAGCAATTGTCAAATTCCGTCAGGGCTTTGGGCGGTTGATTCGGCATAAAAATGATCGAGGCAGTATCATCTGCTTAGACCGTCGTTTAATCAAAAAAGGTTACGGGAAGAGGTTTTTTCGCAGCCTGCCTAATTGCCCAATTCATATTGCTAAACGTGCAGACTTAAGCCAGACTTTGAGAGCTTTCTACGGGAAGGGGTTCAGTAGCTAACTCTTTATCTACAACCATGACAACGCAGGAATCAGACCATACGTTAAGAGCCGTTTCGATCATATCCAAAATCGTATAGAAAGGTAGGATAAGCCCCATCATATATAGCGGAACATCCATGCCAATAAGTAACGCGCTAGTTAAGAAAAAACAGCCCATAGGCACACCCGCATTGCCAATAGCAGCTAGGGTGGCAATAAGAATCCAGCATAAATAATCAAAAGCGCCAAAACTGTGCCCATAGCTAGAAGCTACAAACAACGTTGAAATAAGAATAAAAGCTGCGCAGCCATTCATATTGATGACAGTGCAAAGGGGTAAAGAAAAGCTAGAGATTTTTTTGCTGACTTTAGCGCGAGTTTCGATGTTTTGCATCGTCAATGGCAGCGTAGCATTAGACGATTTAGAGAAGAAGGCCATGCTTAGGGCAGGAGACATAGCTCGGAATGCCTTAAGAGGAGGAATACCTTTCCATTTTAAAAGAGCAGGAAGGACAACGATTCCTTGGATTAGGTTAGCTCCCACAACGCAGAGTAGGTAATACCACAGGTGATGGAGATTTTCGTAATTGTGTTGGAACTCTTTCACAAGTAGAGCTACAAATGCCCAGATTGCAACAGGCATGCAGGTGATAAGAGCACCTGTTAACTTCAATAAAAGAGCAAAGATACTCGCAAAAAACTGATGAAGGGTTTGTCTTTGTGAGCTGGGAAGGAAAAGCATTCCAATGCCTAAAGCAATAGCCATAAAAACGATACCTATAACATTGCCTTTTGCAAAAGCTTCCACAAAGTTATCAGGAATCATTTGTGTTAGCAAGGAAAGGTAAGAAGCTTGTTGTACAGAAGTTTCTGCAGTCACTTCTAATTTCGAGGCTTGCGAAACAGGGTCGATAATTAAGAAAAGAGATAAGGCAACAGATGCAGCAAGGATAGTTGTAAGAACTGTATAACCTAGTACCCGTTTACCCATTTGCTTCACTTCAGCAAAGCTTTGCATGCCTGACAAGGTGGCTGTAATTGCAAAAAAAATGATAGGTAGACTGATTAGCTGCAATAAACGTAAGAAAATGGAAGACACAAAATCAGCAGAAGCGTCCAACCATGGCAAATGCAGCCAACCTGTAAACAGGCCTAATCCCATGGCAACAAACACCAAAAGATTAATAAGAAGACGTTTTTGCATTCCAGTCACCCGAAGTTGTTAAATTTATTTTTGCATGGGTAGGAATTAAATTGATACAGAAGAAGTCATGTGCAAAAAATATGGAGCGTAACGGAGTCGAACCGTTGGCCTCAACAATGCCATTGTTGCGCTCTACCAGCTGAGCTAACGCCCCCCATGCATGGAAATAGGAACTCTCCTACTTTCATCCATCTAGTGAGAAGATTTTAACATGTTTTGAGGTTTTCTCAATACTAGAAAATGCAAGGCTTTTGACTATTAAGAAAAAAATTAAATTTTGCGGTTTTAAATTAAAATTTTTAAAAAAACGATGCTAGCTTGATTTCTCAGGAGTGTGCTAGCATGTTTTGCTATGGATTTCTTAAAAAACGTTGTTCAAGCGCCCCCCGATCCGATTTTGGGGATCAACCTTGCTTTTGCCGCTGACTCTCGATCTGATAAGCTCAACGCTAGCGTAGGGACTTATCGTCAAAATGACTTACAACCCTATATTTTCCCTAGTGTTAAGGAAGCTGAAAGAGTGCTCTTTAGCCAAGAAAAAAACAAAGAGTATCTACCTATTGCTGGAGAAGCAGACTATCTTAAAGCCACGCAACAGCTTGTTTTTGGCCAAGCTGACTTATCTCGTATTTGTGGAATGCAGGCCGTAGGCGGAACAGGAGCGTTGCGGTTAACCGCTGAAATACTCTCTCATGCTGGGCTAAATACGTTATACTTAGGAGAGCCAACCTGGGGTAATCATCAAAATATTTTTACAACTGTTGGTTTTCAGATTCGGTCTTTTCCTTATTTCGATTTTCATACACATCGCATTAATTTTGCGCAGTTGTGCGAACAGATTAGTAAGATGCAAGCGGGCAGCGCTTTGCTTTTACAAGCTTCGTGCCATAACCCTACTGGTTGTGATTTTTCTAAGGATGAATGGAAAGAAATCTTAAGACTTATTCAACGTCATCAACTCTTTGTTGTTTTTGATCTGGCTTATCAAGGATTTGGAGAGGGGTTGGAAGAGGATGTTTGGCCTATTCGTTTATTTGTGCAGGAAGGAGTGAGTTGCGCTGTAGCTGTTTCCCATTCTAAAACTTTTGGTGTCTATGCAGAAAGGGTTGGAGCTTTATTTATGGTGTGTGCTTCCCCTACACAAGCAGAGATTGTTCTAAGTCGCATAAAAGTGATTGCTCGCAGAGCTTATTCCAATCCTCCCTGCCACGGGGCAAGAGTGATTAAAACACTTTTACAAACCAAAGAATTGAAAGCTTTGTGGGAAAAAGAATTGCAAGAAGTGCGTCAACGCATTGCCTCAATGCGTCAGCTGCTTGTTTCAGAATTAAGTCTGCATCTTAAGCAGGATATTTCTAATTTTTCATATCTTTTAGAACAAAAAGGTATGTTTGCTTTTGTGGGGATTTCCTCTTATCAAGTGGAGACCTTAAAGAAAAAGTACGGGATTTATTTAACTGAAGATGGTCGTATTAATTTGGGCGGAGTCAATGCTCAAGCGGTACAGACGTTAGTGCGTGCTTTAGCACAAATTCCAGATATTCAGCACTCTACTTCGTGAGTTAAGAAGCTTTACATAGAGCAGACCTCTTTTCTAAGTGGTAAAAGGCGCTTGTTGTTATGAGGAATCAACGGATCCTAATTTCTGGTGCAGGGCCTGCAGGTCTTACTTTAGCTTACTGGCTGCGTTATTATGGTTTTTCACCCACGCTTGTTGAGCGCTCTCCTTCCCTTCGCATAGGAGGTTATAAAGTAGATATCCGGGGAGTTGCTTTAGAAGTTGTGAAATATATGGGACTGTATGGTCGAGTCAAAGACTTGCAAACCAATATGTTAGGCGCTTCTGTTGTAGATAAATTTGGTCAAGAGATTGCCCAAATGAATGGAGATACTTTTAATCTACGTATTTCTCAGGACTTAGAAATCATCCGAGGAGATCTGTGTCGTATTCTTGCACAACAAATAGAAGGGATGACTTGTTTATTTAATGATTCTGTGGTTGCGATCTCTCAAGGACACGAAGGTGTAGAAGTGGAATTTGAAAACCATGCGCCACAGCAGTTTGATCTTGTTATTGGAGCGGATGGACTACATTCTACAGTAAGAAAACTGGTATTTGGACATGATTCTTGTTTTGCTAAAGAGCTAGGGCTTTATATTTCTATTTTTTCTGTCCCCAATGCTTTAGGTTTACACCGTTGGGAAATGGAATATGCGGATTCAACGAAGCTGGTTAATCTGTATAGTCCAAGCAAAGATCAAGATGCGAAAGCAGCTTTTCTTTTTGCTTCACAAGCTTTACGTTTTGATATACGTGATGTGCAAAAGCAACAACAGCTCTTGTCAGAGGTTTATGTGAGAGTAGGGTGGGAAGTGCCTAAATTACTTGCTGCTATGAAACAGTCTAAAGATTTTTATTTTGATTCCATTGCCCAGATTTGTATGAGTCATTGGTCAGACGGTCGCGTGGCATTAGTAGGAGACGCTGGCTATTGCCCTTCACCTGTATCTGGGCAAGGAACGAGTTTAGCATTAGTTGGAGCTTATGTTTTAGCTGGGGAATTAGCTCTTGCTAAAGGCGATTATGCCCAGGCATTCTCTCAATATGAGAAACAATTAAGAAAGTATGTGGAGCAGAATCAAAAATTAGGCCGTAACTTTGCAAAAAATATGACAGAAGGCCATAAAAAAAACCTTACTGTGTGGTTACATGATCAATTTATGCGTTTATTGCCTGGTAGATGGATCAAGTTTGTAACAAAACAGGCAACACGACGGGTGGGGCGCGCTGCAAATGCAGTGGTGCTTAAGAATTACACAGCCTTATTGAATCAATAATCATATGAAACTTTCTCTTCATTTTAAGCATGTGGATCAAGAACATGCAGGGTTAGTACGTCACTGGCTATCTCTCCCTCATGTGACGCCATGGTTTTACGGTCAAGGTTTGCAAAATACTTTGTGTGGGATCGATGCTTTTCTTCAAGGAGGGCAACGAGCTCAGTATTGGCTAGTTTTTGATAAGGCACATCCGTTTGCTTTTTTTATCCTTTGCGCCGTAA